>CAZXJZ010000266.1:0-6238 GCA_964641065.1 uncultured Hyphomicrobiales bacterium | reverse complement strand
GACGCCATGCGCAGATCAAGGCGCATGGAGGCAAAGCGCGGCCCGGCGCCGGGATGAGAACGCCGCTTGACGGTGCGCCGAGAGGCGGCTGCGCGGTGAGAGCCTCGCAGCATTCAGGAACGGCCCTGCGTCTGTCGGCGCGCCGTCCGCCCCTCACGCGCAAATCGGATGTTTCCGGTTTGCGCCTCGAATGAAGCATATCCCGGATGCGGCAACGCATCGCGGCAACGATGAGTCGTGGCTGTTTGAAATGACGAAACCGGACGAGAGGCGGCGCGCGCGGCTATTGTGCGCGCTTCACGACGCCCGCTTTGCCGCCATTGCGTTTTCGATCAGCGTCTTGCCGAGCGACCAGATCGCGCCGGGCACGCGATGGCTGTCGCCGATCACCTGGTCGAAGGCGTTTTCGATCCAGGTGCAGTCGTCATCCGTGATCACGTAGGGCGGCAGCATCTTGATGGTGTGACTGCCATGGCCCGCGACCTGGGTCAGGAGCTTGTGGTCCTTGAACAGCGGAATGGTGATGAGCTGGCAGAACAAGCCTTTGTTTGCGGCCTCGATCATCGACCAGGACGCGCGCAGCTTCAGCGAACTCGGTGCGCCGAATTCGATGCCGATCATCAGGCCGAGACCGCGCGCCTCGCGCAGCATCTCGTGACGGCCGGTCATGGCGCGGAAAGATGCGAGCAGGCGCTCGCCGGTGCGCGCGGCGTTTTCCACCATGTGTTCGGAATCGATGACCGACAGCGTGGCGATGCCGGCCGCCATGGCCAGATCGTTCTTTGCGAAGGTCGATCCATGCACCACCGCGCGATCCATGCGGTTGAACAGGCGGTCGAAGATGTCCTTCCTGGTCAGCAGCGCGCCGACCGGCACGTGTCCGCCGGACAACGCCTTGGCCACCAGGATCATGTCCGGCTGCACGCCCCAATGCTCGACGGCGAAGAACTTGCCGGTGCGTCCGAGACCGCACTGGATTTCATCGGCGATGAACAGGGCGCCATAGCGCCGGCACAAATCGGCGGCCGATTGCAGATAGTCGGGCGAGGGCATGTGCACGCCCTTGCCCTGGATCGGTTCGACGATGAAGGCCGCGACGTCGCGCCGCCGCAACGCGGTCTCGAGCGCGGTGAGGTCGTTGAAGGGAACGGTCGCACAATCGCCGAGCAGAGGCTCGAAGCCCTTCTTGAAGATGTCGTCGCCGTTGAGCGACAGGGCGCCGAAGGTGAGGCCGTGAAACGCGTGATCGCAGGACAGGATCTTCGAGCGCTTGGTCGCCGCGCGCGCGAACTTGATCGCGGCTTCGACCGTCTCGGCGCCCGAATTGGCGAAAAAGACCTTGTCCAGATAGGGCGCCTTTGCCAGCAGTCGCTCGGCCAGAACGCCGGCAAGCGCCGGAACATCCATCTGCACGAGGTTGGGCAGGTCCGCATCCAGCACGCTTTCCAGCGCGGTCCGCAACGCCGGATGGTTCCGGCCGATGCCGAACACGCCGAAGCCGCTGAGCAGATCGAGATAGCGGGTATCGGTCCGGTCGTAGAGATACTGGCCGGTGCCGCGCCGGAACCCCACATCGTAGCCGATGGTCCGGAGTACCCGGACCATTTGCTCATTCAGGTGGCGGCCATGTAAATCGAAGCGGCCAGCTTCGCGCGCCTCAAAAATGGCCGCAATGTCGTAGTTTTTTGGTTCGAGCATAGATCGAGTTGCTATGGTCCGGTTGCGACGTTTCGAAGGCAGCAGGATTCGCACGTTTGCCGTCGAGGTGAGATAGCATGAAAAGAATGGCTTTGCTTGCGGTGCTGATGGGTCTGTCCGTCGCACCTGTTTCGGCCGCCGACCCCTCCGGGGACTGGCTGGTGGAGAATGGAGAAGCGCGCATCCGCGTTGCGTTTTGCAGCGGTTCGCTCTGGGGCGTCATTAGCTGGGAAAAGAACCCCGGCGGCAAGGACAGCTCCAATCCCGATCCCGCCAAGCGGTCCCGCGACACCCTCGGCCTGCCGATCCTGATCGACATGAA
The DNA here is from genome assembly GCA_964641065.1 of uncultured Hyphomicrobiales bacterium. GTDB lineage: Bacteria > Pseudomonadota > Alphaproteobacteria > Rhizobiales > Xanthobacteraceae > Pseudorhodoplanes. The sequence continues at coordinate 4,218 of CAZXJZ010000266.1, read as the reverse complement.
ACCGGCGGGCGGCGACAAATGGGCCGGCCAGATCTACAACGCCCAAAACGGCAAGATGTATCAGGCCAGCGTCAGCCTCGAATCGGAGAACGCGCTGAAGGTTCGGGGCTGCGTCATGGGCGGCCTGTTCTGCGGCGGCGAAACCTGGGCGCGCTCGACCGAGCCCGTTCAGGAACCGGCCCCGGCCAAGGCCAAGCCGAAGAGCAAGGCGAAGGCCAAGGATCCGGCGGGCGCAGACTCAGGCCTTACCGCCAGCGTCTGTTCCCGGATCGACGGCGTCCCTGGGACGACCCATTAGGGCCGGCTGGAACAGCACCGCCGCGCACATCGTCGTCACCAGCGACAAGGCCAGCAGCTTGCCCAGGCTTGAGGTGCCCGGGTGGCTCGACATCCACAGGCTGCCGAATGCGGTCGCGGTGGTCAGCGAGCTGAAGATCACCGCGCGGGTGAGACTGGACTGCAGCAGGTTCGTCTGCCCCTCGCGCCATGCCATGATGTAATAGATCTTGAACGCGACCCCCATGCCGAGCAGCAGCGGCAGGGCGATGATATTCGCAAAGTTCAGCGGCAGGTCGATCAGGACGCAGATCTCCATGGTGATCACGCCCGCGAGCAGTAGCGGCACGACCGTCAGCATCACGTCGTTAACGCGGCGAAGCGCAATCCAGAGCAGGAGACAGATCGTCACCAGGGCGAGCAGGCCGGCCTGAATGAAGGCGACCACGATCGTGTCGCCGGATTTCAGGATCGAGATCGGACCGCCGATCGCATTCGGCTCGACCTCGAGGACCTTGCGGGCGAAGTTGCGCAAGGTTTCGTTGTCGTTCGGGTCGCCCTTGGGGAACACCTCGACCCGATAGCGGCCGTCCGAAGCGATCCACCCGTCTTTCAGTTCCGCAGGCAAGTTCTCGACGGTAACGGGACTGGCCTGGAGGAACATCTTCATCTGCGCCAGCTTGAAATTCAGCGGCACAATGACGGCCTGTTCGGCCGCATGGCGCACCGCGTCCGGCGCGGCGGCCAGCTTGAGTAGCAATCCGGCGAGCCGCTTGGCGGCCGTCCCGCCGGCGCCCGGCTGCTGTGCTGCGGTGTCCAGCATGGCTGCGGTCTGTCGCAGAATTTCCACGGCCTCACGCGCATCCGGGGCCGTACCGGCCGCGGCGTCCAGCGCCGGAGACAGCCTTTCCGCGGCCTGCTTGATCAGTGCGAGCTTCGCCTCCTGATCGTCTGGAACGAAGCTTGCGATCGACATCACCCGCTCGACCTCGGGCAGCTTCGCCAGCTTTGACGCGGCGATCCCGGCGTCCTTCGCCGAACCGGTCAGGACGTTGATCGCGCTCGCGCCTGTGTTGGGGTCCTGGCGCAGATCCAGATAGGTCGCGATCGATTCCACCGATGAACTGCGCAGATTGATCGGGTTGAAATCGAAGCGCAGGAAGTACAGCAGCGGCAGCCCGATGATGGCTATTCCGAGCGTCACCCCGACGACCCATTTCCGGTTTCGCTCGACGAAATTGTCCGCCACGGCGAAGCTCGCGAAACCAAGCGGCTCCTTCTCGCCGGGAGGGTCGAGCACCGCGAGCAATGCGGGCAGCACCGTGAGGCTCATGAAGAACGCGACGAACATTCCGACGCCGGCAATGAGCCCGAGCTCCGACACGCCCTGATAATTCGTCGGCAGGAAAGCCAGGAAGCCGGCCGCGGTTGCCGCCGCGGCGAGCGCGAGCGGAGCGCCGATATCGCGCCCGGCATCGACCAGAGCCGCGTTCAGTTCATCCTTGTGATAGCGCTCGTTGCGGTAGCGCACGCTGTACTGGATGCAGAAATCGACGCCGAGGCCGACGAACAGTACGAAGAACGCGACCGAAATCATGTTCAGCGAGCCGACCATCAGGAAGCCAAGGGCCGCCGTGATGGCGAGACCGCCCGCCAGCGAGAGGAAGACCGCAAGGATGATGCGGCCCGACTTGAGAGCGAGCCAGAGAATGAACATCACCACGACGACGGTACCTATGCCGTGAAGGACCATGCCCTCCTTGACGGTGGCAAACTCCTCGTCGGCGATCGGAACCGAGCCGGTCAGCCGAACGCGGGCCTGGTAATCCGCGCTCAGCTTGGCCTCGGCCGCGGCCTGACGGACCGCATCGGTGGCCTGTTTGCCGGGCTCGAGCGCGCTGTAGTCAAGCTTCGGGAGGATATCGACGAATTTGCGCAGATCGCCCGGTTTCGACTTTTCGTTGGTGAGCATCTCCTGCCAGGAGAATGTCGCCGGCCGCCCGGCAAGGGCGTCCTCGAAGGTTTGCGAAAACCGGTCGAAAATCGGGGCCAGCGAATCGAGGGGCAATCGGCCCCCTTGCACGCCGATCATCGCCGCCTGGGTCGCCTGCGACAATCCGCGCCAGTTTGGATCGCGGGCCAGCATCGACACGAACGGGGCGACTTGCTGTAGTTGCCCGAGCGTCTGTCCGAGCTGCTCGACCGGCAGGAAAAGAAGCGCATTTTTTTCGAAGAACGCGCCGCCATCGGGACGGCGGACCTCCGGGAAAAGGGCGGGATTGTCCTTCAATCGGTCGGTCAGCCGGTCGGCGGCAAGCGCGGCCAGCTCGGGGGTCGGCGCATTAACCACCGCCAGGATGGTATGAACCCGTGCAGGAAAGGCCTTTTCCAGCGCGATTTCGCGCTGTCGCCAGTCGATGTGAGGCGAGATCAGGTTGCTGATATCGGTGTTGATATTGAAATTTCGGGCCGTATAGACCGCTGATCCCAGCGTCAGTAACGCGAAGACAAGAATCGTGATCCAGGGCGCGCGGATGCTGATTGCGACTGACTTCATCGTCAATCGGGCCATCAGGGAGGGGGCTTTATTCCTATTCACAGTGTCTAATCAGCCATTTGCTAGGCAAAATGCTCAGAAAAGAAAGCTTTAATGCCGGTTTGGGTTGCCAATGCCACAGTTTGGCTCCAAGTGATTGATGGGTATGCTTTTTGCTTTTGGTTCATCGGTGATTCACCGGTTTGGTTCACCGAGCTGCAGCCAAGCGTCCTCTATTGCGTTATCCCCCCATGCAAGCGACCGAAGGTGTTCCAATAATGGCTTCTGCTTCTGCGACCCCACTGCTGGACGCATTCGCGACCCCTGACGATCTGCGGAAATTGCCCGACGACCAGCTGCGACAGGTTGCGGACGAGCTCCGGACCGAGACCATCAACGCCGTCGCCGTGACCGGCGGTCATCTTGGCGCCGGTTTGGGCGTCGTCGAACTGACCGTGGCGCTGCATGCGGTTTTCGACACCCCGCGCGACCGGTTGATCTGGGACGTCGGGCATCAGGCTTATCCTCACAAAATCCTCACCGGGCGGCGCGACCGAATTCGCACCTTGCGGCAGGGCGGCGGTCTTTCGGGTTTCACCAAACGCGCCGAGAGCGAATACGACTGTTTCGGCGCGGCGCATTCTTCTACTTCAATTTCCGCCGGGTTGGGAATGGCGGTGGCTCGCGATCTTGCGGGTTCGAAGCATAATGTTGTGGCGGTGATCGGCGACGGGGCGATGTCCGCCGGGATGGCTTATGAGGCCATGAACAATGCCGGCGCCATGGACTCGCGCCTCATCGTAATCCTGAACGACAACGAGATGTCGATCGCGCCGCCGGTCGGGGCGATGTCGGCTTATCTCGCCCGCCTGATCTCGGGCCGGACCTATCTGTCCCTGCGTGAAATCGGCAAGCAGTTTGCCCGGCATCTGCCGCGCTTCATGCACGATCAGGCGGCCCGTGCGGAGGAATATGCGCGGGGAATGGTAACGGGCGGGACGCTGTTCGAAGAACTCGGCTTCTACTATGTGGGGCCGATCGACGGGCACAATCTCGATCATCTCCTCCCGGTGCTGCGCAATGTGCGCGACGCCACGTTCGGACCGATCCTCGTTCACGTGGTCACGCAGAAGGGCAAGGGCTACGCGCCCGCCGAAGCCGCTGCCGACAAATATCACGGCGTGGTCAAGTTCGACGTCGTGACCGGACGCCAGTCGAAGGCGAAGGCCAATGCGCCGTCGTATACGAAGGTATTCGGCGAAAGCCTGGTCAAGGAAGCGACGAAAGACGACCGGGTCGTCGCCATTACAGCGGCCATGCCCTCGGGCACGGGCATCGACATATTCGAGAAGTCCTTCCCGAAGCGGACATTCGACGTCGGCATCGCCGAGCAGCACGGTGTCACC
>CAZXJZ010000265.1:0-6242 GCA_964641065.1 uncultured Hyphomicrobiales bacterium | reverse complement strand
CGCTCTATGCGTTCTGGCATTTCTGGTGGGAGTTCGAGGAGATCGCGATCTACCGCCAGGGTTCGTACACGCGCGAGGACTTCATCTGTGGCCTGCTGATGTTTCTGCTGGTGATGGAGCTATCGCGGCTGGCGCATCCGGCTCTGTTCTGGATCAACCTCATCCTCGTCTTCTACACGCTGTACGGCTATCTCAGCCCGTTCGACTTTTTCTGGCACCCCGGCACAACCTTCCATCGTGTCGTGACGTCCAGCACCGTCGAGATGTCGACCGGCATCTACGGGATCTATGGACAGATTGCGTTGACGGTGATCGCCGCCTTCCTGCTGCTGGCTGCGGCCGCGCGCGGATTCGGCGCCCAGAGTGCCATGATCAACGTGATGCGGAGGCTCGCCGGACGGTCACGGCAGATGGTGCCGCAGACGGCGGTGCTCGGCTCGCTCGCCGTCGGCACGATCAGCGGCAGCGGGTCCGCAAACGCGGTCGTGGTGGGAAGCATCACCATCCCGCTAATGAAACGCTACGGCGTTCCGGCGACCTTTGCCGCCGCGGTGGAGACTGCGGCATCAATGGGCGGTCTGTTGATGCCGCCGCTGATGGGTATCGGCGCGTTCCTGATGTCGGAATTTCTCGGCGTACCGTATTGGGACGTCGTCGCCCGCGGCTTCGCGCTGGCAGCCGTCTATTATGTTTCGCTGGCGCTTGCGGTGTATCTTCTGTGCGTGCGGCTCCTGCCCCGCGACGAGATCGCTTCTCCGCCGGTTGTGACCTACGACCAGGTGGAGACCTCGATCTTCTTCGTTTCGGTGCTCTTTCTCATCTTTCTGATGGGATATGTCGGCACCGGCGAGTTGCTCGCCGCGCTCTATACCGCAGGCTTCATGTTTTTCGTCCTGATGGCGAACTTCCTTTATTTCAAGCATGTCCTGAAGGATCCGCAGGTCGCCGAGGAGACCTTGCTCGGCAATATCAGGCTTAGCATCGAGACCCATGGCGACATGACGTCTTACCTGACGCTGCTGCTGGCGACGCTCGGCATCATGATAGGCCTGTTCACGGTCACCGGATTCATCAACCGGATGGGCGCCACGCTACTCGATCTCGGCTCATGGAATATCCTGGCCATGATCGCGATGGCCTATGTCTTCGGCTGGCTGGTCGGCGCCGGATTGCCGCCGACCGCAACCTACATCATCGGCGCCGTCATCATCGTGCAGCCGCTGGTCGCTCTCGGCGTCAACCCGTGGGTTGCGCATTTCTTTGTGTTCCTGATTTCGGTCTGGGGCGAGTTGTCACCGCCGACATCGCTGACGGCGGCGATATCGGCCCGCATCGCGGAGGCATCGTTCATGAGAACGATGTGGGAGGCGCTGAAGATCTGCCTGCCAATCACGCTGATGACGTTTGCGATCTTCACCCGCTCGAACATGGTGGTGACGACCGGCTGGCTGCAATTCTCCGATACGGTGCTGGTCATGATCGGCACCTGCGGCTTCGCCTTTGCGATGTTCGGTCGCTTCCTGACGAACCGGTCCGCCGATACCGGATTGCGGCTGCTGACGGGAGCATTGTCGCTGTTCGTGCTGTTCTATCCAAGCGATGGCTGGGCGATGGCGGTGGCGCCGTTGGCAGCGATCATGACCATCGTCGGCATCTGGCGGCACCGGCTGATCGCGCCGCCGGCGTCGCTGGACGAGAATTCGGAAGTCGCCGACGCGAGCGGCGATCTGTCCGCGCTGGTCGCCGAGGCAAAGCGCGATATGGGTTGACAGGCACAAGACGAAGGGCCGCTCCAGGGAGCGGCCCTTCAGATATCGCGATGCTGCCCGACGCGGCTATTGGAGACGCGCGGCCAGGCTTCCGAAGCCCATTGCCCGCGCGAGCGTGACCGCTTCGCGCTTTTGTTCCTGATCGAGCGAGTTGACGAGTGGCCGTGCCGCGGACACCAGCCGGCGCATGGACGACGCGCTCATCGCCATTTCGGTCGCGCGCGTTCCCACGCGCCCGAAGAAGCCGGAATTTCCGGAAGCGTCCGCCACCTGCTGACGCTCGCCTTCACTCGCCAGGGAACGAAGAGCCGCTTCAACCCGCGGCCAATGCCGCTCCTGCGCGGGCGTCAGGCGCAGCGCGGCCTTGAAGCGGGCGATACCGGCCTCGAGCCGGCCCGGGTCGGCAGAGGCCGGGACGGAGGTTGCGATGGACCCGGAAAAAGCCAGCACGAATAGACCGGCGACAAACGCCTTCCACATTGAGAACCCCGCGATGTCTGTGATTGCTGCAATGCGGGGTAGCGCAGGCGGGCCGTTCCGACAACACGGAACCGGTTAACGCAAGATCAATAAATCTTTCAAAATCCGACACTTAATGGGGCCGGAATGAGGCATTGCGGCGCCCGCAGATCGCCGTGCTTTCCCTCCCCCTTCGGGGAAGGAAAGCACGACGCAAGGACTATCCCACGTCCGTGGAATGGATCCGCCGGCGGCCTCCGTCGGCGTGTCGTGTCTGCCGGCTGATCAGCTTGTTGAGCGCGCCCAGATAGGCCTTTGCCGACGCCACCAGCGTATCCGGATCGGCCCCGCGCGAGGTGACCGAATAATCGCCCTGCGCGAGGCGCACGGAGACTTCCGCCTGCGCATCGGTGCCCTCGGTCACCGCGTGCACCTGATACAATTCCAGCACGGCCTCATGCGGCACCAGCGCCTTGATGGCGTTGAAGATCGCATCCACCGGACCGTTCCCGGTCGACTGCACCGTCTGCTGGCGGCCGTCGATATCGAGCTCCAGCGTCGCCGATTGCGGCCCGCGGGTGCCCGCGATCACCGTCAGCGAGGTCAGCGTGATGCGGTCGTGCTCGTGCGCGATCTCCTCGTCGACCAGCGCCTCGATGTCCTCGTCGTAGATGTGCTTCTTGCGGTCGGCCAGCGCCTTGAACCGCACGAAGGCATCTTCCAGCTGATTGGCGGCGAGTTTGTAGCCCAGTTCTTCCAGCTTGTGCACGAAGGCATGACGGCCGGAATGCTTGCCCATGACCAGCGAGGTCTGCTTCACGCCGACGCTTTCCGGCAGCATGATCTCGTAGGTCTGGGTATTCTTCAGCATGCCGTCCTGATGGATGCCGCTCTCATGCGCGAATGCATTCCGTCCGACGATGGCCTTGTTGTATTGTACCGGAAACGAGGTCGCGGCCGACACCAGCTTCGACGCACGCGTCAGCATGGTGGCATCGATGCCGGTCCAGAACGGCAGCACGTCGTTGCGGGTCTTGATCGCCATCACGACTTCTTCCAGCGCGGCATTGCCGGCGCGTTCGCCGATGCCATTGATCGTGCATTCGATCTGGCGTGCACCGCCGGTCACGCCGGCCAGCGAATTCGCCACCGCCATGCCGAGATCGTCATGGCAATGCACCGAGAACACCGCGCGGTCAGAATTGGGCACCCGCTCGCGCACCATCCGGAACAGCGCCGCGTATTCCTCCGGCGTGGTGTAGCCCACCGTGTCGGGAATATTGATCGTGGTGGCGCCGGCATTGATCGCGGCCTCGACGCAGCGGCACAGGAAATCGTGCTCGGTGCGGGTGCCGTCCTCTGCCGACCATTCGACGTCGTCGGTATGGCTGCGCGCCCGCGTCACCTGGCCGATCACCATCTCGTAGACTTCGTGCGGCTCCTTCTGCAGCTTCCACTTCATGTGGACCGGCGAGGTCGACAGGAAGGTGTGGATCCTCTTGCGCGCCGCCGGGCGGATCGCTTCCGCGCAGCGGTCGATGTCCTTCGGCGCCGCGCGAGAGAGACCGCAGATCACCGCGTTCTTGGAGCGCCGGGCAATCTCCTGCACGGCGGCGAAATCGCCTTCCGAGGCGATCGGGAAGCCGGCCTCGATGACGTCGACGCCCATCTCGTCCAGCAGCTCGGCGACTTCGAGCTTTTCATCATGGGTCATGGTTGCGCCCGGGCATTGCTCCCCATCGCGCAGGGTGGTGTCGAAAATGACGACGCGGTCCGTGTCGGAGCGCTGGGTGTCGGCGGTCGTGGCCGTGGTCTGCGCCGTAGTCATGGGAGTGTGATCCTTGTCTCGTCCTGCGCCACTTTGAAGGGCGCGATTTCAGGGCTTTCCGTCTCGCGAACCCCTGAGCGCCCAGGCAGCAAAGCCCAGCCGGCCCTCAGGGGCGCGTAAGGAGCAGGAGACCGCCGAGAATGAGGGCAGCACCGGGCCGGGCGTCGACCGCCCCCCGTTTCGTCGCGCGATGGAAGTCCTGCGCGGACATGCCGAAAAACCCTCGAAAAACAGACCGTTAGAGTGCAGCGCCGCAGTTAATGTGGTGTTAACCGCTAACTTTTGCAGGGGTCTTTTAGCGGACCCGGGGGTGTTTCCGCAAGCGGCTGCACATGAGCGACCGGTTCCGGCTCTCAACCGGCGGCACCAGGATGCCAGTGCGGGGCATAGCCTGCGGCCAGCACCGTCACGATCGACGGAGGCGTCAACACGTCGACAATCGTCGACACCGGACGCACGCATCGTTCGGTGTAGCCCGCTGGCGACCATCTCAGGATGGCGTCGCCGCGCACGGCGAAAGCAGCGCCTTCGAGCACGATCATCGTCGCATCGGGAAGATCGTCGATGTTGCGACGGTGCGTGCGTTTTTCCCGGCCGATGAGGCGTTCGGCATGAAGGATGTGATCCATCGCCGGGGCCGACGGACGATATCCGACGGCGCGCTGCCACGCTCCGGCGAAGGCCAGCGCAGGAGCGCGCCGGCATTCGAAACAGGGGCGATGACCGGCCGCCAGCGCGGTCACCTCATCGAGAAAGAACAATTCAGTATAGCCACCGCCCCAGACGCTGCGCTGGCGGCCTTTGAAATCGAGCCGACAGCAGATCCATTGCTTCGACGCATAACGACGATTGCCGAGCGTGCGGTCATCGCGGTGGATGTGTCCGCCGCGATTGCCCATGAACAAACCGCGCGCGCGGTCGGCGACAAGTTCACCTGAAGGCGTGACGCGAGACTGCAGGGGCATGCGCACTTATAGCGCGACATTGCGCAAGGCGGTGAAACCTCAACGCGATGTCACGCCCGGCGTAATAAAAAACGCCCGCCGAGCGGCGGGCGTTTTCATGTCAGGCCGGATCAACCCTGCGGCTGAGGCGCGATATCCCCGGTCGGCGGCTCGGGCCGCGGACGGGTCTTGCCGGCCGGCGGCACCGCCGACGCGCGCGGTTGCGTCGGCTCGGTGAAGCCCTCACGCACCGGCGGCTTGCCGGCGATCAGATCCTTGATTTCGTCGCCCGAGAGCGTCTCGTATTCGAGCAGGCCCTTTGCCAGGATTTCGAGTTCCTCGCGCCGGTCAGTCAATATCTGACGCGCCTCGTTGAGGCCTTCCTCGACCAGACGCCGCACCTCGATGTCGATCTTCCTCGCGGTCTCCTCGGAGATATTCTGCTGGCGCGACACCGAGTGGCCGAGGAACACCTCTTCCTGGTTTTCGCCATAGGCGACGGTGCCCAGCTCTTTCGAGAAGCCCCAGCGCGTCACCATCATGCGCGCAAGCCGGGTCGCCTGCTCGATGTCGGACTGCGCACCCGACGTGACCTTGTCGTGACCGAAGATCATTTCCTCGGCGATGCGGCCGCCCATCATGATGGCGAGCCGCGAGGTCATCTGTTCGAAGCTCATCGACAGCTTGTCGCGTTCCGGCAATTGCATGACCATGCCCAGCGCACGGCCGCGCGGGATAATGGTGGCCTTGTGCACCGGATCGGTGGCCTTGACGTTGAGCGCGACGATCGCATGGCCGCCTTCGTGATAGGCGGTCAGCATCTTTTCTTCTTCGGTCATGACGAGCGACTTGCGCTCGGCGCCCATCATCACCTTGTCCTTGGCGTCCTCGAATTCGTGCTGGGTGACCATGCGCTTGTTGCGCCGGGCCGCCATAAGCGCCGCTTCGTTGACGAGGTTCATGAGGTCGGCGCCGGAGAATCCGGGCGTGCCGCGTGCGATGGTCTTCAGGTTGACGTCTGGCGCCAGCGGCACCTTGCGGACATGCACCTTCAGGATCTGCTCGCGGCCGACCACATCCGGGTTCGGCACGATGACCTGACGGTCGAAGAGGCCCGGACGCAGCAGTGCGGGATCCAGCACGTCGGGGCGGTTCGTGGCGGCGATCATGATGACGCCGTCGTTGCTCTCGAAGCCGTCCATCTCGACGAGGAGCTGGTTCAGCGTCTGCTCGCGCTCGTCG
>CAZXJZ010000264.1:0-6260 GCA_964641065.1 uncultured Hyphomicrobiales bacterium | reverse complement strand
CGGGTCTCGGACTGCTTGGCGTGGGGGCGCCGGAGGAGATGCGGTGAGGTCGCGTGTTGCGGCGGGTTCTTGTGGGGCAATCGCTTTTTGATTGAGTGCCTCCTGGGGCGTGCCGCTGTGTAACGTCGAAGTGGATGCAGCTGGAGGGACGGCTGCATCGAACCGGCCCGGTCGAAGAAGGTCGCAGAATGGCGGATAACGATCGTACGCGCGGTTATCGCGACAACGAAACATTCCGACGGCCGAGGCCGTCATCGGATCAGCCGGCAGGCGATCCGCTCGCCGAACTCGCACGGCTGATCGGTCAGCAGAACGAGTCGGACCCCTATCAACAGCAGACACGCGCTCCTGCGCCCCAGGTCGGACGGCCAGTCTCCGATCAGGATTTCGCCGCGCCGGACCCGTATGAGCATCAGCCGAACCAGCGTGCTCCGCACTGGCGTCCGTCCTATGCGGCGGATCAGGGCGGGACAGCCGTGGTCTATGGCGACAGCCGTTACGATCCGCGTCGCGCTACCGGTGCGCAACAGGCGCAACCGTCGGCCGAGGCCTATCCTTCGGATCAGGCCTATCCGTCCGATCAACCTTATTCGCCCGACCTCGATCCCGCATCCTATGCCGATCCGCGTCAGGCGACGACGGCCTATCCGGGTCAGTACGACGATCCGCGCTACGGCGATCAGCCCTACGCGGCCGATCCTCGCTATGCCGAACCGGGTTATGACGACCCGCGCTACGCCGCGCCGCGCTATGTCGATCAGTCCTATGGCGCCGATCAGGGCTATTCCGATCAGGACTATGGCGATGCGCGTTACGGCAACGGGGCCGGGCACAGCTATGCCGATCCGCGTTATCCCGATCCGCATTTCGGTGCGCAGGGTCATGCACCGTCCTATCCAACGGCTCCGGATGGATATGCGCCATTCGCCGCCGATCAGGGCTATCCGGCTTACGCCGATCGGGCTGGCGGGCTGCCCCACGGCCAGCCCTATGCCAACGCCCATTTCGGTGCGCCGCCTCCGCCCGCTGCCATGGCGGAAGCCGGTAGCGGTTATTCGCGGGCGAAGCGTCACGGCGGGATGGTCACCGTTCTTGCCGTCCTGGCGCTCGCGGTGGTCGGAACTGCCGCCGCCTTTGGCTATCGGGCGGTGTTCAGCGGGGCGGGCAATGTGGCTCCGCCGCCGGTGATCAAGGCCGATGTCCGGCCCTCGAAAGTGGTTCCGGCGACCGATCCGAACAACAAGCCGATCCAGGACCGGATCGGGGTGAAGACCGAAAAGATCGTTCCGCGTCAGGAAGAGCCGGTGCAGCAGGCCGCGCCCGGACAGCCCCGTGTCATCTCCCCGTTCCTGGCCGGTCAGAACCCGCAGGCTTTCCCGCCGGCGAGTGCGAATGTGGCGCCGACCGGCGGTACCGCGCCCTCCGGCGCCGAGCCCAAGCGGATCCGTACGGTGCCGATCAAGCCGCAGCAGGGCAGCGAAGCGCCCGCGCAGCGCAACACCCGTAGCGCCAGCCCGGCGGCTCAGCAGGATACCGCGGATCAGGCGCCGATGGCGCTCGCCCCCACGGGTTCGGTGTCGCCGCAGCGCCCGGGCGCGCGGGAGGCCCATGCGGCCCTGACCCCGCGCGATACTGGAGCCAGCGGCGGATCGCCGTTCCCGACGCCCTTGCCGGGCAGTCCGGCCAGCGCGCCGGCTAGCGGTCCTTTTGCCGTGCAGGTGACGTCCCAGCGCAGTGAGGCCGATGCGCAGGCTTCCTTCAAGTCGCTGCAGCAGCAATTCCCCTCCGTCCTGGGCAATCGTCAGCCTCTGATCCGGCGGGCCGATCTGGGCGATCGCGGAACTTATTACCGGGCTCAGATCCCGTTCTCGAGCCAGAGTGCGGCCAACGAATTCTGCTCGAGCCTGAAGGCGGCCGGCGGCCAGTGCGTCGTCGCACGGAACTAAATCTCCATTGGATAGCGGCCGTCTGCCGGACGAAGAGCCAGGTGGTTGCTTGACCCCTGAGTCCCGCAGCGGCTAAGCCGCGCCGATGACCGCGCGCGCATTCATTTCCGGCCTGGCCGGCACGGCGATCGGCGCCGATGAGATCGAATTCTTCCGGGAGGCCAGCCCGTGGGGATTGATCCTGTTCAAGCGCAACATCGACAACCCGGCTCAAGTCAAAGCGCTGACCGCTCATTTCCGCGATATCGTCGGTTGGGACGCTCCGGTTCTGGTGGATCAGGAGGGCGGCCGGGTACAGCGATTGGGACCGCCGCATTGGCCGGTTTACCCGCCCGGCGCCGCCTATGCGGCGCTCTATGAACGCGACCGGGCCAGCGGCCTTGAGGGCGCGCGGTTGGGCGGCCGGCTGATCGCCGAGGATCTCGCGGCGCTTGGCATCGATGTCGATTGTGTGCCGGTTGCCGATGTTCCGGTCGCCGGCGCCGACAGGGTGATTGGAGATCGGGCCTTCGGCGATACGCCGGAGCAGGTCGCAACGCTTGCGGGCGCACAGGCCGAGGGGCTGATGGCCGCAGGCGTGTTGCCGGTGCTGAAACATCTGCCGGGCCACGGGCGCGCAACCGCAGACAGCCATCTCGACCTGCCGGTGGTGGATACCGATCGCGCCATGCTGGAAGCGACCGACTTTGCGGCTTTCAGGCCGCTGTCAAGGCTCCCCCTTGGCATGACCGCACATGTTGTGTTCAGCGCCATCGACAAGGCCCAACCGGCGACCACATCGGCGATAATGATCGGCGACGTGATTCGCGGATGGATTGGTTTCGAAGGATTGCTGATGAGCGACGATGTGTCGATGGGAGCCTTGTCCGGCAGCTTGGCCGAACGCAGCCATGCTGCGCTCGCGGCCGGCTGCGATCTCGTGCTCCACTGCAACGGCAATCTCGACGAGATGCGGCAGGTGGCTGGCGCCTCTCCGTTGCTTGCAGGCGAAGCCGCCGCGCGAGCGGATCGCGCTCTGGCGCTGCGGCGTAATCGCGTCGACATCAATGTCGCCGCGGCGCGGGCGCGCTTTGCCGAACTCATGAACCAGCCTGCGGCGGGAGCAATCGTCTGATGACCGCCGAGATCATTCCCTTTAATCCCGACCTCGCCGAACGCGCGCCCGACGAGCCCGCGCTGGTGGTCGATGTCGAGGGCTTCGAAGGCCCGCTCGATCTACTGCTCACGCTCGCCCGCCAGCAGAAGGTCGATCTCGCGAAGATTTCCATTCTGGCTCTGGCCGACCAGTATCTCACCTTCATCGAACACGCCCGCAAGCTGCGGCTCGAGCTGGCGGCCGATTATCTGGTGATGGCGGCATGGCTCGCCTATCTGAAGTCGCGCCTGCTGCTGCCGGACGAGAAGCAGACCGAAGGCCAGAGCGCCGAGGACATGGCGACCGCGCTGGCCTTCCGGCTGAAGCGGCTCGAGGCATTCCGTGTGGTGGCGCAGAAGCTGATGGATCTGCCGCAGCTTGAGCGCGACACCTTCAGCCGCGGTGCGCCCGAGCCGATCAAGAACGTCAAGCATCCGCAATGGACCGCAAGCCTCTACGATCTGCTGTCGGCTTACTCCGTGCAGCGTCAGAAGACCGCGCTGAACCAGGTCCGGTTCAAGAAGCGGCAGGTCTGGACATTGGCCGAGGCGCGGCAACAGATCGAGCGCCTGATCGGCACGACCGAGGACTGGAGCAGGCTCGATCAGTTCCTGATTTCCTATCTGGTCGAACCGTCCATGGTCGCGACCGTCACGGCGTCGAGTTTTGCCTCCGCGCTCGAACTGGTACGCGAAGGCGCAATCGAATTGCAGCAGCACGCAGCCTTTGCGCCGCTCTATATCCGCAAGAGCAAGGGCAAGGCTCCGGAGAATTCCGGCGCGGCGGCGCATTAGCGTCCGCGCCTGATGGTGATGGTCCCGGGAATGCCCCGGACAAGGCAGACAGGCTTTTCTATCGAACGGTTCTCCGGTCGGAGAGGGGAGTGACAGAAGGATGCAAGGCTTGGCCCGCAAACTGATGGACGACGAGGAGGAGACTCCCGAGGCGATCCGCCAGCCGCAAGTACGGCCGGACGAATTGCGCATTCTCGAAGCGCTGCTGTTCGCCTCCAAGGAGCCGCTCGACGAGAAGACGCTGGCGGAGCGCATGCCGGAGGGCGTCGACCTCGCGCAGACGCTGGCGATGCTGAAGGACGAATACGCGCCGCGCGGCGTCAATCTGGTGAAGGTCAACGGCAAATGGACCTTCCGCACCGCCAATGACCTGGCCTGGCTGCTCACCCGCGAAGCGATCCAGCCGCGCAAGCTGTCGCGCGCGGCGATCGAGACGCTGGCGGTCATCGCCTATCACCAGCCGGTCACGCGCGCCGAGGTGGAAGACATCCGCGGCGTCACCATGTCGAAGGGCACCATCGACGTACTGCTCGAAACCGGTTGGATCCGGCCGCGCGGACGCCGCAAGGTGCCGGGCCGCCCGATCACCTACGGGACCACGGAGGCCTTCATCTCGCATTTCGGGCTCGAGCAATTGACCGACCTGCCGGGCCTCGATGAACTGAAGGGCTCCGGCATGCTGGACGGGCATCTGCCGCCGAATTTCTCGGTGCCGATCCCGAGCGACGATCCGGCGTTGCGCGAGGACGAGGACCCGCTGGAGCCGGGCGATCTTGACCTTGGGCTCGCGCCGCGTGCTGAATCCGAGCAGACACAGGAGCAGCCGGCAGACTCTTCGGCTGACGTCCCCGCCGGGGAGCCTGAGGGCCGGCCAGAGGAGTAGATGGCGGCACCCGCCAGTGAGCGTATAGACGCCGGCAGCACGCCAGCCTCGATTGCGGCAAAGCTGTCCTTCGATCATGTGACGCATCGCTACGGCGATGTCGTCGCCGTGCGCGATGTCTCGCTGGACGTCGAGCCGGGCGAGATCATGTGCCTGCTCGGGCGTTCCGGCTGCGGCAAGACCACGCTGCTGCGGCTTGCCGCCGGCGTCGAGGAGCCAAGCCAGGGCCGCATCCTGATCAACGATCGTCCGGTCTCGGAAGGCCCGACCTTCCTGCCGCCCGAACGTCGCGGCGTCGGCCTGATGTTCCAGGATTTCGCGCTGTTCCCGCACCTCACCAATCTCGCCAATGTCATGTTCGGCCTCAAATCGCTCAAGCGGTCGGAGGCCGAGCGTGAGGCGATGCGCGCGCTCGACCGCGTCGGACTTGCCGCACACGCAGCGTCCTATCCGCACATGCTGTCGGGCGGCGAACAGCAGCGCGTCGCGTTGGCGCGCGCCGTTGCGCCGCGGCCGAGTGTGCTGCTGATGGACGAGCCGTTTTCGGGCCTCGATCGCAGGCTGCGCGACGAGGTGCGCGACGACACCATGAATGTACTGCGCGAAGCCCGTGTCACCTGCATCGTCGTCACCCACGATCCGGAGGAGGCGTTGCGGATGGGCGACCGGATCGCGCTGATGAACCGGGGATCGGTGGTCCAGAGCGGCAGCCCGGAACAGCTCTACACGCAGCCGCGGGACCTGTTCGTCGCGCGCTTCTTCTGCGAATTGAACGAGATTGCCGGAATTGTGCGCGGCGGGATGGTCGAGACCCAGGTCGGTCGCTTTGCCGCACCGGGTCTGGCCGAGGGTTCGGCTGCGGCGGTGGCGATCCGGCCGCAGGCCTTGCGTCTCAGGGCTGGTGGGGCGGGGGCGAGGGCGCGCATCCAGCATCGCCAGTTTCTGGGCCATGTTGACCTGGTTGAAGTGGCGGTTGAGGGGCTTGATTTTCCGCTCAAGGGCCGTCTTTTGCGCGATGCCATCCCGCAGATTAACGATGATCTGCGCCTGGAATGCGACCCAGCCGAAGTCCTTGTTTTTGCCGCCTCCCAAGCCTAGTTTCCGGACATGTCCCGGCGCGTCCCGCCTTGTTGCGGAACAAGGCGCGCCTTCCGGCGATCACGCGGAGGTTTCGCGCTATGGGTTCACTCAGCATCTGGCACTGGATCGTCGTCTTGGTTGTGGTGCTGCTCTTGTTCGGGCGCGGCAAGATTTCCGAATTGATGGGCGACATGGCGCAGGGCATCAAGGCCTTCAAGAAGGGCATGTCGGAGGACGACACGGTCGCCAAGACCGACGACAAGTCCGGCGAGTCGATGAAGACCATCAATGCCGGCACCGACATGAAGCAGCAGGCGGAAACCCAGAAGAAATTCGAGGGTACGGTCTGAGGCAGGACGGCACCGTCGACGCTCGCGGTGTGAAGGGGCGCCATCCGAAAGGGTTGGGCGCCCCTTGGAGTT
>CAZXJZ010000263.1:0-6269 GCA_964641065.1 uncultured Hyphomicrobiales bacterium | reverse complement strand
CAGACATCCGCCATCGTGACCCGCGATCCGAATGCATAGGGGCCGGGCTTGAGCAGCGGTTCGATCGCCTCGAACCCGGCGATTACCCAGGAGCGGTACCAATCGTCGACGGTCGCCTGATCATGCCCGAGCTTCTTCAGTGTGTTGAGCACGATCAGGTTGTTGATCGGATGAATGTCGCAGGCGATGATTTCGCACACCGCACGGACATGCGCGCGATCGAGGGCGTCGACCGGCAGCAGCGCCGGTTCCGGATACACCTCTTCCAGATATTCGATGATCGCCAGCGACTGGATGATGGTGTCGCCACTCGACAACGTCAGCGCCGGAACCCGCATCTGCGGATTGATCGCGCGATATTCGGGGGTGTGCTGCTTGCCGCCATCCTTGGTCAGATGGATCGACACCATCTCATAGGGCTGATCCTTCAGGTTCAGCGCGATGCGCACCCGATAGGCGGCCGACGAGCGGAAATAGGTATAGAGTTTCACAGGTCTGTCCCCGGGCGGCTGTTGTTTTCGCGACCAAACGCCAAGGCGAAAGGCTTGTCCAGCCCCGCGGCGCCATGCCCGGCATGCACTACCGATCGGGGTCCTCGGTCGCTTCTTCGGCGAGCGGTTTCGCACGCTCGATCAGGCGCGATAATGCGCGCGCGAACGGTTCGCGGTCGGCAGGATCGATGGCGTCGGTCAGGTGGCGGGCGAGGTCCGTCGCACCCGGAGCGAGATCGTTGTAGATGGCGCGTCCCTCCGGTGTGAGTGACAGGAAGGATTCCCGCAGGTCCGACCGGTTGACGCGCCGCACCAGAAACTTCCGTTTCTCGAGCAGGGCCACCGCGCGCGACACCTTGGTCTTGTGCATATGGCTGTGTTCGCCGATGGCCTTGCCGGTCATGGTCTCGAATTCGCCGAGCGTGACCAGCACCCGCCATTCCGGCACGCCGATGCCGTAGCGTTCCGCATACAGGCGGGACAGCGCCTGCGATACCAGGCTCGCCACCACATTGAGCTGATAGGGCAGGAAATCGTCGAGCCGCAGCGGGGCGTCCTGGCTGGACCGCCTTTCGCCGGCAGCGGTTGACCCTTTCATCTGCGTCGTCATGACCGAATTTCGTCGTCACCCGTCTGCGGAGCGAGCAGCCGGACCATGGCGTAACTCGCGCTGCGGCGCAACGGCGGCGGAGGCAGTTGACAGCCGGACTGCGCCCGGTGTGCAAGGGGGGCAGGGTGACTGCCGGGACACCAGATGGCGACATTCAAAACCGTTGAGGCGGCCGAAACGGCGGCCCGCGCTTTCGACCTGAAGCGGCTGACCGCCGATTTCATCGACGATCCATATCCGTATTTTCATGCCTTGCGCGAGCACGATCCGGTCCACCGTATGCCGGACGGCAGCTATATCATCACTCGCTACGACGACTGCGAGACGCTCTACAAGGACGCGAAGACCTATTCCTCCGACAAGAAGATCGAGTTTCGCCCGAAATTCGGCGACTCGCCTCTGTTCGAGCACCACACCACGAGCCTCGTCTTCAACGATCCGCCGTTGCACACGCAGGTGCGGCGCGCCATAGCCGGTGCGCTGTCGCCGCGTGCGATCGCCGAAATGGAAATCGGCCTGGTCGAACTGGTCGACCGTCTGCTGAACGAACTCGAGCGCAAGGGGCAAGAGACGGGTCAGGTGGACCTGATCGAGGATTTTGCCTCCGCCATCCCGGTCGAGATCATCGGCAATCTGCTCGGCGTTCCGCATGACGAGCGCGGTCCCTTGCGTGCCTGGTCGCTCGCAATCCTTGGCGCACTCGAACCGGTTCTCACCGACCAGCAGCTGAAGACCGGCAACGATGCGGTCACCGAATTTCTTGCTTATCTGAAAATCCTGACCGACGACCGCCGCCGTAACCCCGGCGATCCCAACAAGGACGTGCTGACCCGCCTGATCAATGGCGAACATGACGGCCGGAAGCTGACCGAAACCGAACTCCTGCAGAACTGCATCTTCATTCTCAATGCCGGACACGAAACCACGACCAACCTGATCGGCAACGCGCTGTATACGCTCCTGCAATGGCCCGATGAGAAAGCGCGGCTGATGGCCGATCCCGCGCTGATGCGCTCTGCGGTCGAGGAGGTGTTGCGCTTCGAGAGCTCGAACCAGCTCGGCAACCGCCGTGTCGTTGCCGATACCGTGCTCGGCGGCGTGCCGATGAAAGAGGGCGATCTCATCACCATTGCCATCGCCGCCGCCAATCGCGATCCGAAATACTTTCCCGATCCCGACCGCTTCGATGTCGGCCGAAATCCCAACCGGCATCTGGCCTTTGCCAGCGGCATCCATGTCTGCGCCGGAATGAATGTGGCGCGGCTGGAAGGCCGCATCGCGCTGGAGCGGTTCCTGGCGCGCTTTCCGGATTACCGGCTTACGGGCGAGCCCATCCGCTCGCCGCGCGCGCGGTTTCGTGGGTTCGTGTCTTTGCCGGCGACGGTTGGCTGACCGCGGGAGGGCACCAATGACCAATGCAACGGAAGGCATGGTCGGCGGCGGCTATTACGACGCTCATTCGTCGTTCCAGGCCGAGACGGCCGCGAGTGTCACCCAGCTCCTTCAGCAGGCGGTGGCGGCCCTGACCATGCCGGGCGATGGGCAGGTTATCGTTGCCGATTACGGATGCTCCGAGGGCAGGAACTCGATGGCGACAGTGACGGCCGCCCTCGATCTGCTTTCGACACGCGGTGCGAAGGGCTTCGGTGTCGTGCACAACGACCTGCCAACCAATGACTGGAATACGCTGGCGCGCAATCTGTCGTCGCCGGATTCCTATCTCGCGAGATTCCCGCAGGTCCACGCCCTGTTTGCGCCGCGCGGCTTTTTCGAAAGGGTCACCACGCCCGCGACCATCACGCTTGGCACGTCCGGCTCCGCCGCGCACTGGCTGTCGCGGCAACCGCCGGACCTCGACATGCCGCGCTCGCTCTATCGTTCAGATGCGCCGCCGCCGGAGCTTGCGAAAATCCTCAAGCAAGCCGCCGACGACTGGCAGAGCTTCCTCGCCGCGCGCGCGGACGAATTGCAGCCGGGTGGGGTGCTGCTGGTGCAGATGCTGGGCGCAGACGGCAGCGCCGCGCCGGCGCGCGTCAGCGCGGCCGGATTGCTCAAGCTTATGAACGAGTGCGCATTGCAACTCGTCGATGCGGGTGAAGTGCCGCGGGATGTCTATACGCGTTACTGCTTTCCGGTGGTGCCGCGCACGATCGAGGAGGCTAAAGCGCCGCTGACGGGTGCTTTGGCCGAAAAGCTCGAACTGCTGCATTGCGGGCTAACGCCGGTCGCATCGCCATATCAGGCGGTGCTGGAGAAAACCGGCGATGTCGCCGCGTTTGCGAAGAGCTATATCGCGTTTACGCGGGCCTTCAGCGAGAGCAGTCTGAGAGATGGATTGTTTCGATATGGAAAGGCCAGCGCGGATGCGCTGGCCGACCGGTTCTATGCGGCTATGGAGAAGGCGCTGACCACGCGTCCCAACGATTATCCATTCGACGATCTGACGCTTGCGGTCATGGTGCGAAGGCGCGGCTGATGCGCCGAGCGATCAGCGCCTAGACGACCTCGTCGGTCCAGACCTTGAAGCTCACCAGCGTATTGGGGCCGAATGTGTGGGTGATCGGCACGTCCGACGCGTCGCGGCCGATTGCCATCAGCACGCGGCCGATCCTCGGCTCGTTGTTGCGCGGGTCGAAGGTATACCAGCGGCCGCCGAGATAGGCCTCGAACCAGCCCGCGAAATCGGGCGTGCCGTAGGGCAGGGGTGTTCCGATATCGCTGAGATACCCGCTGCAATAGCGGGCCGGAATGTTCATGCAGCGGCAGAAGGCGATGGCCAGATGCGCATAGTCGCGGCATACGCCCTTGCCGTCGTGGTAGACGTCGAAGGCGGTCTTGGTCGCGCGCGCATGCTCGTAGCCGAACGCGATGTGATTGTGGACGTAATCGCATATCGTTTGCACCCGGTCCCAGCCCGGCGGCGAGTTCGCAAACAGCTTCCAGGCGATGTCCGACAGGCGATCGGTCTCGCAATAGCGGCTGCCGAGGAGATAGATTAGCGTGTCGGCCGGCAAATCCTCGACCGCGTGCTGCGGGGCGGTTGGAGCAACGACGTCCGGCTGTCCGCTGTCCTTGACCAGACCATCGGCTGACAGGGTGACGCGGCCGGCAGGAGCGACGAGGCGGCTGCACCAGTTTCCGAACACGTCCCGGTAGGGTGAGATCGGTACGGCAGGATCGATTGTCAGATAATCCGGCACGATAACGTCCGACGCCCGGGTGAAATGGGTACCCAGAACCATGATCATCGGCGTGGGCTGCGGGAAGTCGTAGATCAGTTCGTAGCCGACACGAATTTTCATCGGATGTCTCTGCTTTGCGGTTCGAATGACCCGGAGAGCCATTGACGCCCGCCTCAAATAGAATGGCCGGGCGTAGCCCGGCCATGACGTGCAGAGAACAGGACGCTCGTGAGGTGCGGTGCCTCCGCGCGTACGCGGCGACGAAAGTCACCGTTTCCGAACGAAGGTCTGCCGCCTTGTGGGCGGCGCCGGCATCGCGTTGCCGCGATGGCGGAAGCTGATGCGGCCGCGCGAGAGGTCGTAGGGTGACATCTCCACGATCACGCGATCGCCGACGCCAGTGCGGATGCGGAATTTCCGCATCTTGCCAGCGGTGTAGGCGAGGATTTCGTGGTCGTTGTCGAGCTTCACGCGGAAATTTCCGTCCGGCAGCACCTCAGTGACGGTGCCGTCGAATTCGAGCATCTCTTCTTTCGACATCCTTGGTCCCTTGAGCGAATGCGATCAGCGCGGGGATTGCGCGTGCGGCCGCTTTTCGCGGCGCTCAGGCTTACGGTCCCGCATGAATCCCATTGATGATAACGCACCATCGCCGGTTCCGCCATTCTGTCCCTGCGGGGCTGAGAACGCCTGTGCAGAGGACCTTTGCTCGGCCCGGTGCTCCTGCGGGCGTCCGTTCTGGCCGGCAGCACCGGTCTTGCCACCCGCCTTGGCCTCCTGGTCGCGCCGGCGACCGCGCTGTCCGGGACGGTTGCGTGACCGGTTCTTGGCCGGCTGACCGGGGGCGTGCCCTCGGCCGGCGGACGGGGCTCGTGCCTCGACCGGCTGGCCGGTCCGGCCATCGGTCGCGGGCAGGGCCATGCGGATCAGCTTTTCGATATCGCGCAGATAGGCGCGCTCCTCGTTGTCGCAGAACGAGATCGCGATGCCGGCGGCGCCGGCGCGCGCCGTGCGGCCGATGCGGTGCACGTAGCTCTCCGGCACGTTGGGCAGGTCGTAATTGAAGACATGGCTGATGCCGTCGACATCGATGCCGCGCGCGGCGATGTCGGTGGCGATCAGGGTCTTGACCTTGCCGTTGCGGAAGGCGGCGAGGGCCCGCTCGCGCTGGCCCTGCGACTTGTTGCCGTGGATCGCTTCCGCCGCGAGACCAGCTTGGCTGAGCTGACGCACCACGCGGTCGGCGCCGTGCTTGGTGCGGGTGAAGACGATGGCGCGGTCGATTGGCTCGCTCTTCAGGAGGTCGGCGAGCAGATTGGCCTTGCCGGCCTTGTCGATATGCACGACGCGCTGGGCGATCCGCTCGACGGTCGAGGCCTGCGGAGTCACCGCCACCCGGGCGGGGTCACGCAGCATCAGGCGGCCGAGTTCCTCGATCGGCGGTGGCATGGTGGCCGAGAAGAACAGCGTCTGCCGCTGCGCCGGGCATTTGGCGACGATGCGGCGAATATCGTGGATGAAGCCCATATCGAGCATGCGATCGGCTTCGTCGAGCACGAGGATCTCGACTTTATCGAGCGTTACGGCGCGCTCCTGCATCAGGTCCAGCAGGCGGCCCGGGGTCGCAACCAGCACATCGACGCCGTTCGCCATCGCCCGCATTTGCTTGCCGATCGGAACGCCGCCGATGGCGAGCGTCACCGAAACTTTCATGTATCGGCCATAGGTCCGGAAGCTCTCCATGATCTGGCCGGAGAGTTCGCGCGTCGGGCTCAGAACCAGCACGCGGCAGCTTTTTCGCTCTGCGCGGATGCGATTCTTCGCCAGATGATTGAGGATCGGCAGCGCGAAAGCCGCGGTCTTGCCGGTACCGGTCTGCGCAATGCCGACGACGTCGCGTCCGGCGAGCACGTGCGGAATGGTCTGCGACTGGATGGGAGTGGGGGTCTCGTAGCCCTCTTCGATCAGGGCACGGGTGATCGGCTC
>CAZXJZ010000262.1:0-6288 GCA_964641065.1 uncultured Hyphomicrobiales bacterium | reverse complement strand
CTGGTTAGACACGGTCGAGCTCCTCGCGGGTGCCGAACAGGCCCCAGGGCCGCACCACCAGGAACGCGATCAGCACCACGAATGGGATCACGTCGGACAGGAGCGGGTCGATATACTGGATCGCCAGCACCTCGCAGGCGCCGATGATCAGCGCGCCGACAATGGCGCCGACCAGCGAGTCGAGTCCGCCGACGAGCGCCGCGGGGAAGGCTTTCAGCCCGATGATGACCATGGTGCCGGTCAGGCCCGAGTCGAGCGAGATCAACATGCCGGCGAGCGCGCCGGTCAACGTCGACAGGCCCCAGGCCAGCGCATAGACCGCGTGCAGGTTGATGCCGCGTTGCGCGGCGAGCAGCGGGTTTTGCCCGGCCGCACGCATCCGCACGCCCCATGCGCCGAACCGCAGGAAGGTGAACAGCGCGGCATAGGTCGCAATCGTCACGCCGATCAGGATCGCGGCGAACAGCGAGATCCGGGCGCCGCCCGGAACCATCAATGCCGGATTGTCGAAGCCGAGCGCCTGCGCGGGATATTGCGTTTGCGCCGACCAGATCAGCACCATCAGGCCGCGCAGGAGGATACCGAGCGCGACGGTGGTGAGGACGGCGGCCAGCACCATCTCGCCGGTCATCTTGCGCATCAGGAACAGATAGACCAGCACACCGACGGTGAGGCTGAGCACGACCGCAGACGCAATCGCGGTCACGGGAGAGCCCACGAACATCCAGGCTGTGGTCAGGAGCAGATACGACCCGACCATCATTAATTCGCCATGCGCCAGATTGAGCACGCGGCTGACGCGATAGATCAGCACATAGCCGCAGGCGATCAGCGCGTAGATCGACGACAGGACCAGGATGTTGACGAGGAGTTGCAAGGGCGGTCTTTCAAACGGGTGGTGTATTTCGTCGTGCCGACACTCTCTCCGCTCGTCCCCGCGAAAGCGGGGACCCAGTGCCGAATATCGAAGTCTGTGTTTGTGGCTCTGGGCCCCCGCTTTCGCGGGGGCGAACGGAGTGTGCGATGTCGCGATAGATTAAGATCACTTGCCGACGTCGTAGACCTTCCAGTCCTGCAGGATGGCGATCTTGTCGCCGTCCCAGCGATAGACGCGATAGGCCTGCTGGGTACGGAAGTGATTGTCCTTGGTCCAGACCATCGGCACGCCGCGCAGGCCCTTGGTGTCGACCTTCAGATCGGACATCGCCGCCGCGATCTTCTCCTTGGTCGCGGGCCATCCGGCCTTGCGAAGCGCGGCTTCAAGCGCGAGCCCGCCGAGCCAGCCTTCGGTCATCTGGTTCGCCGGATATTTGGCGCCGCCGGCCTTCGCCGCCGCTTCGATCTCCTTATGGATCGGCAGCCCGTCGGCATAGAACGCGTTGGCGCCCATGACGTAGAATTTCGGATCCTTTACGCGCGGCAATTCGCCCTCGGCCTCGAGGTGGGCGATGGTGAGATATTCGCCATCCCAGCCGAGACGGCGCAGCGCCTCGAAGGTGCGGATCTCGGTCACCCACGGCGCCCAGGAGAAGGCCCAATTGGCGCCGGCATCCTTGATCTTGGTTGCGAACGGCGTGTAGTCGGGCGTCGGCGGCGGGATCACCTCCTTGGCCACGGTCTTGAAGCCCATCTTCTCGGCTTCAGCCGCCGCGAAATCGATCTCGCCGCGCGAGATCGGGATCGCCATCGCCGCATAGCCGACATTCACCGGTCCCTTGGCGACCGATTTCACGTATTCGAGCGCGGCGCGGCTGTCATAGGTCTGCGCAAAGCCGGTCGAGCAGAATTGCAGCGGGTCGGGATTCGGCGGCAGCACTTCCTTCGGGCAGACCGCGCCCATGAACAGGACCGGCACGCCACCGCGTTTGGTTTCCGCCAGCATCGGCGCATAGGTGGATGACAGGCTCGCATTCACCAGAACCGGGACGTTATCTTGCGACAGCAGCTTCTTGACGTTCGCTGCGGCCTTTGACGGTTCGGCGGAATCGTCCTGCAGGATCAGGTTGACCTTGCGGCCGTCGATGCCGCCCGATGCGTTCAGCTTGTCGATGTAAAGCCGCAGGCCTTCCACGGCCGGTCCGAGTGTGCCGGCGGCGGGGCCGGTCATCGCGCCGGTCAGACCGATTGTGTAGGCGTCCTGCGCTGCGGCCGGCAACGCGATCGTCAGCGCGGCGATTGCGCCCATCAGGCTCCGTTTCAGCATGATTTCCTCCGTGATGATCTTGTTTCTTTTCACTCAGCCTATCCTCCGTTCATTCCCGCCGCGAAAGCGGGAATCCAGAAATCGTGAGACTGGGTCTCCGCTTTCGCGGGGACGAACGGAGGTCGTTTCTATCTCAGCGCATCGCCCGCTCCCGCGGCCAGAAGCCGCTCCTCGGTGTCGTCGTACATGCCCTCGACCAGATCCTTGAAGCGTTCGTACATCAGGTTGCGCTTCACCTTGCGGGTCGGCGTCACCGGCTCGCCATCCTGTTCGGGATCGAGTTCCTTCGGCAGGATGCGAAAGGCCTTGATCTGCTCGACGCGGGCGAATTCTTCATTTGCCTTGTCGATTTCGGCCTTGATCAGGCGCTGCACGGCATCGCTCTGAACCAGCGAGGTGAAGCCGGTGTAATTCACGTTGTTCGCGCGCGCCCAGTCGGCAACCGAATCGAAGTCGATCTCGATCAGTGCGGTGAGATATTTGCGGCCATGGCCGAACACGATCGCCTCGCCGATATAGGGGCTGGCGCGCAGCGTACTTTCGATCCCGGATGGCGAGATGGTCTTGCCGCCGGCGGTGACCAGAAAATCGCGGGCGCGGTCGATCAGCCGCAGATTGCCGTCCTGCCATTCGCCGACATCGCCGGTATGCAGCCAGTGTTCGCTGTCGACGATCTGCGCCGTCGCGTCCGGCTGGTTCCAGTAGCCTTCGAACTGGTCCGGTCCCTTCACCAGGATCTGGCCGTCTCCGTCGAGCCGCACCTGCCAGCCCGGCACCACGGTGCCGACATTGCCGGGCTTTGCGAAGGCCTGCGGCTGGCCGCTGATGAAGGCGCCGCCGGTCTCGGTCTGGCCGTAAGCCTCGACCAGGTTGACGCCCCAGATCTGCCAGAGCGCCGCGGTCTCCTTCGGCAACGGTGCCGCGCCTGAGATCACGAGTTCGAGCTTGTCGAGACCGAGCTTGTTCAGCACCCGGCCGAAGGCGACGCCGCGCGCGAGCGTGGTCATGATATCGGTCGCAGCGCCCGTCTGCCCGGCCCAGCGGCGCCGCGCAGCGGAGCGGCCGAGGTTCATCGCCGCGTTATACACCCCGCGCTTCACCGGCGAGGTGGTGCTCAGGCCCACCAGCACCTGCGAGGCAAATTTCTGCATGTAGCGCGGCACCGTGAACAATGCGGTTGGCGCGACTTCGAACATGGTCTGCATCAAATCGTCAACGGTCTCGCCGTAATGCGGGACCAGTCGCGAAATCAGCGGCAGCGTGATCGCCACGTCGCGACCGAAGATGTGGCAGAGCGGCAGGAACACCACGGTGCGGTGATCCTTGTCGCGCAATGTCGGGTAGTGATCGACGATGGTGTAAGTGCCGGCGAGATGCTTGCCGTGCGAGATCAGCGCGCCCTTCGGATTGCCGGTGGTGCCGGACGTATAGACGATGAAGGCGGGATCGTCGGGCTTCAGCGCCGCGGTCATCGCCTCCAGTGCGGCGATATTGGCGTCGTCGTCGCCCTTATCGCGTTCATGCAGTTCCGACAGCGCGATCAGCTTTGGATGGCTGTAATCGAACATCGCGGAATCGTCGATCACCACGATCCATTTCAGGTCGGGCAGGCGGTCGGCGATCGGCAGGATCTTGTCGATGTATTCCTGATCCTCGGCGATGAAGATCGACGCGCCGCCATCCTTCATCAGGAATTCGACCTCGGACACGGAGGCGGTCGGATAGACACCGTAGACGATGGCGCCGGCCGCTTGCGCCGCCATGTCGCAGATGACCCATTCCTCGCAGGCGTCGCCCATGATGGCGACACGGTCGCCCTTTGCGAGGCCGAGCGTCTGCAAGGCGCGCGCGCTGCGTCCGATCGCAGCGGCGTAGTCGCGCCATGTCCTTTCACGATAGAGGCCGAGCGTCTTCGCGCGATAGGCGATTTCGGCGGGCTTATGCCGCGCATGCTCCGCAATCAGTCCGGGTGCGGTCTTGCCGCGCAGGACTGCAAATTGCGGGGATTGCGCTGCGGCCTGGGTCATGACGTCAAGCCATGACACAACGCGAAATGCGTAAGAAGTTCGCAGAGCCGTAAAACGGCATCTTCATCGCGGCCTTCCTCCCAAATGAACCGGCCGGTGATCCGGCTCTTGTTCCTGACGTTTATTTCAGCGCCGGAAATTCTATAGGTCAATCAAATTTTTTGCTTGGTCCGGCGGGCTGGCGGCTTGCGTTTCGATTTTGCAGCGCCCGGCTGCGGTGAATCGATTCCGTGCAGGATGAGCGCGATGAAATCGCCGCCGATGCGCTCGATCGAGGCTTGCTCGCGCGAATACCAGGCGGCGCACCCATTCACCACCGACAGGATCGACAGGGTCGCTAGCCGCGTATCCAGATCGCTGCGGAACTCGCCGCTGCGCTGGCCCTGTTTCAGAACCTCCTCGAATATTGCCTCGATCCCGCGGGATACCTTGCGGATCTTGCGCCGACTGTGCGCGGGCAGGAATTGGCGCTGGGTGAGGAACACCTTCATGAAATTGCCGCGGTCGAGAAGCGGCGAAATATGCGCCCGGATCAGGCCGGACAGGCGTTCGGTCGCAGTGCCGGGGCCTTCGGCGATGGCCTTTTCGGTCTCGTAAAAGCCCTCGACGCCGCGCATGCAGACGAGTTCCAGCGCCACCTCCTTCGACGGGAAATAGTAATAGAGGCTCGCCTGCCGGATTTTCAGCACGTCGGCGATGTCCTGGGTTGTGGCGCCATGATAGCCGCGTTCGGCGAAAATTTGCGCCGCCGCCTCGATGATCTCGCCGGATCGCCGGTGGGTCGCGCGCTTCTTGCGGTCGTCCGGGGCGTTCTTGCGCAGCGGCGGATCGCGCCGGAGCGGGCTGCGCCGGACGGGGCTTGCATCGGGCCGGGACTCCGATCTAGATTTCATCTATAGACCTATAGAAAAATCGATCCTGACCGGGAGCATGCGCCAATGACGACCCTGCCGCAAGGCCGCCCTCCATTCCGCGCCGACCATGTCGGCAGCCTGTTGCGGCCGCAGGTGCTGCGCCAGGCCTTCCGCGACCATATGGGAAAGCGGCTCGACGACGCGTCGTTTTCCAGGATTCAGGACGAATGCATCCGCGAGGTCGTGAAGATGCAGGAGGATGTCGGGCTCGAGGTCGTTACCGACGGCGAATTCCGCCGCGGCTCCTATTGGGGCCGGTTCGTCGAGCGGATCGACGGTTTCTCGATCAAGTCCGCGGTTTTCAAGTTTCGCGACGACCAGGGCCACCAGGTCGATTTCACCGCGCCCTATGCGGACGGCAAGCTGAAGCGCAACAAGCCGCTCGCGCTCGACGAGTTCGAATTCCTGAAGGGCATCACAAGCGCTACGCCGAAGATCACGCTGCCCGCGCCATCCACCATGCATTTCTACCGGGCGACCGATTTCGCCGCGAAATCCGCCTATGCCGACGCGAAGAATTTCTTCGACGATCTCAACCGGATCTTCCGCGAGGAGATTGCCGATCTGGCGAAGGCCGGATGCAAATATATCCAGCTCGATGAAGTGGCGATCGCGTTGCTGTGCGACCCGAATATCCGCCAGCAGGTGGAAGCCGAAGGCATGAAGCCGGACGAGCTGGTTGATCTCTATATCGAGAGCATCAACGAGTCGGTGAAGGGTGCGCCGGCCGATGTGGTGTTCGGCATTCATATGTGCCGTGGCAATTTCAAGGGCCATTATCTCGGCGCCGGTGGCTATGAATCCGTCGCCGAACGCTTCTTCACCGGCACCAAGGTGAATCACTTCCTGCTGGAATATGACACGCAGCGCGCCGGCGATTTCCGCCCCTTGCGCTTTGTGAAAGGCAAGGGCGTGGTGCTGGGACTGATCTCCAGCAAGACTCCGGTGCTGGAATCGCTCGACGATCTGAAGCGCCGCACCGAAGAGGCGACGCAATATATCGATCTCGACCGGTTGGCGATCTCGCCGCAATGCGGCTTTGCCTCCACTGTCGCCGGCAACCCGGTGACGGAAGCGGACGAACGCAAGAAGCTGGAGCTGGAGGTACGGGCGGCGAAGGCGATCTGGGGGTGACTATTCACGC
>CAZXJZ010000261.1:0-6331 GCA_964641065.1 uncultured Hyphomicrobiales bacterium | reverse complement strand
GGCTGCCGCGCGGCACCCATCGCTGGGACAAGTTTGTCACCCCGGCCGAACTGGAGGGCGCGATGAAGGCGGCCGGGCTCAACGTGGTGGACGAGCGCGGCGTGGTGTACCGCGTGATGGGCGACCGCTGGGAGCTGTCGGCCGACATGGACGTGAACTACATGCTGACCGCTGCGCGCGGTGCATGATCGCGTTGCATTACGGGCGGCGCAACGCGGGCAGAAAAATTATCCCTCCGGGCTGGAGCTGTGCGATGATGCGAGGCCATCGCTTAAGGAGCAGCCCATGATCGTCGAACTCGTGACCTTCAACTTCCCCGCCGGCCATGATCGCGACAGCGAACTGGAAGCTGTGCGCGGTGTCACCGCGAAATGGGCCGCCAACAAGGATCTGGTGCGCAAGCATTTCCTCTGGGGTGTCGGCGAGGCCGAAGGCACCGGAGCCGGCGTCTATATCTGGCCGTCGATCGAAGCCGCCGAGCGGGCCCATGGTGACGAGTGGCGCGAAGGCGTGAAGAAGCGCACCGGCGGTTATCCGACCATCCGTTATTTCGATCTCATGACGCTCGTCGACAATGAGAACGGCACAGTCACGGAGTGGGACGCGAGCGGCAAGGCACGTCAGCTCGAGACCGCGTGATCGTCCCGATGCTTTGCTGCACGAACGGAAATCATGCAGTTCGCTCCCAATTAAACCTGTTCTGAATCCGGATGCCCGATACCGGCTGGCTGTGGATCGTGTTCACGCTGCTGGCGGCCGCCGGACAGACGATCCGCAATGCGATGCAGCGCGAACTGACCGCGACGCTCGGTACCGCGGGCGCCACCCATGTGCGGTTTCTGTTCGGCTTCCCATTCGCGGTTCTGTTTCTGGCCGGACTGATGCTGGTCACCGGCGCGCGGCTGCCATCGACGCCGCCGGTCTTCTGGCCGTGGGTGCTGCTAGGCATGGGCGCGCAGATCCTGGCGACCGCGCTGATGCTGATGGCGATGGGGGAACGCTCGTTCGTCGTCACCATCGCCTATATCAAGACCGAGCCGGTGCAGGTGGCGCTGTTCGGGCTGATCTTTCTCGGTGACCGGCTCACGCCTGGCATGGTGGCCGCGATCCTGATCGCGACCTCCGGAGTTATCGTGATGTCGCTGAAGCCCGGCGGCGCCGCGAATGACAGCTGGCGGCCGATGCTGCTCGGGCTTGCATCCGGCGCCGCGTTCGCATTGTCGGCGATCGGCTATCGCGGCGGTATCCTCAGCCTCGGGCTATCCGACTTCGTGATGGCGGCGACCTTCACGCTGACGGCTGGCCTGCTGATGCAGGCGGTGCTGCTGTCAGGCTATCTGATGCTGCGCAGCCCGGAGGTCATGCGCGCGATCGTGAAGGCCTGGCGGCCGTCGCTGTTCGCCGGTTTCATGGGCGCGACCGCCTCGCAATTCTGGTTTCTCGCCTTCGCGCTGGCGACGGCGGCAAGCGTCCGCACGCTGGCGCTGGTCGAAGTGCTGTTCGCGCAGGCGATATCGAGCTTCGTGTTCGGGCACAAGACCACGGCCCGGGAAGCCTTCGGGATCACGCTGATCGTGATCGGCGTGGTGCTGTTGATCTGGGCGCACTGAAAAAGCAGAAGCCCCCGTTCACAGGTGAACGAGGGCTTCTCAAATTCGAGGCTCGCGATGAATGTCAGCGAGCCAGTGAGACCGGCGCAAGACCTGCAAAGCCGAGCGCACGCGCCGCAGCCGGAGACAGGTCGATAACGCGCCCGCGCACGAACGGTCCGCGGTCGTTGATTCGGACCGTGACGGAGCGTCCATTCTTCTTGTTGGTGACGCGCACGCGGCTTCCGAACGGAAGCGACTTGTGTGCGGCTGTCATTGCGCCGGGATTCATTCGCTCCCCGCTTGCGGTTTTTCGGCCAGCGTAACCGTCGCCGGATCCGTAGACCGATGCAATACCGGATTCAGCTTGAGCGCCCCCTGCGAAGGAAAGACAAACTGCAAACGCCAATGCGTAGGCTCGTGCCTGCATCCAAAAAAGTCCCTCTTTTGTTGGAGAAGGCGCGCGCTTGCCGGTCGAATGCGACCACGATGTGGCAGGCTTACTGCTTTGTTACCGGCGGAAAGAAATCTTGAGCGAACGTTTTCCGCGTCTCAATTCGGGCCTGCAGAGAGCGGAAATGTGTCCCGCCTGTGCCGAAGTCAGTTTCGTTCGTCCGGCAATATCGGCAGCGGATGAAATTCGATGCCTTCGTCGAGCAATTCCTTGGCCTCGTCCGGCGATGCCTCGCCATAGATCGAACGATGCTCGGCCTCGCCGTAATGCATCTTGCGCGCTTCCTCCGGAAATTTCTTGCCGACATTGTCGGCATTCGCTGTGAGGTGGTCGCGCAGTTCCTTCAGCTTGGCGCGGAATTCCTGTTCCTGCGGCGAGATCATCGCCACCTGTTCTGGCGGGGGAGCGGAAGGTGTTTCCGCTGCCGGCATCGGCGCCTCGATACGGGCGCTGCGCTTCTTTGCACCGCGGCCGAGCGCCGGCGCCATGATCGCCTTTTCGACCTTCTTCGAATCGCAGACCGGGCAAGTGACAAGCCCGCGCTTGCGCTGCTTGTCGTAGTCCCCTGAGTCGCTGAACCAGATTTCGAAGTTATGCTTCCGCTCGCAGACGAGCGCGTATTTGATCATGCCGGATCACCAACGACATGAAGATGCGCCGGCTCCGCCATCGGCTCGATGATGTCGAAGCGGCGGCCGTGCTGCAGCGAGGGTACTTTGGCCCGCGCAGCCGCCACCGCGGCGGGGTCGATCTCCGCCATAATGACGCCGGGCTCGGTGCCGCCTTCCGCGACGATGCGACCCCAGGGGTCGACGACAAGGGAATGGCCGTAGGTGGCCCGTCCGTTTTCGTGTTCGCCGCCCTGCGCCGCGGCCAGCACGAACGATCCGTTCTCGATCGCGCGCGCGCGGATCAGCGTATGCCAATGCGCTTCTCCGGTCTGGCGCGTGAACGCCGCCGGGATCGTCAGCATCGTCGCGCCCGCTTCGGCAAGCGCACGATAGAGTGCAGGAAAGCGAAGGTCGTAACAGATGGTCAGTCCGAACCGAGCGAACGGCAGATCGACGGCAACGGCGCTTTCGCCCGGACGGAAATTGTTGGATTCGCGATAGCTCTCGCCGCCGGCAAGGTCGACATCGAACATATGGATCTTGTCATAGCGCGCGACGATCTCGCCGTGCGGATCGATGATGAAGGCGCGGTTGGCCGCCCTTTCGGGCGACACCTTGATGGCAAGCGAACCGATATGCAGATGGATTTTCAGCTCGCGCGCAAGCTTGCGGAAGGCGGCGAGGCAAATGTCCTTCTCCTCTTCCGCGATGGCGGCGAACAGGTTCTCGCGCGACAGCTCCATGATGTTGGTCATCTCGGGAGTCTGCACATATTGCGCGCCCGCCGCCGCGGCCTCGCGAATGAGCGCCGTCGCCGCATCGAGATTGTTTTCCGACTTCCGCCCGGAACGCATCTGCACCAGGCCGGCGAGAAACTTGCCGCCACCGTGATCGGGAGACTGACTCATGCTGCGGACCCGGGCTGCGCCAGCAGCGGATCGAGTTTACCGGAATCCTCCAGTGCATAGAGGTCGTCGCAGCCGCCGACATGGGTCGCGCCGATGAAGATCTGCGGCACCGACGTACGGCCGTTGGCGCGCGCGCTCATCTCGGCCCGCAATGCGGAATTGCCGCCGACGTCGATCTCCTTGAAGGTGACGCGCTTCTTCACCAGCAAGTCCTTCGCCCAGGCGCAGTAGGGACAATATGCGGTTGTATAGATTTCGACCGGAGGCATGGGATTCACTTTGATGAAATTACTATATGGGCGTGCGCACGCTGTCGACAACCCGCGCGAAGACCAGCACATCCACCTGGCGGGCGCCCGCCCGCAGCAGCGCGCGCGAACACGCATCCACGGTTGCTCCGGAGGTCAGGACGTCGTCGACCAGGACCACATGCCGCCGGGCGATGTCGGCCTTGCCGGAAGGTTCGACCCGGAATGCTCCCTGCACGTTGGCGGCCCGTTCGGCCTTCGACAGGCCGACCTGCTGCGGGGTGGCCTTGACCCGGCGCAAGGCCGCGTAGCTCACCGGCAAGTCCCGCGAAGCAGCCAGAAGCGTCGCCAGCGCGGCCGACTGATTGAAGCGGCGGGCCCAGATGCGGCGCCAGTGCAGCGGAACCGGCACCACGACCTCGGCGTCGGCCAGCAGGTCGGTTCCGGCGCGGGCCATCCAGCGGGACATGACCGGCGCGAGGTCGAGCCGGTCGCCATATTTCAGAGCGTGGACCATGGCCCGGGAAATGTCGTCATAGCGGACCGCGGCGCGGGCGCGGGTATAGGCCGGCGGGCTGGCGATCGCCTGCATCGACAGAATGCCGGGGCCGGGGTCGTAGGTGAACGGGATGCCAAGCCTCTCGCAGAACGGACGTTCGATCGGCGAAAGCCTGGACCAGCACGATGCGCAAAGGCCGGCTCCATCGCCGACCGGGTCGCGACAGGACGGGCACAACGGCGGCAGCGCCACATCGAGCGCCAGCCGGACCGGCAACCGCAGCGCGGCTGCAATTTGCGACAGGCGCGTGGAGATGCGTTCGGTTATAGCGATGCCGGGCATGCGCGGAGGTCCCAACCCCGGACCATCGTAGCGCCTCGAGGAGACACGTGAAAGTGGTGGGCGCACCCCGGATCTTCGACCGTGACTTGCAGCGCCGTCGGCGGCTGCGGGCGATGCGCGGCGACCCCGTGGATTTTCTGCTCAGGCATGTCGCCGAGGAGCTGGTGGAGCGGCTTCTGGTGGTGAAGCGCTCGTTTGTGCGTGCGGCCGATATCGGGACGCCCGGCGATACGCTCCGGGTCATGATGCGGTCTCAGGGGCTCGTGCCCGATCTCATCGCCGTCGATCCGCTGGTCCGCGCGCTTCGCAGCGGTGAAACGCTCCGATCGGTGGCCGCCGACGAAGAGGCGCTGCCCTTCGCCGATGCATCGCTCGACTTGATCGTCTCCGCTCTCGCGCTTCAGGCCGTCAACGACCTGCCCGGAGCGCTGACGCAGATCCGCCGCGCGCTGAAGCCGGACGGCCTGTTCCTTGCGGCCTTGCTCGGCGGCGAGACGCTGACCGAACTGCGCCAGTCATTTGCCGAAGCGGAAGCGGAGGTCGAGGGCGGCGTGTCGCCGCGTGTCGCGCCGTTTGCCGACCTGCGCGATCTGGGTGCGCTGCTGCAGCGCGCGGGTTTCGCGCTGCCGGTTGTCGATGCCGACCGTGTGACCGTGCGTTACGCGACGGCGTTCGATCTGATGCGCGACCTGCGTGGGATGGGCTGGACCAATGCGCTCGTCGAACGCCGCCGTCTGCCATTGAAGCGCGCAACCTTGCTGCGCATGGCGGACATCTATGCGAGGCGATTCAGCGATCCGGATGGACGCCTGCGCGCGAGCTTCGACATCGTCTGGCTGTCAGGATGGGCGCCGCATGAAAGCCAGCAGCAACCGCTGCGTCCGGGATCGGCGAAGGCGCGGCTTGCCGATGCACTGAAGACCACCGAATTGCCGGCGGGAGAGAGACCTGGCTAGCCGGCGATGGCCGTGCTGATGGTCTCGTACATTGCCTTGACCGAGTCTCCGAGCGAATTGACGGCGGTGACGATCGTGACCGCAATGCCAGCCGCGATCAGGGCGTATTCGATCGCGGTCGCACCACGCTCGTCGCGGAGGAAGCCGCGGATCGTCCAGGTATTCTCTTTTGCCGTATCCATGCGCTTTCCCGTCTGTCTCAAGCGTTACAACAGGGCGGTCAGGTGCGCGATCAACGGCTCGTCGGCCGGCGGCATCGCATAAGTCCTGAGCTTGTTCGGTCTGACCCAGGCGAGCCCCGCATGGTGCTTTGCGGTAACGTCACCGTCCCATCGCCGGCAGACATAGAGTGGCATCAGGAGGTGAAAATCAGGATAGGC
This sequence comes from uncultured Hyphomicrobiales bacterium, assembly GCA_964641065.1. Lineage (GTDB taxonomy): Bacteria > Pseudomonadota > Alphaproteobacteria > Rhizobiales > Xanthobacteraceae > Pseudorhodoplanes. The sequence continues at coordinate 344 of CAZXJZ010000261.1, read as the reverse complement.
GTGGCTCGCAAAGGTCAGGGGCGCAAGACAGGCTTCCCTGACGACAATTCCCAGTTCCTCCTGCAATTCGCGTATCAGCGTTTGCTCCGGTGTTTCGCCGGTCTCCACCTTACCGCCGGGAAATTCCCAGAGACCCGCCATCGCCTTGCCTTCCGGCCTTTGTGCAATCAGCACGCGGCCATCGGCGTCGAGGAGGGCACAGGCAACGACAATAAGAAGTCTGGCGCTCACAACCGTCGATCACTCTAAAAAGTCCGGCGTTAACGGCCGCTTAAACGATACGTCGAAACTACGACCGGTAGTCGCCGTTTATGGCAACATATTCCTTTGTGAGATCGCAGGTC
>CAZXJZ010000260.1:0-6420 GCA_964641065.1 uncultured Hyphomicrobiales bacterium | reverse complement strand
TGAGCGCGGCGAGGCAATCGTCGAGGCCGGCGGGAAACGGCCATTCCGGCGCCAGCCTGTAATTGACACTGAGCACCACGAGCCCGTTCTCCATCGCCAGCCGGCTGGTGATGTAGGCGGTGTCATCCGAACTGCCGACGGTGAAGCCACCGCCATGGATGTAGAGGCACATCGGCATCGGCGCGCCGGATAAGGGCGGCGCATAGACCTGGCAGCGCACCGGGCCCATCGCCGAGGGGATCATCCGTTCGGTCACGGCGACCTGCGGATAAAGGCTTGCGGCGCTCGGCGGCAGCGTCGCCGGATCGAGCTTGGGGCCGCCGATATAGCCGCTCCGGACCGGTTGGATCATCAATTCGCGTAGCGTCAGCGGGTGCCGCAGCCGGTTCAGGAGATCGTAATACGGGGCGGCCGGGTCTGCGGGATCGATATGCGACACACCGGGTCCGTTGCGCAGCTCGTCGACCGGTGTCCCCGTGGTGGTCACATACATTGGCGCTCCCCTCCATGAACGCGGCGCGGGCAACAAGCGCCTTCGCCCGCCTTGTCCTCCCATGTGACTGGTTTGTGTTTTGTGAATGTCTCTACTAAGGATGCGGCCTCCCAATTCCACAGATAGCGGAACCTGCCTTGACCCCGCCCCTCTCCGGCCGCACAGCTCTCGTCACCGGCGCCTCGCGCGGCATCGGCCGCGCGGTGGCGCTCGCGCTCGCGCAGTCCGGCGCGCATGTCATCGCAGTCGCCCGTACCGTCGGCGGACTGGAAGAGCTCGACGACGAGATCAAGACTGCCGGCGGCAGCGCCACGCTGGTGCCGCTCGACCTGAAGGATTACGAGGGCATCGCCCGGCTCGGCGGCGCGCTGTTCGAGCGCTTCCGAACGCTCGATGTGCTGGTCGGCAATGCCGGCATTCTCGGTCCGTTGTCGCCACTCTCTCATGTCGAGCCGAAGGCCTGGGACGATGTGATGGCGGTGAATGTCACCTCGAATTGGCACCTGATCCGCTGCATGGAGCCGCTGCTGCTGAAGAGCGACGCGGGACGCGCGGTGTTCCTCTCGTCCGGGGTGTCGTGGATGGCGCGCGCCTATTGGGGGCCCTATGCAGTGTCGAAGGCCGCGCTCAATACCATGGTCCAGACCTGGGCAGCCGAAACCGTCAAGACCAATCTTCGCGTCAACCTGTTCACGCCCGGGCCGATCCGCACCCGGATGCGCGCACAGGCGATGCCTGGCGAGGACCCGATGTCGCTCGAAACGCCTGAACAGGTCGCTGAAAAAATCGTCGCACTTTGCCTTCCGTCCTGCACCGACAGCGGCAAAGTCTATGCGTATCCGAAGAAGCGGTTTCTGACCTTTCAGGAACCGCAATAGCGCTCCATGGCATGACGGCACCGACCATTACACCAGGGGTGCTGCGCGTGGGATCGGCCCTGCCGGACCCGCCGTTTGAATTCGTCAGCGACGGCAAGGATAGCGGTTTCGATATCGAACTGATGCAGGCGATCGCCGCGGAGCTCGGCTTGCAATGGCGGCTGGTGGTCTTTCAAGGGAGCAATTTCAACGACATCTTCGATGGCCTCGCCGACGGGCGCATGGATTGCATCGCCTCAGGCACGACCGTTACACCCGGCCGCGAACGCAAGGCCCTGTTCTGCGAGCCATACATTCATTCAGGCCAGAGCCTGGTCTGCAACATCGCGGCCACACCACACCTTCGCTCGATCGACGATCTCCGCGGTCTCGTGCTCGCGGTGCAGGACGGAAACACGTCGCAACCGGTGGCGCAACGCCTGAAAGATGAGGGCCGTGTGGGCGATGTGCGGGTTTACGCCTATCACGACATCGCAACCATGCTGGACGATCTCGATGCCGGCAGGATTGCAGCGGTGATGAAGCTGGCGCCGGTGATGAACTGGTTTGTGAAAGACCGTCCACATCTGCGCGTGGTACAGAAAGGGATCACCAGCGAGGATCTCGCGATCGCGACCGGTCTCGGCAACGAGACGCTGAGACAGGCGATCGACACCGCTCAGGCGCGGCTGCGCGATAACGGGACGCTCCCACGTCTCATCGAGAAATGGATTGGGTCATGATCCGATGCATCCGCCTGTTCACCGGCCCGGACGGCCGCTCCCATGTCGAGCCCATCACGCTGGCAACAGGCGCCTTGCAGGCTTCAAAGGCTGTGCATGTCGAGGAAACCGCTGCGGGCTCAGCCCTCGACTGGCATGTTGCGCCTTGCCGGCAATATGTCGTCACCCTTTCCGGCACGCTGGAATTCACCACCCGCGACGGCGAAACCTTCGTGCTGAAACCCGGTGATGTGCTGCTGGCAGAAGACACGACCGGCACCGGTCATCGCTGGCAATTGATCGACGACCAGCCGTGGCGGCGGATGTATGTGGAATTGGCCGACTGAGCGCGCGCCAGCCGAGAGCGCGCCGGCTGGCTACAGCCCGCCGTCCCGAGCCGCCTTCTGCCGGGCCGCCATAGACGCCATGATCGCGTCGATCAGCGTGTCGCGCAGGAAGGGTTTGCGCAAAAACGCGGCGCCGTTGATTTCGTCGGCCTGCTGCTCGAATACCGGATCGATCGAGCCGGTGATGAACACGATCGGAAAATCCGGTTCAGCGTCCTGAAGGTGCCGCGCCACCTCGATACCATTCATGTCGCCAAGCTGCACGTCGATGACCACACAATCGGTGCTGCCGGTCTCGGCATGAGCGAGAAATTGCTCCCCTGACTCGTACTGCTCGACCGTCATCCCCGTCATTTCGAGCAGCCTCGCGAGGGCGTTGCGCAGCAGCGCATCGTCGTCGATCAGCGCAATGGAGGTGCCGGAATGCGGTAGCGCGGATTCGTTCGAAAAGGCGTATTGGCTCATGCCCCGACAACGCCGATCGCGTCGATTGGCCTCGGCGAAAACGAGTCATTTTTTCTAGCAGAATATTTCAGGCGATCGTTGCAGCTGATCGACCGGACGCCGCTACCGCCCGATCACAGTCTCGCAAAACACGCGTTCAGCCGACCGCCCCCGCTTCGTCACGCCGCAACACCTTGCCGGGTAGCGCGCCGGTATGCTTGGTGTTGTCGATCACGACCTCGCCGTTGACCAGCACCGTGGTCCGTGTGCCGGTGGGGTAGCGATGCGGATCGGCATAGGTCGCCTGATCCTTGAAGTCCGCCGGATCGAACAGCACGATGTCGGCGCGATAGCCTTCCTTCAGCAGGCCGCGATCCTTCAGCCGCAGCGCCTTCGCGGTCAGACCGGTCATCTTGTGGATCGCGCGCTCGATCGAAATGACACCGAGTTCGTGTACATAATGCCCCAGAATGCGCGGGAACGTGCCGTAGAAGCGCGGATGCGGCATGCCCTGGCTGGTAATGCCGTAATCGGCGACGCAATTGCCGTCGGAGCCGACCAGCGCCTGCGGCGATTTAACGATGGCGCGGATATCGTCTTCCGAAATCGAGATCACCAGCACCCGGGTCGCGCCCTTGTCCTCGATCATGTAGTCGCACACCACGTCGATCGGATCGTGGCCGCGTTCCTTCGCCAGATCGGCGATGGTGCGCCCGGCATATTGCGGCAGATTCGGCGTGATCGAGATCTGCACGCAGTCCCAGTCCGGGATACGGCCCCAGTTGTTCAAGCCGTCGCGTTCGATATCGGCGCGGATGCGATCGCGGGTCTCCTTCAGCTTCAGCCGCTCCAGCATCGCCGGGACGCCGCCGGCCTGCACCCATTGCGGCATCAGGTTCTTCAGCGGGTTCGATCCCGCCGTATAGGGATGCGAGTCGCAATCGACATCGACGCCGCGAGCCTTGGCGTCGGCGATCATCTGCAGGCAGCGCTGCGCCTTGCCCCAATTGTCCATGCCGGAGCATTTGAAATGCACGATCTCGACATGGATTTTGCACGTCTCAGCGATGTGGATCGCCTCCTCCACCGCTTCGATCACATGGTTCGACTCGTCGCGGATATGAGTGAAGTAACCGCCGTTGTAGCGCTTCACCACGTTGCACAGCGCGATCATTTCCTCCGGCGCGGCATAAGATCCGGGCGACGTGAACAGGCCCGACGACAGACCCAACGCGCCAGCCTTCAGCCCGTCCTCGAGCAGCGCGATCATCGCCGCCAGTTCATCAGCCGTCGGCGCGCGCTGGTCCATGCCCATGACCATCAACCGCAACGTGTTGTGCCCGACAAGCATGCCGGGATTAAGCGCGGTCGCCGGAAACGTATCGAGATAATCGGGAAACGAGAGTTCGCGGAACGGTAACCACGGCGCCGACGGACTTAAATAGTCGCGCAGCAATTCGACCTTGCCCGGGAGCACCGGCGCGACCGAGAATCCGCAATGGCCGATGATCTCGGTGGTGACGCCCTGCCGCAGCTTGCTTTCGGCCTTCGGGTTGATCGGCAGCGTGAAATCCGAATGCGTCTTGATGTCGATGAAGCCCGGCGCCACCGCTAGACCCTCGGCATCGATCACGCGCGCGGCATTCGCCGCAATCGAGGGTGCGATCTTCGCAATGACGCCGTCGCGCACGAGCACGTCGGCTTTCACGCCGGGATTGTCGGCGCCGTCGAATACCAGGCCGCCCCTGATCAGAATATCGGAAGTCACGTCGGATCATCTCCACAACAGAAAACCGGGCTTCGGTCATGCCCCGCGAAAGCGGGGCCTCCAGTCAGCCGTGAAAGCTACGTCATAGACTGGATCGCCCGCTTTCGCGGGCGATCACACATTTGGCGCGATACGTCTCAAGCTGGAATGAGCAATCAGTCCGCGCGGATGCCCGCCGCCTTCAGCACCTTGCCCCAGCGGTCGGCTTCCTCGGCGATATATTTCTGCGCCTCGGCACTGGTGCTGCCGACCGATTCATTGCCGAGCGCTGCGAACTTCTCTTTCACTGCCGACGACTGCACCGCCTTGGCGATCTCCTGGCTCAGCTTCTCGACCACGTCCTTCGGGGTATCCTTCGGCGCAATCACCGCATACCACGCCTCGACCGCATAGCCGGGCACGCCCGCTTCAGCGACCGTGGGTGTATCCGGCCAGCTCGGCGAGCGCTGCGGCGAGGTCACCCCGAGCGCGAGCAACTTGCCGTCCTTCACATGGGTCTGCGCAATCAGCGGCGACATGAATGCGATCGGCACCCGTCCGGTGAGCAGATCGGATATCAGGTCGTTGGTGCCCTTGTAGGGAATATGCTGGATGTCGACCCCGGCCTGCTGCTTGAACATCTCCGCCGCCAGATGCAGCGACGAGCCATTGCCGCCGGAGCCGTAGTCCAGCTTGCCGGGCTTGGACTTGGCGAGCTCGATCAGTTCCTTCACCGACTTCACGCCGAGCGAGGGATGCACCACCAGCACCAGCGGGCCCTTGGTGACGATCGAGACCGGCGCGAACTGATCGAAGGAATAACCGACCTTCGAGAACAGCGACGGGTTGGTGGCGTAGGCCATCGCCGGGAGCGCGATCGCATAGCCGTCGGCCGGCGCGCGGCCGAGCGCCTCGATCGCGATATTGCCGCTGCCGCCGGCGCGATTCTCGATGACGATCTGCTGGCCGAGCGACTTCGACAGTTCCTGCCCCAGCAGCCGTGCGATCACGTCGTTCGGGCCGCCCGCCGGATAGGGCACATAGAGGTGCACCGGGCGCTCCGGATAGCCCTGCGCCAGAGCCGGGCCCGCAGCCGCGGCTCCGAACAGAAAGGCTGCCGAAAGGGCGATGGGAAGACTGTGGCCAAGCGGGCGCTTCAGAAATGACATGCGTAACTCCGGTGATCTCTTTTGTTTTGAGCCCTGGATCGCTCCTCTGGCACCCGGTTCTGCGCCGGGTCTGGCCGAATGATCGCATGCGGGACGCGGCCTGCAAAGCTTACCATTGTCGCGGCGCGCCACCCGCGGTGCCGGGATCATGCGCACTTTGGGTTGCAAGGCGCAGCGTGAAAGGACTGGGGAATCGAACGCGACCCAGAAATGAAAAGGCCGGGCCCTGCATGCGGCCCGGCCCGGCATCTCACGACAAGTTTTCGCCGGCTTGGCTCAAACCGGCTCGAACCTGGCTTTCGCCAGCAACTCGGAATTCCTAGCAACATACTTCGCGGCATAGTCCCCGAACTGCTGTGGCTGCTCGATGACCGGTTCGATCCCGAGTTGCGCGAGACGCCCGTCCGAATCAAGCTGCTTCACTGCGTTGTTCGCCATCCGGTTGATGGTTGCAACAAGCTCGGGCGACATGTCCTTCGGCCCCCACAGCCCGTACCATGAAGCGTGATCGAAACCGGCAAGGCCGCTTTCCGCAATCGTCGGAATGTCCGGAGCGAGCCGCGTACGCTTGCCCGATGTCACCGCAAGACCGGTGACCTTCTTGTCGCGGGCCATCGGCAGCAACGCCAGCACCGGATCGA
>CAZXJZ010000259.1:0-6527 GCA_964641065.1 uncultured Hyphomicrobiales bacterium | reverse complement strand
GCTCTCGGCCGACGGCGATCCGTGCGACGTGCTGGTGGTCAGCCAGGTACCGGTGGTGGCAGGCGCGGTGATCCGCTGCCGCCCGGTCGGTGCGCTGGTGATGGAGGACGAGGCCGGCGGCGACGAGAAGATCCTGGCGGTGCCGGTGGATGCGCTGCATCCGTTCTACGCCGGCGTGCAGAGCTACAAGGACCTGCCCACGATCATGTGCGAGCAGATCGCGCATTTCTTCCAGCACTACAAGGATCTGGAAAAGGGCAAGTGGGTCACGATCGTGAAATGGCTCGATGCCGAGGGCGCCGAGAAGCTCGTGATGGAGGCGATTGCGCGCTACAATCCCTACAGCGAGGATTGAGGGCGAAAGCTATTTCGTCTCGCTCTTCTTTTTCAGGAAGCCCATCAGCATCGTCGCCAGCGGGACGATCAGCGATGGCAGCGCGCTGTCGAGCGGATGCCGCAGCGCCTGCCCGAATGAGGCGATGTCCGCCTGCAGCAGCCGTGCATCGGCCTGCAGCGCCTGCATGGTGTGATCGTGAATCTCGTTGGCCAGTTCGAGCTCGCGCCCGGGCGTCTTGCGATTGGCGATCAGCATCAGGATGCCGGCAATCACGAAATTCGCCGCGCCCAGGATCAACGCCGCGCCGATCGTGCTCCAGACTTCGAGAAGCGCGAAGAACGCGGCGACCTCAAACATGAGAAGGCCGATCAGCGCGAGCAGGCCGGCGGCCGCATTGAGGCCGGACCGGGCGATGACATGCCGCATCTTGATTTCGGCGATCGCGCGCTCGGTGCGCCAGAGCACGCGCAGGTTACTGATGAAGCGGTCCATGGCTATCTCGCTCGCGACATGACATTGGCAACCAGCACGCCCAGCAGAAAAGCGGCGGCCACCGAGGCGAAGGGATTGGCGGCGATCACATCCTCGGCCTCCTCGGCGGTTTCGCCGAGCTTGTCCTGCAATTCGCGCAGGACGCGCTCGATCTCGCCGCGGATATCCTCGGGCTGAGGCGGCACATCCGCCTTGGCCGCAGCGGCCGCACCCGAGGCAACATCGCCCTCTTCCGCAACCCGCGGGACCTGCCGCAACTCACGCCGCAGCGCCTCGAGCTCGCGTTGCAGATCGCCGCGTCCGGTCATCGCTCATACAGCCTTTGCAATGCGCTCATAAGCGGCCTTCAATTCGGTGCCGAGCAAGTCCAGCGCAGCGCCGACGTCCCTCGCGCTGCGATCAAGCTTGGCGCGGGCTTCGAAATTGTCCCACTTGCTCTCGAGCTTGCGCCATTCATCCTGCGCTTCCATCGAGCCGAGATGCGCCTTCACCCGTGCCTCGTCACGCAGCCGCTTCAGGTCTGCAACAAGTTGATCGAAACTCTGCATGATTCTGCTCCTTCTGTCCTTTTGGATAGCGTAAAGACCTGAGGAATTTGCGTCTTGACCTGCCGCAACTGAAAAATCCTTAACGATTTCGCGATTGACGCGAGAGTGAGCCGATGCAGCACGCCAGATCTCCGGTCACGGGTCCGCACAGGACAATGGCCCGGCCTTGTGGCCCATTGTTTGCGGTCGTTGTCTTTGGTCTGGCCGCGCTGGGTTTCTGCGCCTGCTCGTCTGCGCATGCGCAACAGGCGCGGGCGCCCGACCTGAAGACCATCAATGACTGCCTCAAGCGCGCGGACAAGGCCGACAAGCTTGGCACGGACTGCATCGGGTTGATCGCCGATCCTTGCATGCAGACGACGGACAACGATACCGACAAGAAAAGAGCCTGCGCGCAACGCGAACTCGCAGTCTGGAATGCCATCGTCGAAGCGGCCAGCAAGCGCGTGCGTGCCGGCGGCTTCAAGGATATCAGCAAGGCGCTGACGGAATCCGCCAAGAGCTGGGCGCAGCAGCGCGACACGCTGTGCCCGGTCTTTGACAAGGTCGAGCCGGGCTCGCTGCCGGGCGACGGCGCCTATTGCCGGATGCAGGCGACGGCGCAGCGCGCCCTGTTGCTGCGCAAGCTGGGCGATGCGGTGAACGAGCGCTAACGCGCGGCGACCAAGCCTGCCGGAGTCATCCGCCCGCGCCGGCCAAGACGCGCGCCGCTTCGTCCTGCACGATGCGGCCGTCGACCAGATGAACACGCCGGTCCATGCGCGCGGCAAGATCGAGATCGTGGGTGACGGCCACCACCGTCTTGCCGTTCTTGTCGACCAGATCGCGCAGGATCTGAAACACCTGCTCGCTGGACGCGGAATCGAGCGAGCCGGTCGGCTCATCGGCCAGCACCACCGGCGGATCGTTGGCAAGCGAGCGCGCCACCGCGACGCGCTGACGCTGCCCGCCGGACATCTGGTCGGGGCGCTTGTGCATATGCTCGGCCAGTCCGAACGATGCGAGCAGGTCCGCCCCGCGCTCGCGCATCTGCCGCGGTGTCAGCCGTCCCAGGGCGCGCATCGGCAGGGTCACATTGTCGAGCGCGGAGAATTCCGGCAGCAGGAAGTGAAACTGGAACACGAAGCCGAGGTCGGACAGCCGCGTCCGCGCGCGCTCGCTTTCGCTCATGCGGACGGTGGCATGGCCACGGATCAGCACCTCGCCCTGCGTCGGCATGTCGAGCAGCCCCAGCAGATAGAGCAGCGACGACTTGCCCGACCCCGAAGGCCCGGTGATCGCGACGAATTCGCGCGCGTGAATCGCCAGGTTAATGCCTTGCACCAGTGTCACCGGCACGATGCCGGACAGGATGCGGGTGACATCCCCGGCCTCGATCAGGACCTCGCCATCGCTGTGGATCATGTCGCACCCCGGATGATCTCGACCGGGTGAACGCGCGCCGCCTTGCGCGCCGGCATGTAGCCGGCCGCGAACGAGGAGACCAGCGCCACCGCGCCGGCCAGCAGATAATGCGAGGGGTCATAGACCACCGGCAAGCGGCTCGAGTCGATGAACGGGCTTTTGAACTCGATTGTGCCGAGCGCCATGCACATCAGATAACCGAGCACGAAGCCGGCCAGCGCACCCGCAAGCCCGATCAGCGCCGCCTCGACCACGAAGATGGCGCGCACCGTCAATTCGCTCAGGCCGAGCGATTTCATGATCGCGATGTCGCGCGCCTTTTCATGGGTGATGGTCGAGATGATGTTGTAGGTGCCGAAGCTCGCGACCAGGAGGATCGCACCCACCACCGTGTACATGATGACATTGCGGATCACGAAGGATGACAGCAGGTCCTCGTGGGCTTCCTGCCACGACACCGACTTGTAGCCGGTCTCGTGCTCGATCCGCTGCGCCACCAGGTTCGCCGTCATCGGATCGCCGACCCGCACGCGCAGTTCATTGATCAGGCCGGTCTGGTTGGAGAGGATCTGCGCGGTCTTGAGCAGCACATAGGCGGTTCCCTCATCGACCGAACGCACGCCCGAGTGAAACAGCCCGACCACCTGGGCGCCGAGTTGAACGCCTTCGCTGGTCTGCACCGTAATATTCGAACCGATACGCGCACCGAGCTTCTGCGCCAGCCGGTCGCCGAGAACGATCGCATTGGTCGCACGATAGAGCGCAGCCAGCGTGGCGCCGCGCATGTGTTGCGGCAGCGAGGACACCCGCGGCTCCCGCTGCGGATCGATGCCGGTGATGCTGACCGCAACATCGCGGCCGGCATAGCGCAGGATGCCCTGCGTCTTGGTCGAGGGCGCGACATCGCCCGGGACCCAGCCTTCCAGCGCGGCCATGGTGGCGAGCGGATTCTTGATCCCCTTGCGGCGCTGCTCCGGCGTCAGGCCGTAAATCTGCGCAGCCTCGAATGCGCCCTCCGCCGGTTGCGGCGGCGGATCGCGGCGTTCGTCGGAGACGGCGATATGCGGCAACGCATCGATCAGGAGCCGCATGAAGTCGTTCTGCGATCCGACCATCAGCGAGGCCATCATGATCGAGAAGCCGACGCCGGTGGCGACACCGGCGACCGCGACCATGGTCTGGCGCGCACGAAAGCGCACATGCGTCCAGGCGATGTCGAAGATCAGGCTCATGGCGCGACTCCGCGAACCCGGACCGCCTGGCCGTCCTTGAGGCTGGAGAGCGCGGGCGAGATCAGGCGGTCGCTCTCGTTGAGGCCGTCCACGATCTCGCTGTTGCGGGTGCCCTTGATGCCGACCTTGACCTCGCGGCGGCGCGCGATTGTCCCGTCAAGGACAAAGACGTGAGAGCCTTGCAAGGCCGCCGTCGGAATCAGCAGCGCGTCCGGCTTCTCGCGGGTGACGATGTTCGCCTCCACGCTCATGCCGATCCGCAACGGCGTATCGTGGGGCAGATCGGCCCGGATGCGATAGGTCTTGGTGACCGGATTGCCCATCGGCGTGATCTCGCGCACCCGGCCCTCGATGCGCCGGCCCGGGAAGGCGTCGGTGCGAAACAGTACAAGCTGTCCGACCGAGACACGCGGGATGTCCTCTTCGTTGACTTCGGCCTCGACCTCCAGCGGCTTCGGCATGCCGACCCGGAACAGGATCGATCCGGCCTCGACGATCTCGCCGACTTCGCCATCCTGCCTTAGGACGATTCCATCCATCGGCGCGGTAATGGTGTATTGGTCTACGCGCTCCTCGAGCACGGAGATCAGCCCGTTGACCTGGCGCAGTTCGGTGAGCGATTTTTCATGCGCCTGGGTGGTGGCGGCGCCGCGTCCGACCAGCTCGGTCGTCCGTGCCACTTCGCGCTTGGCGAAGTCCTCGCGCGCGCGCAATTCGTGCAACGAGGCGCGGATCTCCTTGTCGTCGAGCCGCGCCAGCACGTCGCCGCGCTTCACCGCCTTGTTCTCGCAATTGCAGATTTCGACGATACGCTGCCGGACGAGGCTGGTCACCTTCGACCAGCGCACCGGCTCGACCGCGCCGGTGGCGTAGACGATCTCGACCGCGGTGCCGCGTGACGGCGAGACAACCGTGACCTCGGGACCGCTGCCATACAGCCACCACCACCCGGCAAAAGCCGCAAGTGCGACGATGATGGTGGCGGCGAGAAATCTGACGCCCACGCAAATCCTCCCGAAAAGGCAACAGGAGGCATGCCTATAGCGAAACAATGTGGCGGCGGGTTTGACCGGGCGCAAACCCGCTTGTGCGGTGCGCCGTGCCCTCATGCCGCCCTGCTTTTCCGACGACCGGGGCCATTGGCCGCATTTCGCGCGCAACGGCGATCACGCTACCGATCGTGCAGGTGGCGTCCCAATTGCGATTTGTCCCGCGCGCAAACAACCCTACAATCATCGTTGTAGCGTGATGCGAGGCGGCCGACATCGCTGAGCGGACGATCGAACGGCGGCACCGGATGACCTTCGACGAGAACAACGAGCCTCACCGCAAAACGACCGCGCAACCTGCAAGCGGAATTGCGCAAGGCCACGCCGAACGCGACCTGTTGCAGGCTCAGCAGCAGCTGGTGCGGAGAACCGAAGAACTCGCCAGGAGCGAGGCACAGTTGCGGTCCGCGCTGAAGGCTGGCCGCCTGGTCCATTGGGAAACCGATCTGGCGGCGGGGGTGCGGCACTGGACCCCCGAAGCGATGGCCATGTTCGGAATCGATGTGCCGGACGGGATCGGCCATTTCGGCGGCGACAACGACGAGTTTCGCCGGGCGGTCCATCCCGACGACCGGCACATGACGCCGTCATTCTACGAAATCGCCGACCGGCAGGACTGGTTTCCGGTGGAATACCGGATCGTGAAACCGGACGGCAGCGTACGATGGCTGGCCGGCGGCGCGGAGGTTGTCGCCCGCCTGCCCGATGGCCGGGCTTCCCGGCTGGTCAACGTGGTCGGCGACATCACCGACCGGAAGGTTGCCGAGCAACATACCGAATTGATCATGCGCGAGCTCACGCATCGCGCCAAGAACCTGCTCGCCGTGATTCTCTCGATCGCGACCCAGACCAGTCGCAGCGCGAATACGGTCGAGGAGTTTCACGAGCGGTTTTCGTCGCGGCTCCAAGGGCTCGCGGCCTCGCACGACTTGCTGGTGCATCGCGACTGGCAGGGCGCGTCGATCGCCGAGATCGCCGAAAGTCAGCTCGCGCCGTTCGTCGACGCCGGAACCGACCGCCTGCATCTGTCCGGCCCCGCAATGATCGTGACGCCGCGGGCCGCCGAAGCCATTGGGCTGGCATTCCATGAGCTCGCGACCAATGCGGTGAAGCATGGCGCGCTGTCGAACGACACCGGTACCGTCACGATCGAATGGACGCAGAATCCGGCGAGCAGGGATCTGCAGCTATGCTGGATCGAGCGCGGCGGACCTCAGGTCACGCCGCCGACGCGAAAAGGCTTCGGACACATCGTGTGCGAACGCGTCGTTGCGCAACTGCTCGGGGGCGAGGTCTCGATGGATTTCGCGCCCGAAGGCGTCCGCTGGCAAATCCGCGTTCCGGCGGACCATCTCGTGCGCGCCGGCTGACGCGCCTGCGTCCGTCGGCGGAGCGAAACGCCGCCCGCTCAGCCGCCGAGCTTGCCCTTCACCACGGCGCTGGCCTTGCCGAAATCCATCTGGCC
>CAZXJZ010000258.1:0-6552 GCA_964641065.1 uncultured Hyphomicrobiales bacterium | reverse complement strand
TCCTCTGGGCGCCGCTGGTCGATGCACTCGACATTCCGATCCTGTCGCGCGCGCTTGGGCGGCGGCGCGGATGGCTCGTCTTCTCACAACTCCTGCTCGCGGCCGCGATCGCATTCCTTGCCTTCCAGGATCCTGCAACCGCGCTATGGCCGGTCGCGCTCGGCGCAGTGTTGGTCGCCACCGCCTCCGCCACCCAGGACATCGTGATCGACGCCTTTCGGGTCGAAAGCCTTGATACCAGCGAGCAGGCGGCGGGGATGGCCGGCTATGTCGTTGCCTACCGCATCGGCATGCTCGCCTCGGGCGCCGGCGTCATTACGCTGACCTGGTGGCTCGCGAAGGTCGGCGTATCGGCTGACACGGTGTGGATGTGGGGTTATCTCGCCGCCGCTGCGCTGGTGAGCGTCGGTATCGTCGCCACGCTGATGGCGACCGAACCCGCCGCTCCCGAGGGCTTGGTCGACCGGGCGCGCGACCCGATCAGCAGGGTTCTGATCACGGCTTTCGGTGCGTTCAGGGAATTCCTCGGCCGTCCCGAGGCGATCATCATCCTGCTGTTCGTGGTGCTGTTCAAGTTTTGCGATGCCTTTGCCGGCGTGCTGACCGGCCCCTTCGTGATCGGGATCGGCTTCGACAAGGCGACTTACGCGGCGGTGGTAAAAGGTGTCGGATTGGCCTCGGCGCTGATCGGCGGCTTTGCCGGCGGGATGGTCGCGGCTGCGCTGCCGCTTTCGACGAGCCTCTGGATCGGCGGCATTCTGCAGGCCATCTCCAACCTCGCCTTCGCATGGCTTGCGCTGATCGGCCCGAATGTGCCGGCGCTGACCGCGGTCGTCATTGTCGAGAATTTCACCGGCGCGATCGGTACCGTGATTTTCGTCGCCTATCTCTCCGCGCTGTGCGGGGTACGTGCGCATACCGCGACGCAATTTGCGCTGCTGACGGCGCTGGCCGCGGTCGGCCGAACCACCCTGTCTTCGGGAGGCGGCTTTATTGCGGAAAGCACCGGTTGGGTCTGGTTCTTTGTGATCTCGGCGCTGGTCGCGATCCCAAGCCTGATGCTGCTGGCCTGGCTGCAGATGCGCGGACATTTCCGCGAGCTGGACCAGCGCGCGCGATAGCGTTGGCCTGGCGGCCGGACTGCGATCCACGGGAGGGTTCATAGCCCGGCCGGGCTGATTCCGAATCAGGCCGATCGGTTGTAGTCATTCCGGTACGCGCATATCCGCGATACCGGAGCCGCCATGAACTTCACCAGCGTGATCGAGACCGTGGGCTATGCGCTCGATCTCACCGGCGTCGCGCTGATCGCGATCGGGCTCGTCATCGCCTTCGTGCGCTATATCACCGTTCCCGTCATACCGGGTGGCATCGACGCCTATCGCAGGCTGCGTCAGGATATCGGACGCGCGATCCTGCTCGGTCTCGAAGTGCTGGTGGCGGCCGACATCATCCGCACCGTGGCGGTCACGCCGACGCTGGACAGCGTCGCGATCCTTGGCGCGATCGTGGTGATCCGCACCTTCCTCTCGATCAGCATGCAGGTCGAGGTCGAAGGCCGCTTCCCGTGGCAGAGCCGATCCGAGGCGAAGGAGGGATAAAGGCGTCCCACGCGCTTCTTCCCTCTCCCCGGAAAACGGGAAGAAGGAAGAAAGCCTACATCGCCGTGCGCTGCCGCATCGCCGCCGACAGCGTACCCTCGTCGAGATAATCGAGTTCGCCGCCGACCGGCACGCCATGCGCAAGCCGCGTCACCGCCACACCCGCGCTGTGCAGCAGATCGGTGATGTAATGCGCCGTGGTCTGGCCATCGACGGTGGCGTTGAGCGCGAGGATCACCTCCGTCACCGCCGGATCGTGCGCGCGCGTGACCAGCGCATCGATGGTGAGATCCTGCGGCCCGACGCCATCGAGCGGCGACAGCGTTCCGCCGAGCACATGATAGCGCGCATTGACTGCGCCGGCGCGCTCCAGCGCCCACAGGTCCGCGACATCGGCGACCACCACGATCACACTCGGGTCGCGTTTCGGGTCGGTACACACCGTGCAGGGATTTTGCGAATCGATATTGCCGCAGGTTCCACACACCGTGATGCGCTCCTGCGCCACCGCCAGCGCGTCGGTCAGCGGCCCCAGCAATTGCTCGCGCTTCTTGATCAGGTGCAACGCGGCGCGGCGCGCCGAGCGCGGCCCGAGCCCCGGCAGCCGCGCAAGCAGCTGGATCAGGCGCTCGATTTCAGGTCCGGCAACGGATTTCGGCATGACGCGTTCTGCGACTCGTGACTGCCGGCATATTGCGAGGCAAACCCACAAAATCAATGGCCGCATGCCGGCCGGTCACTTCGCGGCCGCAAGGCCCCATCCGTCCCGCATCCGGGACAGGCTTGGACGCATGGCCGGGCTCAGAAAGCCGGTGCTGCCCCATTCCTTGGCCATGCAATTATTCGGACCTGCGGACGTCTCGCCCTTTCCCTCCATCACGGCCTTGAACCAGTCCCGATCGCGCCACGCGATCGCGTCGCCATGCGCCTTCAGGAAATCGTCCTGGCCAATTTTCTTGAGTGCGACGACAAGGGCGGTCTTGTAACCATACTGATTGTACTCGTCGGCCGATGACAGGAATCGCCGTTGCATCTCGGCAATGGTTTCAGCATCGGCCGTACCGATCCTGCAGATCGCCAACACCGGCAGGTTTCGCAAAAACGTCCGGTTCATTTTTCCGGCGAAGAAATCCTGCTTGTAAAACGGCAAGGCATCCGGTCCCGCATCCGCCGCACGGACGTAAAGCGCCGGATAACGCCGCCATATCGCGTTGTGGTTATCCTGCACCTTGTCCTTGCTGACGATTTCGAACATGGCCGTCGCAACAGGCTGGAATGCGAGTTGGGGCAGCGTCACGATTGCGGATTGCAGAACCGACGCGCTGTCGCTCCCGCTTTTCGAACGGTCGGCTTGAAGGTCCGCAAACCGGGCTGCCATCTTCTCCGCGAGCGGGACGAGTTGTCCCGGATTCTGCGAGAGCGTGTACGCCATAGCCCAAGGCAGTTGCTTCGGCATCTGACCGCTCAAGATCTGCTGCAACACCTCGAACGCTTCATCATAGACGCGCCCGGGCTCCTCGGCGGTGCGCGCAAGCACAGCCTCGTTCTGCGCAAAGCCCTTGAAATTCGCCAGGTCGGTCGCCGTATATTTGCGCACACCCAGCATAATGCTTTCAGGTGTGTCGTATCGTGCCTTGTCTATGCTGTCGGGAACCGTGTCCAGCGTCTGAAACTTGCGCAGGAATTGCGCGCCGCATTCCCACGCCGGCTTGCTGCTGATAAGCGAGCAACCGATGAACCCCATCGGCAGCACCGGTAGCCGCCAGGCTATGGCGCTGCGATAGGAGCCCAGAATCCTGCCGTCGACCACGATCTCGGTGAGCGACTCGCTGACGCCCGGCTTGCGCTTCCAGATTCCCGCATCTTGCGGACGCGATACCGTGACCACAGCATGGTTCGGGTCTTCCGGGAAACGCAACACGCACAGGTGAAACTTGCCCGAGACGTAAGTGATCAGGATGCGGTTCTGCGTATCGCGTTTGATCGCGTCGCATTGGTCGCGCCGCATCAGACGCACCGATGAGTAGCTTTCCGGCTTGTAGTTGGTGTTCGGCTCGTAAACGACCGGGATATCGTGCGTCTGCACGAAACTGCCCAGCTCCTTGCCGACGACAGAGTGAGCCTGCGGATTGAAGTCGAACACCTTGCCGGGGTTGCTGGCGCGCAACGCCGCCGCGCGTGCGGCGATCTCGCGGCCTTCCTGAACATACGCAACGTAATACGCGCCATAGGCCGCAACGGGCACGATCATGAGAACGCGCGGCAATCGGCCGATCGCGGCTTCCACGAAAAGGCTGATCAATGCCACGTGGATCAGAAGCACCGTGATCAGTCCGGCGCCGAACATCATGAGGTACACGCCGGGGATCGGCAGAACCTGCAGGAGAAACAGCACGACCGCGGCGACGAGCGCCCACAGCGATGGCGACGATTTAATGATACGCATCATGTGCCGGTGTCCAACCATTCGCACCGTAGCGGCGGGCCGTTAACTCGCCTCGAAGTTTCGCGACCGTCAGGCGGCCAAAATCGCCGCGATGGTATGCGGACGATGAATACCGTCCGCAAAAGTCGCGGTTTCGCGGACACCCGCTGGTGGCGGATGGCGTTCGCGCCTCTATATCCTCTGAAGGATGTATATGGACCGAACGATGAGCCCCCTCACCCGCCTTGCCACCCGCGTCGCCTATGGCGCGACCCAGCTCCCCCGCATGGCCTATTATGCCGGGCACGCCTATGCGCTGCAGCGGCTGGCGGCCGAAGCGCGCCGCCGCGAGGGCGAGGAACCGCCATCGCCGCCCCGACCAGGTGACAACCGCGCCCCGCTCATCAGCGACCGCAAACTCTACGGCGACATGGCGGAGCTCCTCGCCCGCGATCTCGCCAATGTCGAAGCCGGCATCTATCCCCTGCCCGCCGACCATGACGGGTCGCTGCCGACCCTGTTCCGCCGCTCGCGGCTGTTTTTCGACGATCTGCCGGATGTGTATCGCCGCCGCAAGGATCGCCGCCACGACGAGGTGCTGACCGAGGACGTGCGCGGCAAGCGGCCGGATTACTACCTGCAGAATTTCCACTTCCAGTCCGGCGGCTGGCTGACCGAGGATTCCGCCGATCGCTACGACACCCAAGTCGAGGTGCTGTTCAAGGGCACCGCAAATGCGATGCGCCGCATGGCGCTGCCCGAGCTGCACGAACATTTCCGCGGCCGCGACCAGCGCACATTGCGCCTCACCGACATTGGCTGCGGCACCGGGCGCTTCCTCGATTTCGTCAAGCAGGCCTGGCCGCGCCTCCCGGTCATCGGCATCGATCTGTCAGACGCATACGTCAAGCATGCGCGACATCACCTGCGGCGCTGGTCGCGCGTGAACACGCTCGTCGCCAAGGCCGAGAGCCTGCCGCTGCGCGACGCCAGCCAGGATGCGGTGACGTCCGTGTTCATGATGCACGAATTGCCGCCGCAGATCCGCCGCGAGATGATCGGCGAAGCCGCGCGCGTCCTCAAACCCGGCGGTCGGTTGGTGATCGTGGATTCGCTGCAGCGTCGCGACATCCCGGATTACGAGGGTCTGCTCGAGCGCTTCCCGCAGAATTATCACGAGCCGTATTTCGAGAGTTACCTCGACGAGGACTTCGCGCATATCGCGCGAGGCGTCGGCCTCACGCATGTGCGCGACGAACCGGCTTTCGTGTCAAAGGTGATGGTGTTCGATAAGATCGCGTAACCTCCGGCAGGAGCGCTGACAAGCCGCGCGCATTGTGTCACTCAGGCCCCTCCTGCCAGCCGGGGCCATGATGGACGTCACACTCAGCGACACGCTGCTCGGAATTATTTTCGTCGCCATTGCGGTTGTGTATGCCTCGGTCGGGCAGGCCGGGGCCACCGGTTATATCGCCGTCATGGCGATCGCCGGCCTCAGCCCGGATGTCATCAAGCCGACCGCGCTGGCGCTCAACATCGTGGTCGCCGCCATCGGTACGATCCGGTTCGTGGCAGCCGGGCTTCTCACATGGCGCACCTGCTATCCCTTCGCGATCCTTGGCGTGCCGTTCTCGTTTCTCGGCGGCGCACTCAATCTGCCCGGCATCCTCTATATGCCCGTGGTCGGGTTGCTGCTCCTGCTTGCGGCCTGGCAGATGATCCGGCCCATGCGCGCGGCATCCTCGCCCGAGACCGCGCTTGACGATCCACCGTTCATACCTGCGCTCGCCGCCGGCGGCATCATCGGCTTAATCTCCGGCGTCACCGGCATCGGCGGCGGCATCTTCATCGCGCCTCTGATCATCGCGCTCGCCTGGGCCACCACGCGGCAGGCCGCGGCGATTTCGGCGAACTTCAATCTGCTGAATTCAGCCGCGGCGCTGACCGGCGCCTGGGCGACCTTGCCTGGCCTGCCACCGCAATTGCCGCTCTGGATGCTCGCCGCCGCGATCGGCGGGCTGATCGGCTCATGGCTTGCGCTCAAGCGCCTGCCGCCGGCGATGCTACGGATGATTTTGTTCGCGCTGCTGACGGTGGCCGGGCTGCGGATGCTGTGGGCGTGGGTGGGGATGATGTGGGGCGCGAGTTGAATATCGCTTACCGAGCGAAATGAAGCGACGCGTGCGTCCCTCTCCCCGTTCTGACGGGGAGAGGGACGAAGAACTCACACCCCCGATGCCGTCGCGTTCGGGAAGAACACCTGATTGCCGTTGATCTTGTATTCAGCGATCGCCTTCTGGCCTTCCGGCGACACGATCCAGTCGATGAAAGCCTGTCCGTCCGCCTTCTTCACATTCGGATGCTTCGCCGGATTGACCAGGATGACGCCGTACTGATTGAACAGCTTGTTGTCGCCTTCGACCACGATGTCGAGATCGCCGCGGTTCTTGAACGACAGCCAGGTGCCGCGATCGGCGAGCACATAGGCATTCGCAGCCGACGCGGTGTTGAGCGCGGCGCCCATGC
>CAZXJZ010000257.1:0-6556 GCA_964641065.1 uncultured Hyphomicrobiales bacterium | reverse complement strand
CACCTTGTGACCGGTCTGGAACGCCTTGCCGGTGAGGTCGCACTTGCGCGACATGATTGAAAATCCCGAATATGACCAGAGGCGCCGCGCGGGGCGCAGGCCGTGATTGCGTTTTCGCGTTAAGACGCGGTCCTATAAAGACGCCAGGCAGGGAGGTCAAGGCTCGTGTCAGGCGCTGCCGACCCGGCAAGACCACAGAAACGGCATAATGGTGCCGAATCGCTTAGGTTTATAGGCGTTGATCGTGGCGGCACGATCGGATGGCCAGAGTTCCAACCGAAGAGCCCGACCGGGCTCCGCGAGGACCAGGTGCAGTTTCTGTCAAAGACCGGTATCTGCGCGGCATTGGGCGCGCTGTTCCTCGGCCTTGCCTCGGCTCCGGATGTCCACGCCCAGGCGCGCCTCGATGCGCGCTACACGGCCTCGCTGGCCGGGATCAAGCTCGGCGAGGGGTCCTGGCTGGTCGACGTCCGGGAAGACCGCTTTTCCGCCGAAGCGAAAGGTTCGACCGCCGGGCTGGCGAGCTTTTTCAGCTCCGGGCGTGGCACGACGGCGTCCCGCGGAGCCATCAAGAACGGGCAGCTCGCGCCGGCGAACTACGCCCTCTCGATCAAATGGGGAAAGAAATTCGAAGACCTGCGGATGAAAATTGCCGATGGGGCGGTCAAGGACCTCACCATCGAGCCGCCTATGGTCGAACACCCCGACCGTATTCGCGTGACTGAGGCGCATCGCCGCAATGTGCTCGACCCGATGACCGGTTCGCTCTTGCGGGTGCAGGGGAAGGGCGACCTGATGGCGCCGGAGGTCTGCAAGCAGCACGCCCCGATCTTCGACGGCCGCATGCGCTACGATCTCACGCTGGCCTACAAGCGGATCGAGCAGGTTGAAACCAACGGGTATTCGGGGCCGGCCCTGGTTTGCGCGATCTATTTCGCGCCACTGGCGGGGTATGTTCCGAACCGCAGCGCGGTCAAATATCTGATCGACCAGCGCGATATGGAAACCTGGCTGGTGCCGATCGCCGGCACGCGGGTGCTGGTCCCATACAGGGTGGTGATCCCGACGCCGCTTGGGCAAGGGATCCTGCAGGCGACGCAACTCGCGGTGTCGCCGCTGCCGAGCCGGGCCAGCGCGAAAACCAATTAGGTCGCTTTTGGGCCCGTTAGATCGCATCGGACCAATTGCGTCGCTTGCAATATCCCCGCTGTTCTCCACATTCCCGCTGAGGCCCGGTTGACTCTTTGGTTTGGCTCTGGACTCGCCGGCGTTAGCCGATGGACGCATCGGTCGGCTCAGATTTAATCGATTTGCACCCGATATAGGGGGTTCTGCAGGAATAGCTCTACATGTCGCGGTGAACGAACGGGAACACGCTTGAGTCAGCGATTCGGCCGTGTTTCGTTCCAGACTCGTTCCATACTTTAACCGGCGGCGCCAAAAATCACGGATAGTGTTGCGTTGTGAGACAGTCCGGGTGACAAGCTGGCGCGTTTGCTGACTGAAGCACCGGTCTCGCGCCTCGTTGGCCCGGCCCGCCGCCCTCGTGAGACCTCGGTTGTCGGAAACTTGATGCCCATTTCATTTTCGCCTGGCGTTCGAAGCGACGCTCGCATGCGCGGCGCCGGTGTCACCGCCGTGCTCGGCCCGACCAATACCGGCAAGACCCATCTGGCCATCGAGCGGATGCTCGCGCATTCGTCCGGCCTGATCGGGCTGCCGCTGCGCCTGCTTGCGCGCGAGGTCTACAACAAGGTTGCAGACCGTGTCGGCGCGGATTCGGTTGCGCTGATTACCGGCGAGGAGAAGATCAAGCCCGCCAATCCGCGCTTCTGGGTTTCGACCGTCGAGGCGATGCCGCGCGATCTCGATCCGGCTTTCGTGGCGATTGACGAAATCCAGCTCGCGGCGGATTTCGAGCGCGGGCATGTCTTCACCGACCGTATCCTGAACCGGCGCGGGCGCGAGGAAACGCTGATTCTCGGGGCCGCCACGATCCGGCCGATGATCGAGCGGCTGCTTCCCGGCGCCAATATCGTGTCGCGACCGCGCCTGTCGCAACTGACTTTCGCCGGCGACCGCAAGATGACACGGTTGCCGAGCCGTTCGGCCATCGTCGCGTTCTCGGCCGACGAGGTTTATGCGATCGCCGAACTGGTGCGGCGTCAGCGAGGCGGCGCAGCGGTGGTTCTGGGAGCCTTGTCCCCGCGGACCCGAAATGCACAGGTTGCGCTCTATCAGTCGGGTGATGTCGATTACCTCATCGCCACCGACGCGATTGGCATGGGGCTCAATCTCGACGTGGATCACGTCGCCTTCGCCTCCGACCGCAAGTTCGACGGCTATCAGTTCCGCAACCTTGCGCCGGCTGAACTCGCGCAGATCGCCGGCCGCGCCGGCCGCGCCACACGCGATGGTACTTTCGGCACCACCGGCCGTTGCGCTCCGTTTGATGACGAATTGGTCCAGCGGCTGGAAAGCCACTCGTTCGAGCCTCTGAAGCTCCTGCAGTGGCGCAACTCCGATCTCGACTTTTCTTCAATCGGCGCCCTGCAAGCTTCACTTTCCGAGATCCCTGCCGAACAGGGCCTCACTCGCGCGCCGCTCGCCGAGGATTTTCTGGTGCTGGAACATGCAGCGCGCGATGCAGAAATCCGGGCCCTGACCAGGACGCGGGACGCAGTCGAGCGATTGTGGGAAGCCTGCCAGGTTCCGGACTACCGGAAGATCGCTCCGGCAAACCATGCCGAACTTGTCACCACCCTCTATGGATTTCTGATGAGGGAGGGTAAAATCCCGGATGACTGGTTTGCCCGCCAGGTCGCGCAGGCAGACCACCCCGAAGGCGACATCGACTCTCTCTCCAACCGGATCGCGCATGTTCGAACCTGGACATTCGTTGCCAACAGGCAAGATTGGCTTGCCGATCCAGAACACTGGCAGGGCGTCACGCGCGCGGTCGAGGACAAGTTGTCGGATGCGCTTCACCAGCGCCTTACCGCCCGCTTTGTCGATCGCCGTACCAGCGTGTTGATGCGGCGACTGCGCGAGAACACCACATTGGAAAGTGAAATTTCAAAGACCGGCGAAGTCACCGTCGAAGGCCATCTGCTCGGACGGCTTGAGGGCTTTCGTTTTGCTGCGGACCCGTCCGCAGGCGGATCCGAAGCGAAGGCCTTGCACGCCGCCGCACAGAAGGCGCTGGCCGGCGAGATCGATGCACGGGCGGCAAAGCTGGCTCAGGCGCCGGACGAGCAATTCGTTCTGACCTCGGACGGCACGATCCGCTGGACGGGTGACACGGTCGGCAAGCTGGTGGCTGGCGAAGAGGTGTTGCGGCCACGCGTCCGTATCCTCGCTGACGAGCAACTGACCGGCGCCGCGCGCGAGCAGGTGCAGGCGAGGCTCGATCTGTGGATCAAGGCGCATATCGAAAAGCTGCTCGGTCCGCTGTCGGCCCTTGCCGCGGCCGAGGACGTCACCGGCATCGCGCGCGGTGTGGCCTATCGGCTGATCGAGGACCTCGGCGTGCTGGAGCGCCAGAAGGTTGCTGACGATGTGAAGGGGCTGGATCAGAACTCCCGTGCGGCGCTTAGGAAATACGGTCTGCGCTTCGGTGCCTATCATCTCTACGTGCCGCCGCTCCTGAAGCCCGCTCCGCGCGGGTTGGCGACCCTGCTCTACGCGATCAAGAACGATTCCGGCGACATGCGCGGTCTGGACGAAGTTCAGCAACTGGCATCGAGTGGGCGCACCTCGATTCCGGCCAACAAGGATGTTCCGAAGAATCTGTACCGGGTCGCCGGTTACCGGGTCGCGGGCGAGCGCGCCGTGCGCGTCGATATCCTCGAGCGTCTTGCCGATCTGATCCGGCCCGCGTTGGCCTGGCGCAACAATTCGCCGGGCATCAAACCGCAGGGCGCGCTGGATGGCACCGGCTTCACCGTGACCGTCGGCATGACGTCGCTGGTCGGTTCGTCCGGAGAGGATTTCGCCTCGATCCTGCGCTCGCTCGGTTACCGCATGGAGCGCCGGCCGAAGCCGCCGGAGCCGGTGTCTGAGCCTGATGTGGTTGCCGCCGATATTGCGCCGCAACCGGCCGAAGCGGATGCTGGTGACAGCGGCGAGAACGCCGCCGTTCAAATCGCAAACGACAATACGCCGATGCCTGCGGTGGATGCGGGCGCCGATCGGATAGCCGAGCCGGAAGCGGTCAATCCGGATACGGTTGCGGAAGCTCAGCAGACAGACGATCTGCAGATCATCGCAGATGCATCGGCAGACGCGGCACCGGCAAACGCGCCGGACGGCATGTCTTCTGGCGATGAAGCGTCGGACGAAGGGCAGCCATCTTCCGACGATGAACAGGTCGTCGGCGCGGCGGCAGAGACCGGGAGCGTTGAGGCGGCGGCGTCCGATGCCGCCGGCACGGACAGCCAGGCTGCACCCGCCGAGCCCGAACTGATTGAAGTGTGGCGGCCGGGCCGTTTCGAAAGCCGCGAGAAGCGTCCGCAACGCAACCATCATCGCCGCGAGCGGCATGGTGGTCACCAGGCGGCTTCGCCTGAAGCGGCGCCCGCAGGCGATCAGGCCGCCGCCCAGACCGGTGCTGCGCCGCAGGAGCACCGTCAGGAGCGACGCCAAGACCAGCGTCAAGACCAGCGCCAGCACGGGCCCCGTCCGCCGCGCAAGGATCGTGGCGGCCGCCCGCGCCGCCCCGAAGGGGGTCAGGATGCAGCCCGGCATGGCAAGCCGGACAACCGGCCGCGTCCGCAGGATGCGCGGCCGCGTCCGGACCGGCGCGAGCGTGAGCCCGACCCGAATTCTCCGTTTGCGAAACTGGCCGCCCTGAAGGCGCAGCTCGAGGCGGATTCAAAGGAGCGCCGCTAGTCGGGCGCGGACGGATTGGATCGGCAGCGGATCGACAAATGGCTGTGGCACGCGCGGGTGGTGCGCACCCGCACCGCGGCCGCGGGCCTCGCTGACAATGGTCTGGTCCGGCTCAACGGCGCGCGGGTCGACGCCGCGAGCCGCGTTGTCCGCATCGGCGACGTCATCACCATCGCATTCGACCGTATCCGTATCTTGCGCGTCGCAGGCTTTGCCGAACGCCGCGGCTCTGCGGCTGACGCAGCCCCTTTGTTTGAGGATATGTCGCCGGCCGTACCGGCTGTGATGAAGGCGGATGCTCAACCGGAACATGGTGGGCGGCCATCCAAACACGAGCGCCGCGAGCTTCTGCGACTGAAGCGGCCCGATAGCGGCTGACGGATCACGATGCGATCCCTTGCGCGGTCCCTTGCGCGCCCGTAACCCTTACGCTACGCACATTTTCAGCGTTCTAGAATCCGGTCGGTACTGAATGACCTATATCGTCAACGACAACTGCATCCGCTGCAAGTTCATGGACTGCGTGGAAGTCTGTCCCGTGGACTGCTTCTACGAGGGTGAAAACATGCTCGTCATCCACCCAGACGAGTGCATCGATTGCGGGGTCTGCGAGCCGGAATGCCCGGTCGAGGCGATCAAGCCCGACACCGAGCCGGGGCTGGAGAAGTGGCTGCAGATCAATGCTGAATACGCCAGCAAGTGGCCCAACATCACGGCCAAGAAAGAGCCGCCGGCCGATCACAAGGACTGGGAAGGCGTCGAGGGCAAGGAACAGTATTTTTCGCCCGAACCGGGAACCGGAAATTAAGCCGGTCGGCGCCGCCGCTTCTTAACCTCTTGTCCGAATTTTTCACCCCCGGAGCGCTGCGCACGGTCCGCTGCGGGGGCTTAACACATTGATTTTTGCGGAAAATGTGCTATAGTCACGGAATTGGAACGCCTTAACCGGAACGAAGCTCCCCCTTTTACCATTCACGTCCGGGGGAGCTTATTTTTTCGGGTCCGTTCCAGAGGAGCCGCTCCAGAGAGGGCGTGGAAACCCCACGCGCGTACCGTGCCCGATAAATCGCGTTCGAAATCGTCGTCCCAAAAGCTGAAATCTCAGAAGTCGGCGGCTCCGAAGCCGTCGAAATCGAAGAAAGCGCCCAGCGGCACTGCCCGCCGGGCCCAGACGCCTTCCGCCCCGACGAGGCGGAACTCGCAAGGCTCCCGGCTTGCCGGCCGTGGAGCTCCCGTGGCCAAAGCAGCGCCCAGCCGACCCAATCCGGCTGGCGAAGGAGCACCCTCTGGAATGACCGTCAATAAGAAGACGACCCAACGTCAAGGCTTCAAGACGACTGAATTCATCGTGTATCCGGCCCATGGCGTCGGTCAGATTCTGGCGATCGAAGAGCAGGAAGTGGCCGGTGCCAAGCTCGAACTGTTTGTGATCAATTTCGTCAAGGACAAGATGACCCTGCGGGTCCCGACCGCGAAGATCGCGTCGGTGGGCATGCGCAAATTGTCCGAGCCTGCGATGGTCAAGCGGGCGCTGGAGACGCTGAAGGGCCGCGCCCGCGTCAAGCGCACCATGTGGTCGCGCCGTGCCCAGGAATACGAGGCGAAGATCAATTCCGGCGACATCGTCGCGATCGCCGAGGTGGTGCGCGACCTGTACCGTTCGGAG
>CAZXJZ010000256.1:5097-6611 GCA_964641065.1 uncultured Hyphomicrobiales bacterium | reverse complement strand
TGGGCCTGGGCGGACACGGCCATAACGGCCAGGATCGCGGCGGCGAGGGCGGTTTTCGTGATGGTCATGGCCTTGTTTCCTTGAGTGAGCGAATGTTGATGGCCATTCGTCGCGCGGCCCTGAAAGGCGGTTCAAAGCGCGGTTGGAAAATTCGCTCGCTCATTCCGCCGCCGCCGGCACGGCATGAAACCGGTTTTCGCCGACTGCGTTGAGACAGAAGTAACCAGCCTCGCCATATAGGCCGAACCGGCGTCCAGTTGGCCCGACTGACCCTGAAAGGTGCGTTCGAAGGGCTGGCCGATGCCTAAGACGGAACGATTTGTCCGGATGACGGGCTTGTTACTGGCGCTTGTGGGCAGTCTGGCGCTGTGCGGGCTTTCCTATGGTACCGTTCGAACCGGATCTGCTGTGAGCGCGACCAATGCCTACTGTGTTTCGGTATGGCCGGCGAGCGGGCCCAGTCGTTATTAGTCTCCGGGCTTGTCGCTGCGCTTAAGAGACCGGAGTTGGAGAACCGAATATGAAACTTCTTGCTGCTGCCGCCGTCATCGGCGCAACGTTGCTGACAGGCGCAACCCCTTCGTCGGCGCAAGTGGAATATCCCTGGTGCATCATCACGGGGGGCCGTGACGGTGGCGCCATGAGCTGCGGTTACGTCAGCTTCGCGCAATGCATGCAGACCCGTATCGGGACCGACATGTGCGTGATCAACCCGCGCTATAACGTGCCGCGCTCGCGCGGCTAACGAAGATAGCAGCGAGGTCTGATGGAACCGGTCATCGCGTTTCGGCGTCTGAATGCCTATGTGTGCAGCGCCGAAATATCCACGAGGATGACCGATGGTTCGCAGCCTTGCGATCGCGATAGCCGCGTTGTGGGTGATGTCCGCCCACGCGGCGGATGAACCCGACCTGATCTTCAAGCGCTCCACCGTGTTCAAGTGGATGTCGCCGAACGACAAGCTCGCCACCTATGGCCTCGACGATCCCGAGGTTGACGGTGTTGCGTGCCACTTCACCGTACCGGAGCGCGGGGGATTCAAGGGCTGGCTCGGCCTTGCCGAGGAAGTGTCCGACATTTCGCTGGCCTGCCGGCAGATCGGTCCGATTCATTTCAAGACCAAGTTCGAGCAGGGCGAGGACGTGTTCCGAACCCGCCGCTCGCTCTTCTTCAAGAAGATGCAGATCGTCCGCGGCTGTGACGTCAAACGCAATGTGCTGGTCTACATGGTATTTTCGGATCGCATCATCGAAGGCTCGCCCAAAAACTCGACCTCGAGTGTCCCGATCATGCCGTGGGGCGCGCAAACCGATGTCCCCAAATGCGCTGACTACATCGAGAAGTGAACGTGGCCGACGCATCGGCTGAACAAGCAGACGCGGCGCCGTCCGGGGACGGCGCCGCGTCTAATCTCAGGTCTGCCGTTTCTCCGTAGCGCCCGGAGCCCCCGCCCCCCAAGCCGCCGCCACCCGAACCACCCGGCCCCTATCTCCGTCCCCTCACCTCACCTGCCT
>CAZXJZ010000256.1:0-5087 GCA_964641065.1 uncultured Hyphomicrobiales bacterium | reverse complement strand
CAGGTCTGCCGTTTCTCAGTAGCGACCGTAGCCGCCGCCACCATAGCCGCCGCCACCGTAACCACCGCCGCCGTAGCCGCCGCCACCGTAACCGCCGTAGCCGCCACCGTAGCCGCCACCGTAACCGCCGCGATCATAATAACGCGGGCGCTGGTACTCGCCGTAATAGCGCGGCTTGGGTTTGTGCCTGACGACCGGCTTCTTCTCCAGCACCGGTCCTTCCTTCACGAACTTCTGCGGCGCGCCCTTGCCCGGAGGTGGCGGGGGAGCGGCGTCACCGGGAGGTGGTGCGCCGGCCGTGGAATCCTGTGCCGGAGGAGCTGCGTCTGGCGCCGGAGCGGCTTGCTGCAACGGCCGGCCCGGCCGGCGTCGTTGCGGCGCGGCTTGTTCGGGTGGTCCCGCATTGGCATTGGCGTCCGGTCCGGGACCCTGATCCGGCGCATTGGCAGGACCGGCGGCCGCCGGCGCGCCTTCGCCACCCGGGGCGGGCAAGACCTGGATCTGCCGGGTCTGCCCTTGCTGAGCGGAAGCGACGCCCAGTGCAGCTGCCATGATGGCGGCCGCGAGGGCGCACGTAAGCGATTTCGACATAACCTTCTCCATGGTCGGAAAGACGGTTCTTGTCAGTCGCAGTCGGGCGAGCGTGCGTTCGATCCGGCGCGCATCAAGCTCGGGCAAATCGCGCTCTTCTTTGCCGGCAGTCTCCGACCGGATCGGACAAAGCGCAACGCATTTCTGTTCAATGGGACGTGATAGCGGCGCCGGAATCGCGAGGATTCCCTTGCGGATACTTCCCTTGCAAATAGAGCAGACCGAACCCGATCGCCGGAACCAGGATATCGGTCCAGAAGATGATCCCCGCATTGCCGGGCGCGAAATTCCGCGCCGCGATAATCTGGTAGATGTGGCCGCCCGCGGCACCGAGAAGGAACAGCGACGGGCCGACCACGGCGGCGATGCGCAATCCGCGATCCCCCCGGAACGCGAGAAAGCCGACCGCCGCGAATCCCAGGCTCGCGAAGCCGACCTCAGCCTGGAACGGGCTGTCGGCCCAGCCGATGAAGCGCGCGGCCATGTCGCCGAAAAACACGTGCATCACGAAATTATAGAGAAGACTGATGCCGATGGAGAACAGGAGGAAGTACGAGAACAGCGCCTCGACCAGTTGGGCACGGCTGCGCGGTTTTGGCTTCGAGAGGTAGGCCACGGCCGATGCAATCAACCCCAGGACCAGGAGGGTTAGCGTGAAGTTGGACAGCACGAAGCGGATGAGAGATTCGATCATGATGTTCCGTGGGGCGGGGGACGTCCCGCGTGGGACTGCGGCTCCGGTTGTGGACTTGGCAGACGCCGGGACAGGGACCATATTTGCCGCATGAGCGACACCCTGACCAAGACCTATCCCGTCACCCGCACCGACGCCGAGTGGCGCGCGCTGCTGACACCCGAACAATATTACATCATGCGCGAGCATGGCACCGAGCGGCCTGGCAGTTGCGCACTGAATTACGAAAAGCGCGCCGGCACCTTCGAATGTGCCGGCTGCGGGCAGCCGCTGTTCAAGTCCGGCCGCAAGTTCGAGAGCGGCACCGGCTGGCCGAGCTTCAACGATCCGGAGCCCGGCGCGGTCGAAACCACCGAGGACAGGACTTTCGGCATGGTCCGCACCGAGGTGCATTGCAGCCGCTGCGGCAGCCATCTGGGCCACGTGTTCCCCGACGGCCCGCCGCCCACCGGCCTTCGCTATTGCATCAATGGCGTGGCGATGAATTTCAAGCCGGCCTGACGCGTTCCAATTTCCGTGAGGCGCGCTATCCTGCACTCCGCAACCCTGCGGAGACTGGGATATGCCGGACACCGCGACCCGCGAGATCGGCCGCGTCTACGCCGCGCGCGGCCCATGGATGGACGGAGTCATGCCCGGCGATCCGGCCGACGATGTTCATTTCGAAAGCCGGCCGATCCCGGAAGAGGCTTGGACTGCGTTCGAGAATTCAGACCTGTGCGAGCATATGCATGGTCTGCCGCATGAGGGCATCATCGGATCCTACGAGGAATTCTGGTTCAAGGCCGAGCAGCTTGCCGCGCTGGTTGCGCTGATCGAAACCGAGGCGCCGAAGGCGCCGGCTGCGGCGCGCGCCTGGCTTGCGGATGTCGTGCGATTTTCGCGGCGCGCGCAGGAACGCGGCGTCGGCGTCACTTTCATTGTCGGAGGGTGAGCAGGCGGACGGGATCACGCGAAACCGTGATCGGATCGCGGCTGCCATGCCTGCAATCCTGACATATCATGCCCGACAGTGCCCGTGCCGCCCCGAGGCTGCGATGCCCGACCCCAACGTCAAGACCCGCACCAAAACGAAGACCAAGACCGCGCGGCCGCCGCTCTACAAGGTGATCCTGCTCAACGACGACTACACGCCGCGCGAATTTGTCGTGCAGGTGTTGAAGGCTGTGTTCCGCATGGGCGTGGAGCGCGCGCAGGCGGTGATGATGACGGCGCATCGGCGCGGCGCCTGCGTGATCGCGGTCTATACCCGCGACGTCGCCGAAACCAAGGCGAAGGAAGCCACCGATCTCGGCAAGCAGAACGGCTATCCGCTGTTCTTCACCACCGAGCCGGAAACCTGAACCGTCGGCTCCGCCCCGCAATTTTGGCTGATCGATTGTCGCGCGACAGGGTGCCTCGTACTCAGAACGAGTCGTCGCGCGTTAGCATTTTGATCGCCAACGCGGAGATTTGCCATGACGGACATCAGGCGCAATGAAGACGCGCTCGAACTACGCTCCGGCGGCACCACGCTGACGCTCGACAAGAGCGACGGCAAGGCCGTGCTGCAGCGCAAATTCCTCTTCGTGAAGATGAAGCCGGCCGAGATGAGTCTGTCGGACATTGCCGACGTGACGCTCGATATCGCTTTCGACGGCGCCTCGGGCATCGAAATGTGCAACGCGATGCTGGTGTCGCGGGAAGGCGCGGCCTTTGCCGTCCCCGCGTCCGACAAGGCGGACGCGGAAAAATCCGCGACCGCTATGCGGGAATTTCTCGGGCTGCACTGACGCCGCTGAGGCATTCGTGCCGACCTTATCCGTCCGGCGCTTGACGCGCCGGACGGAAGACGCGTGTGCGTCTATCAGCGCCCGCGTGCGTAAGAGCGGCGCGCTTTCGCACTGACGTTGTAATTGCGATAGCCGCCGGTATCGAAATGGATGTGTCCCGACGGATAGGTGATGACGGCGCCGCCGGAATTCGCGCGTAGCCATGCCAGCATCGCGCCGCGCTGGCCGGATCGCGGAACGAAATCAACCGCCTTGCCGTAGCGATGCTGCGAGGGGCGGCCGGAGCCTGCGATCACCGCACCGGGGCGGCAGGTGGAAATCACCTTCACCGCGCCGAACCGCGCCTCGAGGCGCGACAACACTCCGCGGGTCTGGCCGGTGAGGCAGCCGCGCGCAGCGCTGGCGCCGCGGCGCGACGAATATTCGGTCTGCGCGGTCCGGAACGGACCGAAAGCCTCGAACTGCGAAGTGGCGATGCCCGATGCGGCATCAGCATTCTGTGCATGGACGGGGAGGGCGGGAAGAAGGGTTGCAGCCATCAGGACGGCAAACGACGTTGCGATACGCATTGAACCTCGAACTCGTTGGTGTGGATTGGTTGCTACGCTTGCGAGGTCCGCATGGACGACGATGTCGCCCAGACCGTCACAGGCTGATGCCGCGCGCCAAACGCAACGCGACCGCGGAAACCGCGTGAGCCGCCTTTAGCCCATTGGATGGGGCTATTCCATGACGGAAAGGCGGCGAATACCCCTTGTGCGTCAAGCACATAGCGCGAACTAAGGTTTTGCCGCAGATCGGGACAGGTTCCGCCAAATTGTCCCGGTTCAAGCCATTCTCAAGGCGATTTCCGCGGCTGCGCGCGGCGCGTGCCGCGCCTGCGGCCTGGTTTGGACGGCTTCGTTAACGCGTCTTTGCGCTCGCGGCGCTGCCCTGTAATCTCAACACAGGTTTTCGCCGGAGCGGTGAGATCGATGCTTGTGAAGGGGATGGCCGCGGCGGCGCTGATGACGGTCGCACTCGCGCTAGCGGTGCCGGCCCTTGGCTGCAACGCCATGAGCGGCAGTGCGGGGTGCGACGGGCCTTACGGCTATCTTCCCGGATATCGCGATGGCCCGTCCGGCAGCACGCGGGGCAGCGGCGCGCTGCCGCCGATGAGTACGCTCGGCGGCGACCTGACCGGCAGTTTCGAACGGCCGGGCACC
Organism: uncultured Hyphomicrobiales bacterium; assembly: GCA_964641065.1. Lineage (GTDB taxonomy): Bacteria > Pseudomonadota > Alphaproteobacteria > Rhizobiales > Xanthobacteraceae > Pseudorhodoplanes. The sequence continues at coordinate 825 of CAZXJZ010000256.1, read as the reverse complement.
ATCGGCGCTGTGACCTTTGGTAGCGGTGGCCGCAAATGCAGCGGCATGTTCCGGTCGGTGAATTGCTGAACCGCCGGACGACTTTATCAGGGGAAACGATCATGCGTGGTTCGAGCCTCGCCGCTGTCACCATCGCTGCCATGCTGGCCGCTGCAACGGCGCAGGCGCAGGACAGGAAGCCGGACGCGGGCGACCGCAGCGTCGCGCAATATACCTGCAAGGATGTGATGCGCGAGAGCGGCGGCAATCGCGACGTCGCCATCGCCTTCCTGCACGGCTTCCTGCTCGGACAATCGGGCGGCAGCATGTTCAATGTCGAGACGCTGCGCAAGCAGACCGACGCCTTTATCGAGCGCTGTCTCGACAATCCCGGCCTGCGCGCCGCCGACGTGATGGGCGAGATCCGCAAGTAGCGGACGCGGCGCTATTTCTTCTCGATCGAGATGCCGCCGGGGCCGACATTGATCTGCATGCCCTCGGGCTGCTTCTTCGCCTGGTACAGGTTCCAGGCGAGGATCGCGGCGACGACGGCCAGCGCGCCGACGAGAAGATAGAGCATGTTGTTGCGGGTCATGGGAATCGCGGGCCTCTGATGATGGCTGCGCTGTAGCGCATTCGGATTGCGGATGGAAACGCGGCGGCGCGGGGCAGGGGGACTCCAGAGCGTCCAGGCAAAGCTCCGCCATCCCTTATTTTTTAGCCGGCGCGGGCGCGCCCGTATTCCAACTCGCATTCCTTCCCCTGGGAGACCCAAGGGCGCGCGGAACGCCGGCTTTCAGCCAAAGCCCATGGCCCCATGCGCGAAGTGTGAAAGCGCATGAGCGA
>CAZXJZ010000255.1:0-6624 GCA_964641065.1 uncultured Hyphomicrobiales bacterium | reverse complement strand
CGGTAGATCGCGATCTCCTCGAACTCCCACCAGAAATGCCAGAACGCATAGAGCGCGATGGCGATATAGACGATGACGATGATGTCGTTCACGCGTGGTGGCAGCCACTTGTAGAAATAGCCTTCGCGGTACATGAAAAGAATCTGGAGAATGATCGCGATCGGAATCAGCCGCGATGCCAGTTCCTGGGGGCCGCCGGCGCCGGTATAGAAATAATAGAGCAGCCAGCTCAGCAGGACTGTCGAGAAAAACAGAATAACGTTGTTGAGGCTGAAATGCCTCCTGATCCCCTCGGACATCATCGCCGTCCCCATCGTCGGCTTGTCTTTGTTTTATCGTTGGTCTTTTGTCGTTGCCCGGTGCGTGCGCGGCCGCCGCGCAGCGGAGCAACAGGTCAGTTCACATCTGAAGAAAACGGGCGAGGGGATGCGCCTGCCCGCGCATCCCCCCGCCCCGAAAATTATCGCCTCATCCGATCAGCTTCCGCTGGTCGCAATCTTCCACTTGTCGTCCCACGCCTTGTGTTCCTTCAGGAACTTGGCGAGGCCCGCATGGACTGGAATATCCGGGTTGGCCTTGATGCCGTTGACCTGCATGCCGACGAAATCTTTCGCCATCGGCGTGAAGCCCGCGTCCGCCTTGGCGAGCACGTCGCGATTCTTGTAGAAGGCAGAGAGCAGCTTGTAGACGACATCTTCCGGCATGTCGGCGCGCATGTTGTAAGCGAACAGGATCGGCACGCCCTGGATGTTCTGAACGCCGACATCCTTCGCGAACACCTTCGAGCTGACATCGGCAATCGTCAGCCCTGCCGCTTTCAGCTTCTCGACTTCGTCGGGGCACGGATTGACGACCTTCACGTCCATCCGAACTTCGGTTTCCTTCCAGTAGGGCGCGAGCGAGGCGCCAGAGGTCGTGTAGGCGACCGAGCCCGCGATCGTGCCGCCTTTCAGCGCGTCGGATTGTGTTTTCGGGTCGATCTGCACGTGCTTGAAGTCATAACCGAGGGCCTTGTACATGCGCTGGAAGTTGAGCCAGTTCATGAAGCCGGCGGGCGTGAAGAAAGTCGGCTTGCCGGACAGGTCCTTCAGGCATTTGAACTGGGCCGCCTTGTCGGCCGGCACCGCCATGAAGGATTCCATCGGATAGGCATACCAAGTGTGGACCAGCTTGCCCTTGCCTGGCGTGTAGCTCTTGAAGCCGCCCTCGCCAGCGTAAAGCTGCGTCATGCCGACATCGGCCGTGTAACCGATCTCGCCGTTGCCATCCATCGCGGCCTTCATGGCGGCGGTGGTCGCGGGATAGGGATTAACGGTGATGGTGTATTCGCCGCCCAAGGCTTCTTCGGCGACCTTGACCATGGCCGCGGCCACCTTATAGCCATACGAGTCCACGCTCGAGGTGGACCAGCGGATCGACTTGCGTTCCTGCGATTGCGCGAGCGGCGAGGTGGTGGCGACGATCGCGGTCGCCAGTCCCGCCGCCGATAGCGCCAGCCAATGGCGGCGTTTGATGCCTTGCATTGCGTCTCTCCCTGTTCGTTTCGCGTCCCGGTGGGCTGGTTGTTTTTTTCCCGGTTGCCCTGTGAGCCGGTTGACCCAGCCATGGCGAAGTCTAGCCGATGAAAATGGCTGGCGCGCACAAAAAGGGGCTGCAAAGTGGCAATCGGTCGCGGCCAACCAAGCGCAGGAACGGGAAACCTGTCCGAAATTTAAGTTGAAGCGCGGCAGTCCCGCCTTAGTTTGACGTGAGTGGAGACGGGATATGGCGCTTTTGTCGGTGTGAAAGCGCAGATTGTCTGGTTTTTTGAGCTTCGGTGGCCGGACCTAATGACGATGGGGATCCAGCGAGGCGACATCTGACCTGGCGACAATGGTTCTATCTACGGAAGCGGCGATTATTCTGAGCCCCCCAGCCCCCACAATCGCCGCCTTACCGGTGGCCGCCGGGACCCCCCGCCCGGCGGCCCTTTCTTTTGAAACCGGGCGTTTTGTCACGGTTCGCATCGTCCCGGGATCGGCCCGAAGCGTCGCGCGTTGACGCCTGACAGGTCCGAACTCGCCGTCCCACGGTCGCCGAGGCCGGCAGCGAAATCGGCGTTTTGAAGGAGATGTGGAATGAGCGGGCAAGCGGGTGGCTGGATGTGGCTGTTGTTGAATGTTGGTCTGGTGGTGCTGCTCGCGGGAGCCTTGGGCTACGGTCTGTGGTCCTGGCGGGCCAAGCGGCGCAGTCCCGCGATGGATCGGCTCCGCGACCGGAAGACCGAGGAATTGCACCGCCGGCCGGATCCGGACGAGGCTGCGCCGCTTCCCGGGGGCAAACGCTAGCGCAAACCGCGGCGGAGCAGGGCGTGGGCGGTCTGGTCAGGGCGCTGCGGAGGGTTTTTTGTCCTGCTGGACAGCCGGACGGTGCCTCGAAGACGCGTGGTTCCGGTTCGGCGCGCGTCAGGCGGCAGGATTTTCAGCTCGACCCGTGGATTTAGACGTGCGGCGGGCGAATTTAGTCGCACCTTCGCTGGACACCGCGAAAGGCCTTTGGTAAGCCAGCCGCGCTTCGCCTGATGGCGAGTGAGTGGCCCGGGCGCATAGCTCAGTTGGTAGAGCAGCTGACTCTTAATCAGCGGGTCCAAGGTTCGAATCCTTGTGCGCCCACCACACCAGGAATTTGCTCACAAATTTTCCTGGTGTGCCGCCACTTTCAGCGCCGGCACGGCTGAGTTTCGCGGTCGGTAGAGTCTCCATAACGCCTTGTTTCATCGAGGCTCGCGCGATACCGCGCTGCGTCTCTGAACCCCAAAATGACTTTTCCAAGCCGTTTCGGTTAACCCACGCGGTCCGATGAGTTAGCCAAACCATCTGTTCCTGTGGACCAGGTCAGTCTAGGCATCGAGCACGCGGGGCTGAACCGGTTTAAGTGTCAGTATATGCGCCCGCAATATCGCGATGAAGCTCGACAGAGCCGATGGCAGATGCGCCGTGCGGACATGTGCATAGCCAAGTCCGATGCTCCAGAATGAACCCTTGATCCGCAGTTGCGCGAGCCCGCGCGCGCGCGCGTCATCGAGGACGAGCGCAGGGACACTCGCGAGATAGTCGGATCGCGCCAGCATTGCGAACAGGATCTCGAGATCGTTGGTTTCAAAACCGATACGCGGGAGATCGAGTTCGCTCGCCGCGAAATACGCGCCAAGCCGAGCACGCGCGAGCTCGTCATTGGAGAAGGTGGCCCACGAATACGCGTGCAGGTCTTTCGGTGTCAGCGTGCCGCGATCCGCCAGCGGATGCGATGTCGAGGCGATCACCACATTGCCGACTTCCAGCAGCCGTTCGGATTTGAGCGTCGGGTGGCGCGGAAACTCGATCGCCGTACAGATCAGGTCGAGGTCGCCGCGCAGCAGCGCCGCCACATTGGAGTCCATGCTGTCGACGGTGACACGTATGCAGACATTTGGACGCTGCTCGCGAAAGGCGATTAGTGCATTCGGGAGATAACCGATGGCGCTGACCCCAGTGCCGATCCGCAGCGTGCCGGTCTCGCCACTCTTCAGCGCCGCCATCTCGGAATCGATATGGGCGAATTCCTGCTCGATCAGGCGGGCGCGTTCGGCCAGCATGTGGCCGAAAGGAGTGAGTTCTAAAGTCCTCGAGCCGCGCTCGATCAATTTCACGCCGAAGCGCTCCTCGATCTGCTGTACGCCGCGGGTCAGCGCCGGCTGTGTCATGTTCAGCTTTTCGGCGGCCGCTGTGAAGCTTCTCAGTTCGACCACTGCCAGAAACTGGCGCAACTGCCGGAAATCTATCTGCATTCCTCATTCCCCGGTCGCCTTGGACGGTAGGCGGTCTGAGCCATAAATCCAAGGCATGACGAAATGCCGGACCGGCATTGGACCTAGCGGGGTCGCTACCCTCAATTTGCGCTCGCAGCAAACGGACGCGCCAGAGCAACAGCGCGCCGTGAGGGAGTGACAATGCCGGGCGTCCGTGAGCCTCAGACCGGGCTTGAATTTTACGATCTTAGTCACCCTTGGGGCTTCGGTACCCCCGTATGGCCCGGTTACGAGGGCGTGCGGTTTGAGCAGGGCGCCTATCACGCGCGCCACGGCACGCTGACACAGCGTTTCGCGACCGTAATGCACGCGTCCACGCATGTGAACGCACCGGTCCATCTCGTCCCGATGGCCGCGGGTGTCGATGAGCTTGCACTCGACCGCTTTTTCGGTACCGGCCGCGTCGTCTCGATTCCCAAAGGAAAGTGGGAGCTGATCGAGGCCGAGGACTTCGAGCGCGCAGCTCCCGATCTGGAGGCCGGCGAAATCCTCTTGATCGACACCGGCTGGCACCGCCTCTGGTCGGACAGCTACGGCTATTTTGGCGAAGCACCCGGGCTGTCGCCGACAGCGGCAACCTGGCTGATCGAGCGCAAGGCCAAGATGGTCGGCGTCGACTTGCCGGCTATCGATCATCCACTGGCGACGTCGCTGGCGCTGCATCGCAATGGGCCGGTCGACAAGCGCGTGGTCGAGAGTTTCAAACGCGAGACCGGCAGGGATCCGAAGGTTGCATTTCCGGAGTGGAATCCGGCGCATCGCATGCTTCTTGCTGCCGGAATCCCGACTATCGAAGAGCTTGGCGGCGACATTACAGCACTCGCAGGCCGCAAAGCGCTGATCTGCGCCTTTCCTTGGCGCTGGGTCGGCGGCGACGCCTCGATCGTGCGGGTGGTTGCGATCGCGCAACTGGACGGAAAGGATATTCCACATTCAAAGCCAACAGCACTGCACGATCTGACGCACCCTTGGGGTCACGAAGTGTCGTTCTGGCCAGGCAAGAACCCGATCCACGATTTTCGGAAGCTCTGTTATCACGCGCGCGACGGCATGGCGGTGCAGCACTTCACGACGGTGATGCATCGCGGCACCCACATGGATGCGCCAATCCACGTGCTGGAGAATACGCATGATATCACGGAATTCGAGCTGTGGCGCTTCTTTGGCACGGGCGTTGCCGTCTCCATTCCGAAAGGAAAGTGGGAGGTCATCACCGCGCAGGATCTGGAGAATGCGCGGCCGCGGATCAAGCCCGGCGACATCGTGATGATCAATACCGGTTCGCACCGCATCTATGGCGACAATCCAGATTACTACGCATACTCGCCCGGTCTCTACAAGGAAGCCGCGGAATGGCTGGTGGCGCGTGGCGTGAAGATGGTCGGCATCGACGTGCAGGCGCTCGATCATCCACTCGGCACCTATCTGGCACCGCATGGACCGGGCCCGAACCAGCCGCATCTCAACGATGAGTATCGCGCGCAGACCGGTCGCGACATCCTTGACGATTTCCCGCTCTGGGAGCCGGCTCACAAGATCATGCTGAGCAACGGAATCCCAGGCATCGAGAATGTCGGTGGCGCGCTCGATGCAGTCACTGGCAAGCGCTGCACTTTCGCGGCGTTCCCCTGGCGCTGGACCGGCGGGGACGGATCTGGGGTGCGCGTGGTTGCGATCGAGGAGGCTGCATGAGCCCGCTATTCGACCTGTCTGGCCGCTCGATCGTGATCACCGGTGCGACCGGCGCACTTGGCCGCACGGCGGCGATTACGCTTGGCAGGCTCGGTGCAAAGCTCACGCTTGCCGCAGGATCGAAGGACGACCTGGATGCGGTCGGTGCCGAGATCAGGAATAGCGGCGGCACCTTCCGTCTGATCGCGCGCCGCCCCGATACGCTCGCAGATGCCGAGGTGATCACCTCCGAGGCGCTCGACGCTTATGGCCGCGTTGATGGACTCATGGTCGCCTCCGGCACCAACATCCCGAAGATGATTGGCGACATGGCACCTGAAGAATGGGAGCAGGTGATGGACGCCAATGTCCGCGGCTCCTGGCTGATGTGCAAGAGTGCCGGCAAGCCAATGATTACGCAGGGACAGGGCGGCAAGGTGGTGCTGGTCTCCTCGGTGCGCGGCCGCCACGGGACCCCTCGCGGCTATTCCGCCTATTGCCCGTCCAAGAGTGCAGTCGATGGTCTGACGCGCGCGCTCGCGACCGAATGGGGTCAGCACAAGATAACGGTGAATGCGATCGGCCCGACCGTGTTTCGGTCAAAGCTCACCGCCTGGATGTTCGACGACGATCCGAAGGCCTCGGCGTCGCGCGTGCAGTCACTGCCGCGCATCCCGCTCGGCCGGCTCGGCGAGCCGGAAGATCTGATGGGCATCGTGGTCTACCTTCTCGCGCCAGCCTCGGATTTCTGCACCGGACAGGTGATCTATGTCGATGGCGGCTATACGGCGGGATGACGCAATGACCATGCATACCAAGAAAGAGAAGATCGCGGTTGTCGGCGCCGGCCTGATGGGTCATGGGATCGCGCAGGTCTTTGCCGATGCCGGTCATCCGGTCGCAATCTACGATCCCGATCAGGCCGCGCTTTCGCGCGTGCCAGAGCGCGTGCGAGAGATATTCCGCCTGCTTGATGCGGACCCCGCGCCGGTCGAACGCATTTCGTTGAATCATCGCCTTGAGGACGCGGTCGCTGGCGCGCAGTTCGTGATCGAGGCCGGCCCTGAGCGCGTGCCGATCAAGCAGGAGATTTTCGCGGCGCTCGATGCCATGACCGGGCCGGATGT
>CAZXJZ010000254.1:5197-6633 GCA_964641065.1 uncultured Hyphomicrobiales bacterium | reverse complement strand
GTCCCATGCTGAAGCGGAACGCGCGTGTTCTGACACTGTCCCTGTTGCTGGCCATCGCCGGTCCCCTGCCGGCGTTGGCGCAGGCGCCGGGAGACGCCGCCGCCCTGCTCCAGCAGGCGATCGAACTCTACAATTCCGGCAATGCGGCCGAAGCACTGCCACTGGCGCAGAAGGCGCTGCCGCTGCTCGAACAGCAGAACGGCCCGGATCACCTCGATGTCGCGGCGGCGCACAATTATCTCGGCGTGCTTCAGCAGCAACTCGGACGTCCAAAGGAGGCCGAGACCTCCTATCTGCGGGCGATGGCGATCCGGCAACGGGCGCTGGGAACGGAGCATGCGCAGGTCGCCATGTCGGCCGAGAACCTGGCGGCGCTGTACCGCGCAAGCGGCCGCAACGAGGAGGCCGAACTCCTCTACAAGCGCGCGCTTTCGATCAACGAGAAGGTTTACGGCCCGGATCATCCCGCGCTCGCGGCAACCGCAAGCAATCTTGGCTCGATCTACCGGGAGACGGGACGCCAGCGCGACGCCGAGCCGCTCTACCTCCGCGCGCTCGCGATCCACGAAAAGGCATTCGGCCCTGGCCACCCTCATGTCGCAGCGTCGCTGGTCACGTTGGGAGAGCTTTATCGGACGACGGGACGGCTCGCCGAAGCCGAGCCGATGTTCAAGCGCGCCATCGCGATCGACGAGAAGTCGCGCGGGACCGAATACCCCGATATTGCCAACGCGCTGCAAGAGCTTGCGATGCTCTACTGGATGCAGGGGCGCATCGATGAGGTCGAGCCGGTGTTCAAACGCACGCTGGTCATCCGCGAAAAGGCCTATGGGACGGACCACCCGGCGGTGGCGCAGACGCTCAACACCATGGCCGGGTTCTATCGCGATCAGGGGCGCCACGCGGATTCCGAGCCGTACTTCCGGCGCGTTCTGGCCATGTACGAGAAAGCGCTCGGCCCCGAGCATCCCGGCGTGGCGACGGCGCTGAACAATCTCGCGGTGCTGTATCAGGAGATGGGCCGACCAGCGGACGCCGAGCCGCTCGCCACGCGCGCGCTGGCGCTTCGCGAAAAGGCCTTCGGGTCGAACAACCCGCAACTGGTCAACACAATGCATAACCTTGCGGAGCTGTACCGGACCCTCGGCCGCAATGCAGAGGCCGAAGCGCTCAACAAGCGCGCCGAGGCGATCAAGCAGAAGACCAAGTAATTTCGGTACAGCTGAGGCTTGTATCTGCGCGTTGGATGTTGCAAATCCGGCGCGCATTCGAATGCCGGAGAGTGAACCAATGGCCCAGAAAACCGGACTCGTCGTCACTGCCCATCCGGGCGATTTCGTCTGGCGTGCGGGCGGCGCGATCGCGCACCACGCCAAGCTGGGCTATCGCATGAAGATCGTCTGCATGAGCTTCGGCGAGCGCGGCGAGAGCCAGTT
>CAZXJZ010000254.1:0-5097 GCA_964641065.1 uncultured Hyphomicrobiales bacterium | reverse complement strand
AAGATCGATGACGTCTGGGAGACCAAGTACAAGGCCTTCCAGATTCTCGCGGCGCAGAAGCACCTCTGGCATTATTACGAGCGCGTGGCGCTCAATCGCGGCATCCAGGGTTCGCGCAACACCGGCATTCCGATGACCTACGGCGAGGCGTACCAGACGCTGTTCCCGCGCGTCGTCACTGATACGCTCGGCTGAACGGAGGAGGTCTCGGCATGAAACCCGTCGTCGTCCGCAACATTCAGCGTGCCGATGCCGCTGCCTGCAAGATTCTCGCAGGCCTCGGCGTCTCGACCTCGCATGAAGCGCTCGGCCGCTCCGGCCTGATGAAACCCTATATGCGGCCGATCTGGCCGGGCGCCTCCATTTGCGGCCCCGCCGTCACCATCATGGCGCAACCCGGCGACAACTGGATGATCCATGTCGCAATCGAGCAATGCAAACCAGGCGACGTGCTGGTGGTCGGCTGCACCGCCGACAATACCGACGGCATGTTCGGCGATTTGCTTGCAACGTCCGCCAAGGCGCGCGGCGTCCAGGGGCTGATCATCGACGCCGGCTGCCGCGATGTCGCAGTGCTGAAAGAGATGGGCTTTCCGGTCTGGTCGAAGGCGATCTCGGCCAAGGGCACTGTCAAGGCCACGCTCGGAGCGGTCAACATTCCGGTGGTCTGCGCCGGCGTCAACGTGATCCCCGGCGATGCCATCGTCGCCGATGACGACGGCGTCGTGGTGATCCCGCGCAAGCTCGCGGCCGAGGTCGCGGAAAAGGCGCAGAAGCGCGAGGCGGACGAAGTCGCCAAGCGCGACAAACTCGCATCCGGCATCCTTGGCCTCGACATGTACAACATGCGCGAGCCGCTGGCGAAGGCGGGCCTCGTCTATGTCGACAATCCGGAAGACGCCTGAGCGATGCTGTCGCTCTATTACGCGCCGAACACCTGCGCACTGGCGTCGCACATCGCGCTTGAAGAGGCCGGCGCGGATTACGAGCCGGTTTTCGTGGATTTCGCCGGCGGGGAACAACGCAAGCCGGACTATCTCGCCATCAACCCGAAGGGCCGGGTCCCTGCCCTGGTCACCGACAGGGGCATCCTGACCGAAACGCCCGCGATCCTGGCTTTCATTGCGCAGTCCTTTCCAGCCGCGCGGCTCGCCCCGATCGATGACGCGTTCGCGTTTGCCGAGGTGCAGTCGTTCAACAGCTATCTGTGCTCGACCGTACACGTTGCGCATGCGCACAGGCTTCGCGGCTCACGATGGGCCGACGACGAAGCGGCGATCGAGGCGATGAAGAGGAAAGTACCGCAATCGGTCGGCAACTGCTTCGAGCTGATCGAACACGAGATGCTCGCCGGACCCTGGGTGATGGGCAGCGACTACACCATTTGTGACCCGTACCTGTTCACGATCGCCCGATGGCTCGAGGGCGACGGCGTCGATATCGCGCGGTTTCCGAAAGTGCAGGATCACTATCGCCGCATGGAAGCGCGGCCGGCGGTGCAACGCGCGCTGTCACGGCAACAACCGGCTGCCGCTGCCTGACATCGCTGCGCCGTCACCAGATCCGGCCGGTCGATCCGACCAGCACCGTGATCACGCCGAGCACAAGATTGATCGCGACCAGCTTGCGGATCATCGCGAGCTGCTTGCCGGCATTTGGCCAGTCGGCCGCCTGAACGAATTTTTGCAGACGCCGCCACGGCGCAAAATACAGATGCAGATAGAGCAGCATCATCAGGATGCCGGTGCCCTGCATGATGTGGATGTAAAGCGGCGCGCGGAAGCCGCCATAAGCCATGAACATCATCGCATAGCCGCTGATGAGCAGGGCGACGATCGAGACCGCCACCCAGGGCAGGAAACGGGCGAAGACATCGCGCCAGAGCGTCAGGCGCGCCGGCCCTTCCAGCGCACCTGCGGCCGGCCGCAGCATCGTATAGGCAAAAGCCATCCCGCCGACCCAGAACAGCGCGGCCAGAATATGCGCGGCCAGAAACAGGATCATCATGTCGGGGCGACTCCATTGCAATCTGCCTCAAGGCACTATGTGATGCTGCCTGGAATGTCTACAAACAGACGACCATGACCCGCGGCCCCTCCCAGAACCCGATCGACCCGATTGCCGAAGGCGACCTGCGCCTCGACGCGCCGGCCTTCCATCGCAATTGTGCTCCGATCTGGGCGGAACTCGCGGGCTATCTGAAGGACAGGCAGGGAAACGTTCTGGAGGTCGGGAGCGGCTCAGGCCAGCATGTCATCGAGTTCGCGAAAGCCTCGCCTCACCTGCTCTGGTGGCCGACCGACTATGACGAGCGCAATCTCAGGAGTATCGACGCCTGGCGGCAGCATGCGCAGGTACAGAATGTCGAAGCGGCCCGCCGGCTTGACCTCGGCGCCCTGGACTGGGGGCTCAACGAGGCCGACTCCGGAACCCTCAGCGATTTGACGGCGATATTCTGCGCCAATGTGCTTCACATCTCGCCCTGGCGCACCACGCGCGGGCTGATGTGGGGCGCCTCCCAGCGCCTGCATCCCGGCGGGCTCTTGTTCATCTACGGCCCATTCAAGCAGGACGGGCAACACACCGCACCCAGCAACGATGCGTTCGATGCGTCATTACGCGCCCGCAATTCGGAATGGGGCGTGCGCGACATCGCCGACATTCAGGCGGTCGCGCACGAACATGGCTTGCTGCTGGCGGAAATCGAGCCGATGCCGGCGAACAATATGCTGCTGGTGTTTGAACGACGCGCACGATAAGCGCCGCTAGACGGCGATGACACCGTCGCGGTTCACGAAGACGCGGCTCTCATCGATCCCCGGCAACATGGCTGCGACATCCTTGCGCAGCTTGCTGTCTGCCTGATCGTCAGCCGACCAGACCGTGACATAAATGTCGTTGTCCCAGACCGAGACGTCGAAATCCGCAATCATACCAGACGAAGCCATGATCGCGAGCGCACCCACTGCCGACTTGAGATAATTCACCGCCGCACCCTCCTCGCAACCGATATCGATCATCGCAAACGCCACCGCATCGTTTGCGCGACGCATGGGTAGCCGCGTTGCGCGTCGCCACAATGTCGAGACCGTGTCAGAAGCACGACTCCGCTCACGCCTGCGTGAGTCGAAGCGCAGTGAAAGGTGCATTGTCAGAGAAGTGTCATGCAGCCTTCACCGATACGACACGAGTTCGGACAAATTACTGCAGCGCAACAGGAGAACCATCCATGCGCGCAGCAACACTTTCAGCGCTTCTGACCGTTACGCTTGTCAATGCGGCATTCGCCCAGTCGCAACCGGCGGTCCTCGCAGGACATGTCGTGATACCGGCAGCGACCTTCATTCCGGCTCCGGCCGATGCCCCCGACGATCTGAAGGTGTCCGGCAAATTCACAACGGGAAAGCGCATCGAGGCGATCGGCACCGTGGAAGGCCGCTCGCGCGGCCGGCCAACCGGCGTGAAGCTTCCGTTCGACGGACAGCCGGTGCAGGGAAGCTCCGGAATAAAGCGAATGCCCGATGGGACCTTCTGGATGCTGACCGACAACGGCTTTGGCAGCAAGGCGAATTCGCCCGACGCCATGCTGTTTCTCAATCAGTATCGTATGAACTGGGACAAGGGCACAGCCGACCGTCTCGCTACAATTTTCCTGCATGATCCGGACAAGAAGCTGCCGTTCCGGATCGTGCACGAGGGCACCGCGAAGCGCTATCTCACCGGCGCGGATCTCGACCTCGAAAGCTTTCAACCGATTGGCGACAAATTCTGGATCGCGGAGGAATTCGGCCCCTACCTGATCCGCACGGACAGGAACGGGAAGGTCGAAGCCGTGTTCGAGACCATGATCGACGGCAAGGCGGCACGCTCGCCGGACCATTATGCCGTGATGTCGCCGGCCGTGCCCGGTGGCGCCACCGCATTCACTATCCGCCGGTCCAAGGGCTATGAGGGCATGGCGGCCTCGCCGGACGGCCGTTTCCTCTACGCCATGCTCGAAGGCCCGGCCTGGGACGCCGAGAAGAAGGATTGGGAAAAGACCGCCGACGGCAGGGAATACCTGCGCGTGCTCGAGTTCGACGTCGCGGGAGAGAAATGGACCGGCCGGCACTGGAAATATGTGCTGGAGGAGAACGGCCTTGCGATCGGAGACTTCAACATGATCAGCCCGACCCAGGCGCTGGTCATCGAACGGGACGATCACGAGGGCACCGCCGACAAGGCCTGTCCCGCAGGTGCCAAGGCGGAAAATTGCTTCGACCAGATCGCCAAGTTCAAGCGCATCTACAAGATCGAGATGACCGACGCGAATGCGAACGGCCCTGTGCGCAAGGTCGCACATATCGACCTGATGACGATCGCCGATCCGGACAAGAAGGCGCGCAAGCCGCTCAATGATGGCGTGCTGACCTTCCCGTTCTTCACCATCGAGAATGTCGACATCGTCGATGGCGACCACATCGTGGTGGGCAACGACAACAACCTGCCCTTCTCATCGAGCCGCGATCCCAACAAGGCCGATGACAACGAGTTCGTGCTGCTTAAGGTCACGGACTTCCTCAAGGCGAAGTAATCGACGCCGTTCCCGGTCCGGCGTGCAAACGCCTGACCCGGAACCGGCTCGCATACCAGTTCTTATTCCGGGATCGCCTGCTTCGCAGGCACCCGGAATCATGCGCATTTTTCTAGGATCGACGCGCGGCGCCGCGCGTGATACGTCGCTGCCATCCAACACATCAAGGCGACGCGACGGTCCATGATCAAAGAGCCCATCCTCGATATTGCCCACCTTGCCCACCTCGAATTGCTGACGCCGAAATTCGAGGAGAGCCGCGATTTCTTCGTCAACGTGATGGGGATGACCCAGAGCGCTGAGAAGGGCGACAGCGTCTATTTGCGCGCATGGGACGATTACGAGCTCTATTCCCTGAAACTGACGGCATCGAAGACCTCGGGGCTGAAACACGTCGCCTATCGCTGCCGTTCGCCGCAGGCGCTGGAGCGCCGCGCCGCCGCCCTCAAGGGCTCAGGCTTCGACATTGGCTGGACCGACGGCGATGTCGGCCACGGCAAGACCTTCGTCTGCAAGGACCCCGA
>CAZXJZ010000253.1:0-6655 GCA_964641065.1 uncultured Hyphomicrobiales bacterium | reverse complement strand
GCTGGTGTCGCTTCTGGGTGGGGTTCCCCATCTGCGGCCGTTCGAAAAAATGACTGCGATCGAGGCTGCGTCCGGCGGGACGCCGGACGCCGTGCGCAGGATCGGTGCGCTTGCCGTGCTCGTCGAAGAGGATGCGCAACGTCTGTTCGAGCGGCTTCGCCTCTCGAATGCGGAGCGGGACCGGTTGAAGGTGATGGCGGACGGGTGGTGGCGTGTCGGGGCAGACCTGATGCCGCGGGCGGCTCGCGCGCTGCTCTACCGGCTCGGTCCGGCGGGATATGCGGACCGTTTGCTGCTGGCCTGGAGCCGGTCGCAGGACGCGCCGGACGATTCGCGCTGGCGCGAGCTTCTGGCTTTGCCCGATCGCTGGCAGCCGCCGGCGTTTCCCATCGGGGCTGCCGAGATGATGTCGCGCGGTGTGGCGAAGGGCCCGGCGCTCGGTGCGGCGCTGCGCGATGCGGAGGCCTCATGGATCGCGGCCGATTTCCCGTCCGATCCCGAGGCGGTTTCGGCGATCGCAGGCGATGCGGCAGCGAATCACCGGGATTGACGATCAAGCAGCCCTGAAGCCGGACATGAAAAAAGCCCCGGCTTTCGCCGGGGCTTTCGAGTTTAGGAGAGAGCTCGGAGCCGATCAGTAGCGAGCAACAACCGGAGCCTTGCTGTATCCGAAACGGTAGTTGAGGCCGACCTTCACGGTGTGCGCGGTCAGGTCGACATCGAAGCCGCCAGCGGCCGGGCCGCCGAGGTACTGCGCATTGCCGAGGTCGAGATACAGGTACTCAACCTTGGCCGACCAGTTGTCGAGCAGCGCCCACTCGAGGCCTGCGCCGACCGTCCAGCCGACATGCGTGTCGGAAGCCGTTCCAGCGGCGAAGAAGCCGGGAGCGGCGATGCTGACGCCGACTTCGTTGGTACCCCACGCGACACCACCGGTGGCGTAGAGCATCGCACGATCCCAAGCATAGCCGATGCGGCCGCGCGCGGTGCCGAAGTAGGTCAGTTCCGAGAAGGCGTTAGCAACAACGCCGCCACCGGCGACGGTCACGCTGTCTTCAAGGTTGGCCCACTGCGAATCGACCTCGATACCCCAAACCCAGTTCGAACCGGGTGCCTGCCAGTTCCAGCCGATCTGGCCGCCGGCGAAGACGCCATCCTGATTCCAGGTGGACGCCGAAGTGCCGAGATTGTCGAAGTCGCCTTTGCCCCAACCGTAGCCGACGTTGCCGCCGATGTAGAAACCGCTCCAGTTGTAGGCCATGACGACCGGCGCTGCCTTGTAGACCGGACGGGCGATGTCGGCTGCAGAGGCCGACTGAACCGCACCGAGCGCGATGCCGGTGGCCGCGATCGCGGCGATTGTGAAGTTACGCATATGAGCTCCCCCATTTCCTTCTTGGGTGTGTGTGTCACGAAGACGTACCAAGTGTGCCGTCCCGCAACGCGTGTACGGACCAATTACGGCAGAAGTGTCTAAAAATCTGCCACAATCGTGCCTTGGAGCGCGATCTCTGCCCAGTGTGTCGCAGATGTCACAAATAACGGACCCATAACCATACCGATAAAAAGGTCGGAACTTCAGACACTTAGCGGTTCCCTTTGGGAACCGGCCAAAAAACAATAAAAGGAGCCTAAAATGCGCGGTTTTTCGCCCGGTTTGCTTCTTTTTCTGCTCGGCGGTTTGCTGGGACAGGTGCGGGAGTCGCGCTTGGTTTCTTCCTGTTCCCCTATGTTTTTCCAGCGCCACCGGCCGCCGAGATGCTTCTGGAAACGGACCGGATTGCAAATGTGGCTAACGGAACCTTCATCCACGCGAATCCGGCCGACCCGATTCACTGGGGGCGGGGCAAGGTGAGCGTCTACGAAAGCGCAGTTTTTCTCGAGTCGGATTTCGAAGTCGGGCCTGGACCCAAATATCACGTCTATCTCGTCCCTGCCGCGAATGTGCGAAGGGAAGAGCAGGTGACGAAGTCGATGTTCGTCGATCTGGGGCGGCTGCGTTCGTTCAAGGGCAGCCAGCGCTACGCGATTCCAGCGGGGCTAGACGCCGGCAAATATCCAAGCGTCGTGATCTGGTGCGAGCATTTCGGCGTTCTGATTTCGCCGGCCGACCTCAAGGCCGTGCGCTGACCGCCACGTAATTCGTACGTCGCGTCGCGGTCAGGGCCATTTCACGATGGGCGGCAGCGAAGACAGAATCGATTCGACATTGCCGCCGGTCTTCAATCCGAAGATCGTGCCCCGATCGTAGAGCAGATTGTACTCGACATAACGGCCGCGCCGCACCAGCTGCTCTTCGCGCTGCGCCTCGCCATAGGATTTGGAAAAATTCCCCCGCACAAGCCGCGGATAGACCTCAAGGAAGGCGCGGCCGACATCCTGGGTGAAGGCGAAGTCGGCATCCCAGTCGCCGCTATTGTGCCAGTCGTAGAAAATGCCGCCGATCCCGCGCGGCTCGTTGCGATGCTTCAGAAAGAAATACTCGTCGCACCACGCCTTGTATTTTTCATAGGGCGCGATGGCGGCATGAGCATCGCAAGGCTTCTGCATCGCCGCATGAAAAGCGACGGTGTCCGGATCCTGCTGATTGCGGCGCGCATCGAGCACCGGTGTCAGGTCGGCGCCGCCTCCGAACCACGACTTCGTCGTGACCACGAAGCGGGTGTTCATATGCACGGCCGGGACATTCGGATTCCACGGATGCGCGATCAGCGAAATGCCGGAGGCCCAGAACCGCGGGTCGCTGTCGGCGCCCGGAATTTCCTTGCGGAATTCGGGCGCGAACTCGCCGAACACGGTGGAGCAATGAACGCCGACCTTCTCGAAAACGCGACCCTTCATCATCGACATGACGCCGCCACCGCCCGGCGAACCGGTGTGGTCGGTGCGGTTCCAGGGCGTGCGGACGAACCGCCCGGGCGCCATGCCGGATTGCGGCTGACCGGCTGGAAGGTCGTCCTCGAGCCGTTCGAACGCGCCGCAGATCTGATCGCGCAGCGATTCGAACCACGCGCGCGCTTTCGCCTTGCGGGCCTCGACGAGCGCCGGATCGGCCTCGAGCGGCGGGAGTGCGCCGGTGACTGCGGTGCGGTCTATCCGTGCGGGGTCAGGCGTCGTCATGGGTGATGATCGTAAAGCCGGGACCGGTGCGGTTCGCGGCGGTTGCAGGGCTGTTGGTGATGACCATGGTCGAGCCGGGATGCATCAGCGCGAGCACGCGCTTGGCCGCATCGGGTGGCAAGTCGACCTGGTTGAGGGTCGAGGCCACGATCTGGTCGGAGTCGCGCGTATGCGCCGCGTCCAGCCCGATCGCCATCCACTTCATGTGTCGCGGATCCGAATCCGGGCCGGTCAGGGTGAAGGCGTGATTTCCGTAGGATGCCTCCGGTGCCTTCAGGGTTACCGGGGCGCTGAAGACTTCGTTGCCGTTGACGAACGCCATCAGCTTGCGGTCGGCGGTCGAAATCACGAAGGCGGCGGCTTCGTGGGTCTGCACGGTGGCAGTTTCGGGGTGATGCGGTTTGGCCGCGGTCTGCTGCACGGCAGAGCGCGCCATGTCCTCCAGATGGCCGGAGATCAGCAGCCCGGGATGGCGGATATCGGCAGTTGCGGTCTTGCTGTCGGCGACAATCACCGGCGTGCCGAGGGTCGTGACCCCGAACAGCAACTTGGCGAATTCCAGCGGCAGACGGATGCAGCCATGGCTTGCCGGATAGCCGGGCAGGTTACCCGCATGCAGCGCCACGCCCTGCCAGGTGAGGCGCTCCATATAAGGCATCGGAGCGTTATTGTAGGTCGAGGAATGGTGGTTCTTGTCCTTCTGCAGGATCACGAACACGCCGGCCGGAGTGGTGTGCCCCGGCTTGCCGGTAGAGCAGGTCGAGGCGCCGATCAGGCGGCCGTCGCGATAGACCGCGACGCGCTGGTCAGGGATCGAGACCAGGACCACGACCGGCCCGGTCGGCGCGCGCTCGGGCGCCCAGATGAATTGTCCGGGTTTCAGTGTCGAGAGGTCGGGCGCGTCCTGGGCGATGGCACGCGGGAAAGCGCCGGCGCAGGGTGCGGCGAGCAGCCCAAGCATCACGGCCCGCCGTGTCGGCGTCAGATCGTACATCCACCCTCCCTGCAGTCGGTCGCTGACCGCGGAACCTATACAAGAACAGCGACGGCGGCGCCGCAAAAAATGAATTGAGCGCTCGGTCTAAGGCTCATCATACAGAGCTCATCCGTGGCGCAGCTTCAACCCGGCCAGGGCCAGTGCGAGCAACATGGCGATGGCGTTGGCGACGACGATGACCGGGTCGGATTTCAGGACGCCGTAGGCGACCCACAAACCGAGCCCGGCGGCGAGAATGAGCGTCATCGCGAGCGAAAGATCCCGGGTTTCCCTGGTGCGCCATGCCTTCCAGACCTGCGGCACGTTCGCGATGGTGGTCAAAGCCGCTGCTGCCAGACCCAGAAACGTTGCGAGGCCGAGAGACACGCTAGGCGGATGGGTTCGGATCGCGGGCGTCGATCTCTTCCATCGCCGCGGCGATCTCGCGGCCCTCGGCCGGTCTGACCAGCCGGCCGACCTCCCGGCCGTCTCTGAGGAAGACGAGTGTCGGCCACAGCTTCACCCGGAACGAGCGCCCGAGCGGGCGCCCACTGCCATCCTCGATCTTGATGTGACGGACGTCCGCATGCCCGTCGAAGGCTTGCTCAATGAGAGGAGCCGCGCGGCGGCAATGACCGCAATAGGCACTGCCGAATTCGAGAACCGCGGGACCGGCAAGGCCATCGATGTCGGCGCGTTGCGGCTCGTTGCTTGTGTAGTCGGGATTGAAGGGCATGGCAGGCTTCTGGAACCGATGACGAGTTGACCTTGGTCCAATGTAACGCCGGTCGCGGACGGTTGTTCGGATTCAGTGCTTGAGGTGCCGTGGGTGCCGGAACCCGGCCCTGCATGAGCCGCTACGGGACCGGTTGCCGCTGCCGGAGCATCTCGCCTGCAGCCATCGCGACGGTCATCGCCACGTTCAGCGAGCGCATGCCGGCCCGCATCGGGATCACCAGCCGGGCGTCTGCCGCTTGGACCACTGGGTCCGGCACGCCCGCCGATTCCCGCCCGAACAAAAGCACCTGCGGCGGACGGTAGTCATGGTCGAGATAGCTGCCGGCCCCGCGTGTCGTGAAAAGGGTGAGCCCGAGCCCGTTCTCGCTCCGCCACGCATCGAATGCGGCCCACGAGGCATGCCTCTCGATGGTCACCTGATCGAGATAGTCCATGCCCGCGCGCCGGAAGGCGCGATCGGTGACCGGGAAGCCGGCCGGTTCGATCAGATGGGCGGTGATTCCGAGGCAGGCACAAAGACGGAGAATCGTCCCCGTATTCTGCGGGATGTCCGGCTCAAAGAGCGCGATGGCGGGGACATTGAGACAGATCAAAAATCCGTGCTCCAGCGCACTGAAATACGACGTTCGGCTAAGGACTTGTGCGACTTTTTATCAGAGTTGCAATGGCACACTTGCACTCCCCCGGTAAGGGTGCCAATAACACGCCGCCGGATCGCCACTGATGGCCTTCCCACGGGTCGGACGTGGCCGGTTTGCTCGCCACCCGAGGGTCGGACGAAGCGGCAGAGCCCTCGATGGTTTGCAGCACGCGCAGGCTCCCGGCACGACGGAAGAGGGACTTTCACCGTGGCATCAACTGCATCATCGGCGGCCCACACGCGCCGCGACTTCCTTTACGTGGCGACCGGGTCGGTCGCTGCCGTCGGCGCCGCCTTCGCGGCATGGCCGCTGATTTTCCAGATGAACCCCGACGCCTCCACCATCGCCGCCGGTGCGCCGGTGGAAGTGGACCTCACGCCCATCGCCGAAGGGCAGGTGATCAAGGTGTTCTGGCGCGGCAAGCCGATCTTCGTGAATCACCGCACGCCGAAAGAGATTAAGGAAGCCGAGGACGTCAATCTGCGGAGCCTGCCGGACCCGCAACCCGACTCCGCGCGGGTCAAGGCGGGACACGCCAATTTCCAGGTCCTGATCGGCATCTGCACCCATCTCGGCTGCATTCCGATCGCGCATTCCGGCGAGTACAATGGGTATTTCTGCCCCTGCCACGGATCGGTCTACGATACGTCGGGCCGCATCCGCTCGGGCCCCGCGCCGAGCAATCTCGCGCTTCCGCCGTACGAATTTCTCACCGACACCAGAATCAGGATTGGCTGACGCCAACACGACGTCCCTGAAGGTTCTCCCTAGAAGGCTTCTCCGATGAGCGGACATTCGACCTACCAGCCGCAAAACGCATTCATGAAGTGGATGGAAGCGCGGCTACCGATCGCGGGTCTGGTCCATTCCTCGTTCATCGCGTATCCGACGCCGCGTAACCTCAATTACTGGTGGACCTTCGGCGGCATCCTGTCGTTCATGCTGGCGGTGCAGATCATCACGGGCATCGTGCTGGTGATGCATTACACGCCGCATGAATCGCTCGCTTTCAATTCCGTCGAGCACATCATGCGCGACGTCAATTACGGCTGGCTGCTGCGCTACCTGCACCAGAACGGCGCCTCGATGTTCTTCATCGCGGTCTACATCCACATGTTCCGTGGCATGTATTACGGCTCCTACAAGGCGCCGCGCGAGGTGCTCTGGATCCTCGGCGTCA
>CAZXJZ010000252.1:0-6704 GCA_964641065.1 uncultured Hyphomicrobiales bacterium | reverse complement strand
ATCTCAAGATCTATCTCACCATCGTGTTCGCGCTGCTGCTGGTGGTGCTGATCGCAGGCGGGATCTGGCGGCTCAAACCGCCGGCCTTCGCCGAAGGCTTCGATGTCGCAGGTGAACTCGTCTCGGCGGTGCTGCCGCCCGCGGGAGCACCGCCGTCGGTGCAACAGGCGGCCGTGCAACAATTCGCGCAGCGGCTCGGCGCCAGTCTCGGCCTGTTCGACAAGGATCTGCAACTGATCGCCTCTTATGGCGATGCACCGATCCCGCAGCCCGATCGAAGCCGCCCGGGCTTCATGCCCGGTCACGGCGCCTGGAGTCTTCCGCTGCCGGACGGACGCTGGATGGTGGCGCGCGGCACCGAGCCGCGTCATCCCGCCATCGGCCTGATCCTGCTGCTCGGCGGCATTGCCCTAGTGATTGCGCTGTGCGCCTTCCCGGTGGTGCGCGGGCTGACGCGGCGACTGGAACGATTGCAGGAGGGCGTCGAGACCCTCGGCTCCGGCAATCTGACGACACGCGTGAAGGTGGAAGGCTGCGACGAGGTGGCGAGCCTGGCCGCAAGCTTCAACCGCGCCGCCGCCCGCATCGAGGAACTGGTCAATGCGCACCGCCTGATGCTGGCGCATGCCTCGCACGAGATCCGGACGCCCTTGTCGCGCATCCGGCTCGGCATCGAGATGCTCGCCGGCAACAGCGACTCCAGACACAAGGCCGCGCTGAACGAGGACATCGCCGAACTCGACGCGCTGGTCGACGACATCCTGATGGCGAGCCGGCTGGACATGATCAAGGTGCTGCCGCAGCCCGAGCATGTCGACCTGCTCGCTCTGGTCGCTGAAGAGGCCGCGCATTACGACGATTGCGCGGTGGGTGGCGAAGCCGTCACCGTCACCGCCGACCGCCGCTATCTGCGCCACATGATCCGCAACCTGCTCGACAACGCCACCCGGCATGGCAAGCCGCCGGTCGGCGTCACGGTTGGCCGCGATGGAGCGAGTGCGCTGATCGATGTCTGTGACGGCGGCAACGGCATTCCGGACGACGAGCGCGAGCGCGTGTTCGTGCCATTTTTCCGCATCAACGGCGAGACCAAGGGCTCCGGCCTCGGCATGACGCTGGCGCGCGGGATCGCGCGATTGCATGCCGGCGATGCCGTGGTGATGCCGTTCTCCGAGCGCGGCAGTTGCATCCGCGTGACGCTGCCGATCCTGCCGCAGGGACAACAGCCGTGACCGGGGCGGCACGTGCCTCGAAACGCAGTCCGCTATTCGGCTGCTTCGCTCGCCGCGATCAGGTCGCCGGCCATCGGCATAGGCCGCGCCGGCTCATCGTCGATCTCGGCGATCCGGTGCTCGATCTGCTCGATCACATGCCGCGAGAACGGGCCGAGATGCAGGTAGAAAGCCATCAGCGTCACGATGGTGCGCAGCGAGCTTGGATTCTGCGTCGCGCATTGCACCAGGATCTGCTTGAACTCGTCGCGCGCGCCCGGCAGCCGCTCGATGATGCGGGCCACCGTACTCTGGAATTTCCGGCGGGTGTCGCCGGTCGCGCTCTGATGAACGCGTGTCGAATTGTCGAGCAGCGTGACGAGCTTGCGCAGCCGCCCGGCAAATGCTTCCGGCTCATAGGCCTTCTGAAGAATGTCCCGGTAGTCGGTGAGGATTTCCTTGCGCGGTCGCAGCGTGTCGTAATTCAGGCCGAGCGTGCATTGATCGGCGCGGCTCGATGCGAATTCGGGCGGCGGATGCAGCCGGCCCTCCTTGGTGAGGCGGCGCGTCAGCTGCGTGTTCGGCAGCGCGTAAAGCAGTCCCACCATGCAGACGGGAATAGCCGATTCCTCGATCAGCTCGATCATGGCGTCGGCCATGCCGCTCTTCTCGTTGTCGAAGCCGACGATGAAGCCGGCGGTCACGAACATGCCGGCGGCGTTGATCTTGTGGACGCTGTCCGGGATGCTGCGGCGCGTATTCTGCTTCTTGCGCATCTGCGCCAGCGTCTCGGGATCGGGACTTTCGATGCCGACAAACAGGCCGACGAAATTCGCCTCGTTCATCAGGCGGAGCAATTCGTCGTCATCGGCGAGATTGAGCGAGGCCTCGGTGGTGAACTCGAACGGGTAATCGTGTTCCTCGAGCCACTTCTTGAGGTCGGGCAGGAACGCCTTCACGGCCTTCTTGTTGCCGATCAGATTGTCGTCGACGAAATCGACATGGCCGCGATAGCCGAGCTCATACAGCCGGTCGAGCTCCGCCAGCATCTGCGGCGTCGACTTGGTGCGCGGCACCCGGCCGTACAATTCGATGATGTCGCAGAACTCGCAGGTGAACGGACAGCCGCGCGAGAATTGCACGCCGACATAAAGATAGCGGTCGAACTTCAAGAGGTCGAAGCGCGGGATCGGCGTCTTGCGCACATCGATTTCGAACTTCTTGGCCTGGAAGACGCCCTCGCGCGCACCGGCCTCCCAGGCGGCGATGAAATCGTGGATCACGTCCTCGACTTCGCCCAGCACCTGGAAATTCGCCTTGGCATAAAAGTGCGGCACCGAGGTCGCAGCCGGCCCGCCGATCGCGACGGGCTTGCCGCGATCGCGGCATAGATTGATGATCGCCAGCAGGTCGTCATGCTGGGGCAGCATCCCGCCGGTCATGACCAGATCGGCCCAGTCGAGATCGCTGTCGGCGAGATCCTCGACGTTGCGGTCGACGAGCCGCAGTGTCCATGATGAGGGAAGAAGCGCCGCGACCGTGATCAGACCGAGCGGAGAGGTCGGATATTTGGCGCCGAAAATCTCGCAGGCTGCCGCAAAGTTCCAGAAGGTCTCGCCCGCGAAGCGCGGATAGACCAACAGAACGTTGCACGCGCTTGACGCCGCCCCTGTCGTTTTTTCTGTCACGGACAAATTCACGGTTAACGGCTTAGGCTGTTCGCGAGGGCAAGTCCATGCCGCCGCGGAGGTTGCCTCGGACCTCCGGGTGCCAAAATACCGCTAAGCCGACCAATCCGGTCACATTGTCGCAGGTCGGGCTGTAGAATGTGCGCTGGTCACAGGCGGTCCAGCGCGAAGACGCCCGGCTTCCGACTCGTGACAAGCCTCGTCTATGGTCCCGGACCATGCCGTCCGGTTCGTCCAGCCCCCTCGTCACGGTCGTCTGTCTCGGCGTCGTCCAGATCCTGGCCTGGGGCTCGTCGTTCTACTTTCCGGCCGTGCTGGCGGCGCCGATCGTCTCCGATACCGGCTGGCCTTTGTCCGCGGTGGTCGGCGGCGTCTCGGTCGGGCTTCTGGTCGGCGGGCTGATTTCACCCAAGGTCGGCGCACTGATCGCGCATCGCGGCGGCCGGCCGGTGCTGGCGGCAAGCTCGCTCCTGTTCGCGGCGGGCCTCGTGTGTATCGGGCTGTCGCCGTCGGTGCCGTTCTATCTCGCCGCCTGGGTCGTGGTCGGGCTCGGCATGGGCACCGGTCTTTATGACGCGGTGTTTGCCGCGCTCGGCCGCAGGTACGGACAGGCGGCGCGCGGACCGATCACCCATCTCACATTGTTCGGCGGCTTCGCCTCCACCGTGTGCTGGCCGCTCAGCGCATTCCTTGTTGAAAGCATAGGATGGCGCGGCGCCTGCTTCACCTATGCGGCGCTGCATCTGCTGCTGGCACTGCCGCTGCAATTGTTCGCCATGCGCGGCTTGCCGCAGGCGGAAGCGGCATCGTCATCCAATGAGACAGCCGGGAGAGAACCCGCCACAACCGTTCCTCACGAGACCGCCATCCTGATCCTGATCGCGCTGATCCTGTCGATTGCGGCCGGCATCGGCTCGATCATCGTGGTGCATCTGTTGATCGTGCTGCAGGCGCGCGGCCTCGACTTCACGTCGGCGGTCGCGCTGGGCATGCTGTTCGGCCCGGCACAGATCGCCGCGCGCGTGGTCGAAAGCCTCGCCGGGTCGCGCTATCATCCGATCTGGACCCTGGCCGCGTCGGTGTCGCTGATGGCAGTGGGGCTCGTGCTGCTGCTGTCCGGATGGCCGGTGATCGCGCTCGCCATCATCCTCTATGCCGCGGGCTACGGCATTTCCTGGATCGCCCGCGGCACGCTGCCGCTCGCGATCTTCGGCGCCGTCCGCTATCCGCTGCTGATGGGCAAGATTGCGATGCCGAGCCTGGTGATCCAGGCGCTCGCGCCCGCAGCGGGAGCGCTTGCCATCGAGCATGCCGGGATCTCGCCGACGCTGGCGATCCTGTCGGCCTTCGCAATTCTCAACGTCGCGCTGGTGATCGCATTGTCTTTGCGGCTGCGTTCGGCACAATCGGCCATATGACACGCGCCCCGACAACACGCCCCTCACCCGAGCGACGCTCCGCCTATCGCTATCTGCGCCCGATCCCGACCCGCTGGATGGACAACGACGTCTACGGCCACGTCAACAACGTGACCTATTATTCGTATTTCGACACCGTCGTGAATGGCTACCTGATCGAGCGCGGCGCGCTCGATATCGCGGCGAGTGCCGTGATCGGCCTCGTGGTGGAGACCCATTGCAATTATTTTTCGCCGGTCGCGTTTCCCGACACGATCACTGCCGGCCTGCGCGTCGCGCATCGCGGCACCTCGAGCGTGCGCTACGAGATCGGTATCTTCCGCGGCGACGACGAGACCGCATCGGCGCAGGGCCATTTCGTGCATGTCTATGTCGATCGTGCCAGCGGCCGGCCGGTGGCGCTGCCGGACGCGCTGCAACGCGCGGTTGACGATTTGACGATCGGCTAGACCGGCACGCTCATGCATATACTCTGACACCTGCCGCGCTTCATCCGTCCGTGGCACGTCGCTTGCTAACAATCCGACCAGGAGTTCGAGCTTATGTCCGCACCGACCGTCTTCGCCCCCGGTGGCTATCGCTACATTCCGGCTGTGTTCCAGTATTCCGCCGGAGTCGCGGCCGAGGACGGCTATGAGCTCGAGCGCGCGCGCTTCATGGCGCCGGTTCCGCTCGCCGACGCCTTCGCCAGGGTCGAGGCGCATCTGAAAGCGATCGGCCGGCCGACCACCGCATTCGCGCAATGCGAGTTGCGCTCGCCGGCGCCGTTCAACGACCAGGGCTTCATCGACTTCAACCGGCACTATGTGCAGACGCTGGAGCGCTGGGGCATCTACAAGGACGACGTGAACCCGGTAGCGCGCACCAATGTGTGCCCGATGTATCACGAGCCGGCGACGCCCTCGATGCTGGCCTTCACCTACACCATCCCGGCGAAATCCGCGCGCCGCACCTTCATGCTGTCCGGCGGTGGCGACGCGCGCTCCGGTCCTGAGCCCTACAAGGATCGCATCGTGCGGATGAACGACACCTCGCCGGAAGGCCTGCGCGAGAAGGTGATCTTCGTCATTGACGAGATGGAGCGGCGCCTGAAGGCGCTAGGCTTCGGCTGGCCGGATGTCGTCTCGACGCAAGCCTATACCGTGCAGAATATCGGCCATCTCGTCGGCGAATTGCTGGCGGCGCGCGGCGCGATCACGAGCGGCCTCGTCTGGAACTACGCGCGGCCGCCGGTGATCGGCCTCGACTACGAAATGGACGTGCGGGGCATCGCCCGCGAACTGATCCTGTAGAGGAGTATGGCCATGACATCGCTATCGCTCACCCGCTCCGTCACCGCGCTCGCCTTCGCGCTTGCCGCCTTCGCATGCGCCGCACCCGCCTCCGCGCAATGGAAACCGACCCAGCCGATCCGCGTCATCATCCCGTATGCCGCCGGCGGCACCTCCGACATCATCGCCCGCACCATGTCCGATGAAGTGAGCAAGCGGCTCGGCCAGCCCTTCACCATCGAGAACCGCGGCGGCGGCGCGACCCAGATCGGCACCTCCGCGGTGGCGAAGGCCGATCCAGACGGCCACACCATTCTCCTCGTCGCTAACACCTTCATGATCAATCCGAGCCTGTTCAAGACGCTGCCCTACGACTCGCTGAAGGATCTCACGCCCATCACCTATGCCGGCGTCACCCCGCACACCGTCGTGGTCACCAACGACCTGCCGGCGAAGAACCTGAAGGAGCTGCTCGACCTCGCCAAGGCGAAGCCCGGCACCATCAATTACGGCTCGGTCGGCATCGGCACCTCGTTCCATCTCGGCACCGAGGAGCTGAAGAAACTCTCCGGCACCAACATGGTGCATGTGCCCTACAAGGGCATGGGCCAGGTGCTGACCGATCTCATTCCCGGCACCATCCAGATGGCCTTCGCCAACACGCCCAACGCGGCGCCGCTGGTGAACGAGGGCAAGCTGCGCGCAATCGCGGTCGCGCATCCGACCCGCGTCGCGCAATTGCCGGATGTGCCGACGGTGGCCGAACAGGGCTTCCCCGGCTTTGAGTCGAATTCCGGCTTCATCTATTTCGCGCCCGGCGCGACGCCGCCGGCGGTGCTCGACCGGCTCAACGCGGTGTTCGTCGAGGTGCTGAACCTGCCTGAGGTGAAGGCGGCGCTGACCAAGCAGGGCGTGGAGGTGAAGGCCACCTCGCGCGCCGAGACGCTGGATTTCGTCAAGAAGGAAATGGCGCGCTACGCCGACGTGGTCGCGTTCTCCGGCGCCAAGGCGGAGTGACGCTGAGGCGCGCCGCCGCGAACGCGGTGCGCTCCCCTCCGCCGCAAATGCGGTGCGCTCCCCTCCCTTGCTCGGTGCGCTCCCTCCCCCCTTGCGGGG
>CAZXJZ010000251.1:6344-6779 GCA_964641065.1 uncultured Hyphomicrobiales bacterium | reverse complement strand
GCGCAGGCCTTCCGCGAACGAAGACGCGCCGACCGGCATCACCATGAATTCCTGAAAGTCGATCGGATTGTCGGCATGCGCGCCGCCATTGACGATGTTCATCATCGGAACCGGGAGCGTGCGCGCGGATGTGCCGCCGACATAGCGATAGAGCGGCAGGCCGCTTGCCTCCGCCGCGGCCTTTGCGGTCGCCAGCGACACGCCCAGCAGCGCATTGGCGCCGAGCCGCGCCTTGTTGGGGGTGCCGTCGAGCGCGATCATGGTGTCGTCGATCAGCACCTGGTCCTCGGCGTCCATACCGCCGATGGCATCGAAAATCTCGCCTTCGACCGCGTCGACCGCCTTGGTCACGCCCTTGCCGAGATAGCGCGACTTGTCGCCGTCGCGCAGTTTGACTGCCTCATGCGCCCCGGTCGAGGCGCCGGATGGAACCGC
>CAZXJZ010000251.1:0-6334 GCA_964641065.1 uncultured Hyphomicrobiales bacterium | reverse complement strand
CGCGGCCGAACGAGCCGTCCTCGAGCAGCACATCCACTTCGACGGTGGGATTGCCGCGGCTGTCCAGAATTTCGCGGCCGACGATATTGACGATGGCGGTCATGGTGGGGGTCCGGCTCTGTTCGCTTTCGGCGCCGCTTGTACAGGATGGACCCGCGCGCGCAAGTCGCGCTAAGACCCCCAAATGGCTCGCAAATCCAACACCCGCTCCAGGCTTCAATCCGGGCTTCAACTCGGCAAACCGACCCCGTTGCCGGCGTCGCCGGATGAGGCGCAACTCGACCGCGTGCCGAACCCGCACCCGGACACGCATTACGTGGCGCGGTTCACGATGCCGGAATTCACCGCCCTGTGCCCGATCACGGGCCAGCCGGACTTCGCCCATTTCGTCATCGACTATGTTCCGAACAAGTTCCTGGTCGAGTCGAAGTCGTTGAAGCTCTACCTGAACTCCTTCCGCAATCACGGTTCCTTCCATGAGGGCTGCACCGTCGCGATCGGCAAGCGGCTGAACGCTCTGCTCAAGCCGCGCTGGATCCGGATCGGCGGCTATTGGTACCCGCGTGGCGGCATGCCGATCGACGTATTCTGGCAAGCCGGCACGCTGCCGAAAGGCGTCTGGGTGCCCGAACAGGGTGTCGCGCCCTATCGCGGGCGCGGCTAAAGCGTTTACGAGCGAAGTGGGCGCCGGTTCGCGTCAAGAAAAAGCGTCAACCAAGAGAAGCTAGATCGTGGTTGCTGGCGCGCGTCGCAGCGTGCGCGAGCAGACAAAGCCGACCAATGCGATGATGACAGCGCCGCAAACGAGCAGCGGCGTCTTGCCGATGGTGGCGAAACCCGCGCCATAGACGATCGGGCCGGCGGCCTGTCCCAGAAAAAACGCCGCCGAATGCAGCGCCATTGCCGTGCCGCGGGCCTGTGGCGCGAGCTCGGTGGCGAAGACCTGGATGCTGCCATGCAGCCAGTAGAAGCCGAAACCGAGCATCACGAAATTCGCGAATTCCAGCGGCCATGGCAGTTGCAGCGTAAGGATCAGCAGGAAGGCGGCCATGATCAGGCCGCCGCCCAGCATCAGCCGCGTCTCGCCGACCAGGTGCAGCAAAGACCGAACCAGCAGCGTGTAAATGACAGCGCCGATGCCGAAACCCGCCAGGACGATTCCGGCTATCGACGATCGCGTCTCGCCCGCTTCCGCCAGGATGGCGGCGATATACGGAAAGATGCCGAACACCACGAGCGATTCGACGAACACCGCGCCGAAGCAGATTTTCGCATGCGGATTGGCGAAGATGGCGCGGTAATTCGGGCCGATGGTCGCGAGATCGAAGCCCGCGGGCGGCGGCGGCGTGATCTTGCGAAAGCCAATCAGCGCCGTGACCATGGCGATCAAGCCGAGGACGCCGACCACCAGAAACACGGCGCGCCAGCCGGCCAGATCGCCGACCACGCCGGCAAGAGATGCGCCGAGCAGATTGCCGGTCATGGTGGCGGCCAGGAGCCGCGAGATCGCGACCTGCCGCTGCGCCACCGGAATGCGGTCGCCGACCGCCGCAAGCGAGGTCGGGAAAATACCGCCGGATGCGAGCCCGGCCGCGACCCGCGACAGCATCAGGGTGGTGAAATCCGGCGCCGTGGCGCTGACCAGCGCCGACAGCACCAGGATCACCAGGCAGATGCTCATCAGCTTGGTCTTGCTCATCATGTCGGCGAGTGCGCCGAAGACCGGCTGGATCACCGCATATGGCAATGCGAAGGCGGTCGACAGCAGCGCAGCGGTGCCGATCTGGACCGTAAGCCCGTCCGCGATCAGCGGCACCACGGGATCGACCGAACGGGTGAACAGCGACGTTACGAACACGATCAGCGCAATGATCAGCAGCTCACGGTTCATCTGAGGCTTTTGCGCTTGAGTCCGTGCCGTTAGCTTTTGGCCAGCCGGTCGAAGGCGATCAGGGACTTCAGCAGCGGCTCGAGATCCTTCAGCGCGATCATGTTCGGCCCGTCGGATGGCGCGTGGTCGGGATCCTGATGGGTTTCGATGAAGACGCCCGCCACGCCGACCGCGACCGCGGCGCGCGCCAGCACCGCCACATATTCGCGCTGCCCGCCGGAGGCCGTGCCCTGCCCGCCCGGCTGCTGCACCGAATGAGTGGCATCGAAGATCACCGGCGCACCGGTCTTGGCCAGTTCCGGCAGGGCGCGCATGTCGGAGACCAGCGTGTTGTATCCGAACGAAACGCCGCGTTCGGTCACCAGCACCCGCGCATTGTCGGCGCCGGTGATCTTGGCGACCACATTCTTCATGTCCCAGGGGGCGAGAAACTGCCCCTTCTTGACGTTGACCGCGCGACCGGTCTTCGCAGCAGCGATCAACAGATCGGTCTGGCGGCACAGGAAGGCCGGGATCTGCAGGATGTCCACCGCCTCCGCCGCGATCGCGCATTGCGCCGCGTCATGCACATCGGTGAGCACCGGCAATCCGAGCGATGAGCGAATTTCGGCAAAGATCGGCAAGGCGGCGTCGAGGCCGATGCCGCGCGCAGCATTGCCGCTGGTGCGGTTGGCCTTGTCGAACGAGGTCTTGTAGACCAGCCCGATTCCGACGCGCTGAGCCATTTCCTTGAGCGCGGAGGCCATCTCCAGCGCATGCGCGCGGCTCTCGAGCTGACACGGACCCGCGATCAGCGCGAGCGGCAGATCGTTGCCGAAGCGCGCGGTGCCGACATCCACAACCGGGTTCGGGATCAAGGGCTTATCCATCGTTTCTCATGGAGCATGAGCCCGAAAAGTGTGAAGCAGTTTTCGGATTGGCTCATGCTCAAACATGTCTCGACCATGCGCCGGAGAGGTCATGGAATCAATGCGCCGTCTCGAATACGAGGGCCGCGCCGAGCGCCTGATCCGGCGGAACAATCAGGCGGCCCATGCGCCGGATCGGGCTGAAGGCGCCGGACGACAGACTGGCCTGCGTCGCATTCATGTCGGACGATATGAGGCGCAGACCCGCGAGACGCGCAGACTGCGTGACGTTCGGCGCCGCGATCCCGAACAGATCGGAAAACGCCGCCGGCGTCACCACCTGGATCTCGCCGCGCGGCGTCGTCACCGTGATGCCGGCCGACGACGACAGCAATTCGCGCTCGCCGGCAAAGGCCGACATGAAGATATGATGGTCGCTCGGATTGTCGGCGACCATCACCGCGCCTGCGACCCCGGTCACGTCATTGGCGTGCCGCTGATAATCGGGGTTCCAGAAACTCTCCGGGTAATGCTGCTGACAGACCGCGAAATTGTGCGCAGGCGCCAGCGCATCGCGCGCGAAGACGAGCGAGAAAGCCACCTTGACGGTTGCGCCGTCCGGCCGCTTGCCCTCGCGCTCGAAGCGCAGCGCGTCGGATGCAGCGATCTTCGCGGCTTCTAACGCGCGCGCATCGGCCGCGGCATCTTTGCTTTCCAGGATCAGCAGCGAGAAGCCCTCGCCTGCCTCCAGAAAGCGCCGGTTGAAATCTCCGAACAATGTCGAGATGCCATCGTCACCGAGCATGGAAGGCTCGGCCATGGTCAGCACTTCAATGAAGAAGCCGGGCAATTGCACGATGTGATTATGCGTGCCCCAGGGATGGCGATTGCGCGCGCCGACGGTGAAGCCAAGCCGCCGATACAGCTCGGCGCCGGCATCGAGGTCGCGCACGGCATGAACGATATGGTCGAGACCCCTGGCCATGGTTTCGGCACTCTCCCCAACTTGATATGACGCCGGCCCAGCTCCCCGGCGGCGGGTGAGCATATAGGCGAGAATTCGCCCCACGGCGAGCGGGTCCGCCGGCGTCCTTGATCTGGATCAGAGACTGGATTCCGCCCCGTCCATCCTAGTGGTCTCAAGTGCAACGATACCGCTTCGGGGGACCAGGTGGACGCAAGAACAATCGACAAATCGCACGCCGAAAATCCGCGCTTCCAAGGTACGCATGACCATCCGACAGGGTGGCGGCGCTACGCCTATTCGACCAACCACAAGGATATCGGCACGCTCTACCTGATCTTCTCGATCGTCGCGGGCGTGGTGGGCGGCATCCTCTCCATCGGCATGCGGCTTGAACTGCAGGAGCCAGGCCTGCAGATTTTCTCCAGCGGCCACACCTTCAACGTGTTCGTGACGGCGCACGGGCTGATCATGGTGTTCTTCATGATCATGCCGGCGCTGATTGGCGGCTTCGGCAACTGGTTCGTACCGATTATGATCGGCGCGCCGGACATGGCCTTCCCGCGCATGAACAACATCTCGTTCTGGCTGTTGCCGTCGGCGCTGACGCTGCTGGTGATCTCGATGTTCGTGGAGGGCGCGCCGGGCGAGAACGGCGTCGGGACCGGCTGGACGGTCTATGCGCCGCTGGCGACGACCGGTCATCCCGGACCGGCCGTGGATTTCGGCATTCTGGCGCTGCATCTCGCCGGCGCTTCCTCGATCCTCGGCGCCATCAACTTCATCACCACAATCCTGAACATGCGCGCGCCGGGCATGACCCTGCACAAGATGCCGCTGTTCGTGTGGTCGGTGCTGGTGACCGCCTTCCTGCTGCTGCTGTCGCTGCCGGTGTTAGCGGGCGCGATCACCATGCTGCTCACCGACCGCAATTTTGGCACCACCTTCTTCTCGCCCGACGGTGGCGGTGATCCGATCCTCTACCAGCACCTGTTCTGGTTCTTTGGGCACCCGGAAGTCTACATCCTGATCCTGCCCGCCTTCGGCATCATCAGCCAGATCATCGCGACCTTCGCCCGGAAGCCGGTCTTCGGTTATCTCGGCATGGCGTACGCCATGGTGGCGATTGGTGCCATCGGCTTCATTGTGTGGGCGCATCACATGTACACGGTGGGCATGAACACCGCGACGCAGGCCTATTTCGTCGCGGCGACCATGGTGATCGCGGTGCCGACCGGCGTGAAGATCTTCTCCTGGATCGCCACCATGTGGGGCGGCTCGATCGAGTTCAAGACGCCGATGGTATGGGCGATGGGATTCATCTTCCTGTTCACCATCGGCGGCGTGACCGGAGTGGTGCTGTCCAATGCCGGCGTCGACCGCGCCTTTCACGACACCTATTATGTTGTGGCGCATTTCCATTACACGATGTCGCTCGGCGCCACCTTTGGCATCTTCGCCGGCTGGTATTACTGGTTTCCGAAAATCACCGGCTACATGTATTCCGAAACGCTAGGAAAGGTGCATTTCTGGCTCGCCTTTATCGGCGCGAACCTGATCTTCTTTCCGCAGCACTTCCTCGGCATGGCGGGGATGCCGCGCCGCATTGCCGACTATCCGGATGCCTATGCGGGATGGAATTATATCTCGTCGATCGGCTCGTATGTGTTCTTCGCCGGGCTGATCGTGTTCTTCTATGCAATGGCAATGGCGGTCCGGCGCAAGGTCGCGGCCGGCGACAATCCGTGGGGCGCGGGCGCCACCACGCTGGAATGGACGCTGTCCTCGCCGCCGCCCTTCCATCAGTTCGAGAAACTGCCGCTGATCAAGTAAGAAAGATAAGAACCGCGCCGGCCATCGGCAGGCGTGGTCACACCGCATTCATCGCACGGTCGCGTCGACCTCCACCAGGTGCCGGCGCGCGACCGACGTTTCCCACGGCCTGCGGTAGACGAAGATGATGCTGGCATTCCCGGGGCTCGTCGCCTGGACATTCCAGCGATGAACTCCGGGGGCACCCGCAAGCGGCTTGTCGCCCGCATTGTGCGAGAAGCCGCGGTCGTCGATGCGCAGGATTGAAAGGTTCGAACTCGCTTGGGCGTCGATCGCCCAGCGATATCCGGTCGACGGGTTCTCCTCGAGCTCGATGGGCGCCTGCTGGCCAACGGCAAGCTTCAATGTTTGGTCGGTGGCGTGAGCCGCGCAACTGACAAAGGCAGTCAACGCGACTACGAGACATAGACGATTCATCTGGCGATACCCGTCACACCAGCCTGCTCCGCTCTACCGCGGCGCCGATGAACGACGCGAAGAGCGGGTGCGGCTCGAGCGGTCGCGATTTCAGCTCGGGGTGAAACTGCACGCCGACGAACCAGGGATGATCCTCGTATTCGACGATCTCGGGCAGGATCCCGTCCGGCGACATGCCGGAAAAGCGCAGGCCGTGCTGCTCCAGCCGGTTCTTATAGGCGGTGTTGACCTCGTAGCGGTGGCGGTGCCGCTCGGAGATTTCGGTCGAACCGTAGATGTCGGCGACGCGGCTGCCGCGCGCCAGCGTCGCAGGATAGGCGCCAAGCCGCATCGTGCCGCCGAGATCGCCGCCGGCGGCACGCTGCTGCAATTCGTTGCCCC
>CAZXJZ010000250.1:0-6781 GCA_964641065.1 uncultured Hyphomicrobiales bacterium | reverse complement strand
GCCACCGCGCGGGCGATGCTGGTGCAGGCTGCCAGCAATGAATGGAAGGTGCCAGTCTCGGAGATCACAATCGATAGCGGCATCATCCGCCACGCCGCGAGCAAGCGCGAAGGCCGCTTCGGCCAGTTCGCCGATGCTGCGGCGAAACTAACCGCTCCGGGAAATGTTCGCTTGAAGGATCCTGCGACCTTCAAGCTGATAGGAAAGGACACGGGACTCCACAAGCTCGATACCGCGGCAAAGACCAACGGAACCGCGCAGTTCACACTCGACATCCGCGAGCCGGACATGCTGACGGTGGCGGTCGCGCATCCGGACCGCTTCGGCAGCAAGGTCGAGAAAGTGGACGATGCCGAGGCCCGCAAGGTGCCCGGCGTGGTCGACGTCAAGGTTCTGCCGAGCGGCGTTGCGGTCTATGCGAACGCTACCTGGCCCGCGCTCAAGGCGCGCGAGCTTCTGAAGATCACATGGGATGACAGCGCAGCGGAAAAGCGCGGCACCCAGCAATTGCTCGACGAATACCGCGCGCTGGCCCGCAAGCCCGGAATGGTTGCCGGCAATCATGGCGATGCCGAGGGCACGCTGTCGAAGGCTGGCAAGGTGATCGAGGCGGAATACATTTTCCCGTATCTCGCCCATGCGCCGATGGAGCCGCTCGATGGCTATCTGCGCTTCGACGGTGAGAAAGCGCTGGCGCGGTTCGGCAGCCAGTTCCAGACTTTCGAACAGGCGACCATCGCAGGCGTTCTCGGCCTGAAGCCCGAGCAGGTCGATATCCAGACGATGCTGGCCGGCGGCAGCTTCGGCCGGCGCGCGCAGACCACGTCGCATTTCGTCGCCGAACTTGCGGCCGCTGGCAAGGCGATCGGGCCGAAGCGCCCGATCAAGCTGATGTGGACCCGTGAGGACGATCTGCGCGGCGGTTATTACCGGCCGCTGTTCGTGCACCGCATGCGCGGCGCGGTGGAGAACGGCAAGATCTTCGGCTGGTCGAACACGATCGTCGGGCAGTCCTTCATGAAGGGTTCGCCGCTCGAAGGCGCGATGATCAAGGACGGCATCGATGCCACCTCGGTCGAGGGATCGCGGGAAATCCCGTACGACATCGCGA
Source organism: uncultured Hyphomicrobiales bacterium (assembly GCA_964641065.1). Classification (GTDB taxonomy): domain Bacteria; phylum Pseudomonadota; class Alphaproteobacteria; order Rhizobiales; family Xanthobacteraceae; genus Pseudorhodoplanes. The sequence goes on along the minus strand of CAZXJZ010000250.1, from coordinate 5,670 downwards.
ACTTCAAGTGCGACCTGCACAGCCCCGATGTCGGCGTGCCGACGCTGTGGTGGCGGTCGGTGGGGCATACCCACACCGGTTATGCGGTCGAATGCTTCATCGACGAATTGCTGGAAACGGCCGGCAAGGACCCGGTGGCGGGCCGGCTCGAGTTGATGGGCAAGCATCCGCGCGCCGCGAATGTGCTGCGCGAAGTTGCAAAGCTTGCGCAGTGGAGCGGGGCTGGGCCGGTGAATGGCCGTGCGCGCGGTGTTGCGGTGGTCGAAAGCTTCAACACCTTCGTGGCTCAAATCGCCGAAGTGTCCGAGGGCGGCCGCGACGGTCCGCGGGTTCACAAGGTGTGGTGCGCCGTGGATTGCGGTGTCGCCGTCAATCCGGATGTGATCCGCGCGCAGATCGAAGGCGGCATCGGATACGGCCTCGGCCATATTCTCTTTGCCGAGCTGACCCTCGACCAAGGCCGGCCGGTCCAGAGCAATTTCGATAGCTATCGTTCGCTTCGCATCAACGAAATGCCGGAGGTCGAAGTCGCGATTGTGCAATCGACGGAAAAGCCGACCGGCGTCGGCGAGCCCGGCGTTCCCCCGATTGGCCCCGCCGTCGCCAACGCCATGGCGCGGCTTGGCCTTGGGCGGCCGCGGCAATTGCCGTTCGTGAAGGGAGTGGCGTGATGAGGCTCGCACTATTTGCCGCGTCAACCGCGGGCGCGATCGCTGCAATAGCGATCGTTATCGGCGCACAGCAGTCATCCGGCCAGCCGCGTGCCGCGTTGGAGCGGCAGACGTTGCAGCCGGTGTCCAGCTTCAGCCGGATAGCCGATTCCGAGCGGCGTTCGGTGGCCTTGTTCGAGGAAGCGGGCAAGGTGCTGACCCATCCGCGCTGCGTCAACTGTCATCCACGCGGTGACAGCCCGTTGCAGACCGATCAGATGCGTCCGCATCAGCCGATGGTCGTGCGCGGCGAGGCCGGCATGGGTGTGGCGGCGATGCAATGCACGACCTGCCACCACGAGGCGAATTTCGATCCGGCACGGGTGCCGGGCGATCCGCAATGGCACCTTGCGCCGAAGGAGATGGCCTGGGAGGGCATGTCGCTCGGCCATATCTGCCGCCAGCTCAAGGATCCCGCGCGCAATGGCGGCAAGGACCTGGCCGCGATCGTGCATCATTCAGCCGAGGATCATCTCGTCGGCTGGGGCTGGAATCCGGGAGCAGGCCGCACGCCGGCGCCGGGCACGCAGAAAGAGTTTGGTGCGCTGATTCAGGCCTGGGTCGATACCGGCGCGCATTGTCCGGCGGAGTGATTTCAGACGCAGCGCCGCGCGTGTTGCCGCCACAATGCGAAAGCGCCTCCCGGTGGGAGGCGCTTTTTTTTGCTCAGGCGGCGAGGGCGAATTCGATATCGCGCGATTGCGGCTCGTGCGGAACCAGACGGGTGCGGGTGGCGTCGGTCCAGTCCGCCAGATTGATGACGCGCGCCATCGCCTGACCGTTGTTGCCCTCCGCTGGTTCGACGATATTGAGGCCCTGGCCATCGACGAAGAATGTGTGCTCGCCGAACAGGCCGGTTAGTTCGGTGATGACGGGGTGGTTCTCCGGAATGGGCTGTGCGTCAAACTGGTCAAGGGTCCGCTGTACCTGGTCGGTTGTGAGTTTCATCTCAGTCCTCCGCTTTGATTCAGAGCTGCGCCACCTCGCGCGCAGCCTGTTTTTCACCTAGGGAGCGAAGACGTCATCGCAAGGATGAATGCGCACATTCCAGCATCGAATTCATGCGCCGCAGTCGGAGTGTGACGACGGGTTGACGATAGCGACGAGACAGTGCGGCGAGACCGTGCGGATTGTGTGATAACGGAACACGCGGCCTCACGCCGCGTCGCGCGTGCCCCACAATTTGCGCGAGGCAATCGCCGCGCCCTCGCTGAGCGAGCGCAGCTTCGCCCACATGATGCTCTCATGCACGCGTTTGGCGAACGGGCTCTGCGCGAAGCCGCAATCGGTGCCGGCCATCACATTCTCGCGGCCGACCAGCTTGGCGAGACGCACCAGCCGTTGCCCGACCAGTTCGGGATGTTCGACAATATTCGTCGCGTGGCTGACGCAGCCGGGGATCAGCGTCTTGCCTTCGGGGAGTTTGACGCTCTCCCACACGTCCCATTCGTGCTCGTGACGCGGATTGGCCGCTTCGTACTGATAGCCCCCGGTTTTCACCTTGAGCATCAGGTCGACGATCTCCTTCATGGGTACGTCGAAGGCATGCGGGCCGTTCCAGCTGCCCCAGCACAGATGATAGCGCGAGCGCTCTTCGGGGATGCCGCGCAGCGCGTGGTTGAGCGCGTCGATACGAAGCGCCGCCCATTTGCGGTACTCGCCAAGCGACATCGGCGGCACCATCTTCTCGTACCAATAGGGCAGGAAGGCATCGTCGATCTGCACGATCAGTCCGGCATCGACGATCGCGCGATACTCGACATTCAGCGCATCGGCGAGCGCGAACAGGTAGCTCTCCTCGTCCTCGTAGAATTCGTTCTTGCCGCCGGGCAGGGCGCTGGCAGGCGCTACCACCGGAAGGAACGCGTCCACCGCATTTGCCTTCGTCGCCGCCGATTTCAGGTTTTCGATGTCGCGCGCGACCTGCTTCTGGCCAACATATTTGATTGCTCCATTACAGACGAAGCGGTTGCCGAGCCGTTTGCCAAGCCCCGTGGCGGCGTCGTATTCGGCGTAGAATTCCGGGAAGGCCTTGCGGTCGTTGCCGCCGCCGGCCTGGGTCAACGGGTCCTTTGCCTCGTCGGCTGTGAGTGGACGCGTGGTGAGGCCCGACAGCCGCTCGTGGACGTAGAACGCCCAGTTGCGGCCTTTGGAGAATTCTCCGTCGCTGACGATGTCGATCCCGGCCGCGACCTGTTGTCGGACCACCTCATCGATGGAGTCTTTCAGGCAGGCTTCGTAGGCGGCTGCGTCATAGGCCTCGCCCGCCTCGATCCTGCGCAGATGCTCGACCAGCTTCGGCGGCCGGATCAGGCTGCCGACATGGGTGACGAGAATGCGGCCGGGATGCGCGGGCATAGTTCCTCCATGAGCATGGTCTGTTCTTGGCGGAAACTATGCCGCAACGCCGCGCCGCATTCCATCACTCGGCGATGGTCTCGTCCGCTGCCGTGATCAGGCTGTCGTCGGGGTTCTTGCCGCAATATTCCGCGATCTTGATGCCGTCCTTCTTCATCTTGTCGAAGTCGATCACCGGCGAGGAGTCCTCGGCGCTGTAATAGCCCTGCAGCCACATCATGATGAAGGCGATGTTTTCCGTGTTGCTGGACATGAAGTCCTTGCATTTGACGGTCGAGACATCGAGACGTTGCGCCTGGGCCGAGAGGGTTGCGGACAGCAGCGCGGCCGTCGCAACCAGCAAAATGCGTTTCATGGGATGTTCCGGGTTCGAAGGTGCCGAATCGCACCGGGCCGGAATGTCGCAGGTCCGCATGGCCCGGCAAGCACCACTCCGCGCATTTTCGCTCCCGCTCCGTGCAACGCCTCAGGGGTGGTTTGCCCGCCAAGGACAATTCGGACTTGCAATTCCTGCGGTTCCGGGTAGGAGAGCGCGCATGAGGCGTGCCGGTTGCCGGCGCGCCTCTACGCGTTACCGGTCCAACGTTGGGCCTGACGCGTCCTGTCCGAGACTGCCGGTGCGGGGTTACCCCGCTTAATCGCCACCATCGCACGATGACGGCTGCCAGCACAGACGGGTGAGAGACGAGATTCGGGCTTCCCCGCCGCCTCTTGGCGTGGGTCAAGCCAGGATCCGGTTCGAACCTTTCGTTTCCACGCATGCTTCGGCGGCGCGGAGGGCAGGCACTGGCAAGCGCCGTTCCGCCCTCGAATTCTTTCCCGGGCTGAACGGCAATCGCAACCGGCGGGTCCGCAAGGGCTCGCCAACCGGAGAGAGCTTGTGAATCGAGCGGAAAAGCAGGAGTCCGTTGCGTCACTGAAGGAGGTCTTCACGGCTTCCAAGGTGGTCGTGGTGGCTCACTATTCCGGCCTCACCGTCGCCCAGATGCAGACCCTGCGACAGCAGATGAAGCAGGCGGGCGCGCAGGTGAAGGTCGCGAAAAACCGTCTCGCCAAGATCGCTCTTGATGGCTCCGATGCCGCTTCCATCGTGCCCCTTCTGAAGGGGCCGACCCTGATCGCTTACTCCGTAAACGATCCGGTCGCGGCACCGAAGGTCGCCACCGATTTCGCCAAGGCCAACGAGCAATTCGTGATCCTGGGCGGAGCGATGGGCAAGACCGCCCTGGATGTGAATGGCGTGAAGCAGCTCGCTTCGCTGCCTTCGCTCGACGAATTGCGCGGCAAGATCGTCGGCCTCATTCAGGCACCGGCCACCAAGATCGCGCAGGTCGTGTCCGCACCGGCCGCCAAGGTGGCGCGTGTGGTCCAGGCCTATGCCAGCAAAGACGCGGCGTGACATCTTCAATAATCAGGTTCGAACAATAGGATAAGACCATGGCTGACTTGCAGAAAATCGTCGACGATCTCTCGTCGCTCACCGTCCTCGAAGCCGCTGAACTCGCCAAGATGCTCGAAGAGAAGTGGGGCGTCTCGGCTGCTGCCGCGGTTGCCGTTGCCGCAGCTCCGGGTGCCGGCGGCGGTGCCGCTGCTGCCGAAGAGAAGACCGAGTTCACCGTCGTTCTGGCTTCGGCCGGCGACAAGAAGATCGAGGTCATCAAGGAAGTGCGTGCTCTCACCGGTCTGGGCCTCAAGGAGGCCAAGGATCTGGTCGAAGGCGCGCCGAAGCCCGTGAAGGAAGGCGTCAACAAGGAAGAGGCCGACAAGATGAAGGCCACCCTTGAGAAGGCCGGCGCCAAGGTGGAGCTGAAGTAAGCGATTGCTTGCTGAGGTCCGAGGCGAGGGTTTCGCGATGCGGGTTTCCGGTCGCGATAGCCTCCTGGCCAGGATTTGACGTCAATGTGAGGGGAACCGGGTCGGAAATCTTTACATTTCCGCCCGAATCCTCCGATTGGCCCTAGACACAGGGGGTGTGGGACCCATATACGGTCCCACATCCCCTTATCGTGCCGCTAAGCGGCCGCATGCTTTGGTTCGAGTTGGCTCGAATCATCTAGAACGCAGGCACCCCGACGCCTGTCCTGATGGCCGCGATGATGGCGGCCGTTCGGAGAGTCGTCCCGGCTGTCTCCATAGCGACAGACGAGAGAAAGACACGATGGCGCAAGCGCAGACGCAGACATTTATCGGTCGGAAGCGCGTTAGGAAGTTTTTCGGAAAAATTCAGGAAGTGGCGGAGATGCCGAACCTCATCGAGGTTCAGAAGGCGTCCTATGACCAGTTCCTGCTGGTCACGCCGCCTCCGGGCGGACGGCCCGACGAGGGGCTGCAGGCGGTATTTAAATCCGTCTTCCCGATCAAGGATTTTTCCAACACCTCGCAGCTCGACTTCGTCAGCTACGAGTTCGATCCCCCGAAATACGACGTTGACGAGTGCCGTCAGCGCGGCATGACCTATGCGGCGCCGCTGAAGGTCACGCTGCGCCTGATCGTATTCGATGTGGACGAGGAGACCGGCGCCCGCTCCGTGAAGGACATCAAGGAGCAGGATGTTTATATGGGCGACATCCCGCTGATGACGAACAACGGTACGTTCGTCGTG
>CAZXJZ010000249.1:1940-6787 GCA_964641065.1 uncultured Hyphomicrobiales bacterium | reverse complement strand
GCCCGGACTTTCCTCCCCGCCGCCCTTTCGGGACAATGGCGGAGCGGCCGTCCAGTCGACTGACAACCGATGGGATGGGGACGAAACCGCGCGACGTCAAGTCTGCGGTTCGGTTTGCGTGTCTGCTGCCGGGTTCGCGTGGGAGGCGCGGCCGAAGCGCGAGGCTTCGATCAGGGCGCGCAAGGTGAGCAATGTAGACGAATCGAGCTTGCCGTCGATCAGGGCCGGGCGGAAGTGCCGCTGGAAAGCGGCCACCACGTCACGGGTACTCTGGTCGAAATAGCCGTCGGCCTGGATGCCATAGCCGTAGTCGCGAAGCACCGTCTGGAAACTCTTGATCGCGTCCCCTGAATCGCCGAACTCAAAACTCGGTCCCGGCACGATGGGGGCAGGCTTCGCCCATTGGCCGATCCCGGCGCGGTGAAGGATCATCCAGGGAAATTTCTCACCAGGATCGCACTTGCGCGAGGGCGCGACGTCGGAATGCGCCAACACGCGTTCAGGCCGGATATAGCGATGACGCATGATGGCGCGACACAACGCGGCGACAGCCGCAATCTGCCGTTTCGGAAAGTCCGGATATCCGTGATCATGACCGGGATTGGCAATCTCAACGCCGATCGAACACGAGTTGATATCGGTCTCGCCGGCCCAACTCGCTTCGCCCGCATGCCAGGCGCGGCGCGCCTCCGGGACGCACTGGATGATACGGCCGTCTTCGGTGATGAAGTAGTGGCAGGACACTTCGCTGTCCGGCGAACAAAGTCGCTCCAGCGCCTTATCGGCGTCCGGCATGCCGGTATAGTGCAGCAGGATCATGTCCGGCAGACGGTTGCCGGCGCGCTCGCCATGGTTAGGGGAGGGCACCACGCGGTCTACGAGCATGGTGTCCGGTTCGAATGCAGTCATAGCGGCGTCCAGAATTCCTTGTTGCTCCGGACGTTGTAACGGTTCGCGTGCGAGCGACGCAAATCAGCGTGCGGGCAGGCCACGCAATAAGCGGCCGGTCGAAGGATCGACCGGCCGCCTTGATCTTCGAAATATGCCGCTGTTAGCGCTGAGTCGCCGGGCGGTTATTCATACCGCCTGGTGCCGGCTGCGACGCCGCGCGCGCCTTGGAATCCTGCTCGCGCTTCGATTCGAACGAGGCGGCCTGCTGGAGCTGATCCTTGGTCATGTTCAGCTTAAGCTTGACATCGTCGGCGCGCGCCGCGGTCGCAGCGGAGCCCGTGGTTGCGCGGTCCGTATCGGCGACAACCTCAAACGAGGTCGGTGCCAGCGCCACGTTCTTTGCGCCGATGCCGAGGAAGCCGCCGACGCCGACCACGTAGCCGACAACATTGCCGTTCTTCTCGAACAGAATATCGGTGATGTCGCCGATCTTCTGATTATCGGGCCCAACGACGTCAACGCCAATGAAGTTGGACGACAGCCACTGATCGGTACCCTGCGCGTTAATGAACTTGGCATCACCCGCGCCCATCGACGGGCTGGACTGGGCTGCCCGCTCCGCGTCCTTCACGCCCGGCATCGCCGGCTGCGTCGCCTGCGGCTGGCTTGGGGACATCGGCTGGGTTGTTGGCGTCTGCGCTAGCGCGCCGCCGACCATCAGCCCGCTCAATGCGGTGGTGATCATGATCTTTTTCAGCATGTGTCGCTCCTGTTAATTGAAACTGGTGTGCACTGAAGACTTGCGCTCACGATCCGGTGGCGAGAGCCGCACTGGCAAATCAACGCATGCCGTGGCTCGACGTTCCGAAAATTTGCGTGCCTCACATCGCGTTCTGGTTCTGGCGCAATGCAGAACGCCGTCCGGATCGGAACTTCGTGTGGTCGTTTTTGATCCGTGATCGCGGCCGGCTTTAACCTTCCTTAAGGTTAAGCAGGCTCAATGGGGTTCGCGCCGCTCCATCCCGGTTCCATTGACGCCCATTGTGTCCCATGATAGCCCAAATCGTCCCATACAGGCGCTGCGGGCCGCACGGGTGGTCCGGCAGTGCGGACACTGGAACCGCCGGTGGACAGATTCTTTTCCCATTTCGTTCTTCGGCTGGACGCCAAGGGGCGGGTTTCGGTGCCTGCATCCTTTCGCGCTGTGCTCGCGCGCGAGGGCGCCGAGGGTCTGTTCTGCTACCCCGCGCTCGACCGGCCTGCAGTGGAAGCGGGCGGGCGCAGCTTGATGACGGATATCGAGGCGCTGATGGAACGGTTTCCGCCGTTTTCGGAGGAGCGCGAGCAATTCGCGACCGCGCTCTACGCCACCAGCGAGATTTTGAAGATGGATGGCGAGGGCAGGGTGACCCTCTCCGATCAACTCAAGGACCATGCCGGGATCATGGACGCGGTCGCGTTCGTGGGGCTCGGCCACAAATTCCAGATCTGGGCGCCGGACCGTTTCAGCGCACGCCTTTCCGAGGCCATTGGGAAGATGCGCGCGCTGAAGAAGCGGCTCGGCTCCGAGCGTGCGGCGAACCCGCAAGGGGTACGGGAATGATGACGGACCGCGACGGCGGAAACGCCGTCGATGGCGGACTGGTCCGGCACATTCCCGTGCTCGCCGCAGAGGTGCTGCAATATCTCGGCGTTCGTGACGGTGGTGTCTATATCGATGGCACCTTCGGCGCCGGCGGTTATACCCGCGCGATCCTGGATGCCGCCGATTGCAGAGTGATCGGCATCGACCGCGACCCGAGCGCGATTGCCGGCGGCGCCGATCTGGTTGCCAGCTCGGCGGGGCGTCTGACGCTGGCCGAGGATCGCTTTTCCAATCTCGATGTCGTGGCGCAGCGCGCTGGTCAGGACACCGTAGACGGTGTGGTTCTCGATGTCGGCGTGTCGTCGATGCAACTCGACGAGGCCGGGCGGGGCTTTTCGTTCCGTCACGAGGGTCCGCTCGATATGCGCATGGGCGGTAACGGGCCGAGTGCTGCCGACCTGATCGCGGTCGCGACCGAGCGCGACCTCACAGCCATTATCGCGCGGCTCGGTGAAGAACGGTTCGCCCGGCCGATCGCACGCGCGATCGTTCGAGCGCGCGAGGAAGCGCCGATCCTCACCACCCGGCAGTTATCCGCGATCGTCGAGCGCATCGTTCACGCGCGCCCAGGGCAAATCCATCCAGCCACGCGCACCTTTCAGGCTTTGCGCATTTTCGTGAACGAGGAACTGGCTGAACTCGCGGGCGCGCTCTCCGCCGCCGAACGCATTCTCAAGTCCGGCGGCAATCTGGTGGTGATATCGTTCCATTCGCTGGAGGATCGTATCGTCAAGTCTTTCTTCGCCGACCGCACCCGCATGGTGGCCGGTTCGCGTCATGCCCCCTTGGCGGAGGGCCCGCAGCCAACCTTCACGCTTTTGACAAGGAAGCCAGTCGTCGCGAGCGATCAGGAAATCAGTGACAATCCGCGTGCACGATCCGCCAAGCTGCGCTCAGCGCAGCGAAACGACGCGCCAGCGCGTGAAGCAGAGGTCGAAGACATGGTGCGCGGCATTCCCACGCTTGCGGAGGCGATGCGGGGACGATGACCATGCGCATCCTGCATCTGTTCGTGATCGTCGCGCTGATCCTGGCCGCGGGCTATGTCTACGACATCAAGTTCGAGGCCACCATGCAGGCCGAACAGCTGTCGAAGCTGCGTGGCGAGATCAGGCGAGAGCGAGATGCGATCGCGGCATTGCGTGCGGACTGGGCGAAACTCGTTTCGCCGAGCCGCATCGAGGACATCGCACAGCGCCATCTGCAACTGAAGCCGCTCGAAGCGTCTCAGATCGACGATCTGGCCAACCTGCCGGAGCGGAAAAAACCGGAGCCGGAAGTGCCCTTCGATCCGATCGCCGCCCTGATCGGCGAGAGCGACGCTGTTCCGACCGGCTCTATCACCGAACGGGGCGGCCAATGACGCAGACAGCTCCGGTACCCGCACCGAAAAAGCCGCTGATGCAGCGGCTGCTCTACGGCCAGAATGTCGATCGCGAGGTCAAAAGCCGCGCCCGGGTGGGACTGGTCATTGTCGCCTTCGCCTGCGTGTACATGGTGATTTCGGGGCGGCTGGTCTATCTCGCCTCGACCTCGGACGGGCAGAGCGGGCGACGCAGCGGCGGCGATATCGTTGCCACCGCGCGGCCCGATATTCTCGACCGTAACGGCGAAGTTCTGGCAACCGATGTGCGCATGCCCTCGCTCTTTGGCGAGCCGCGCAGAATCATCGATGTCGACGAGGCGGTGGAATTGCTGACCGCCACCATGCCGGACATGGACGCGACCGAATTGCGAGAACGGCTGTCATCGAAGAAGGGCTTCGTCTGGTTGAAGCGTGAAATCACCAAGGCGCAGCGCGAGCAAATTCACCGGCTGGGCATTCCCGGCATCGGTTTCCGATCCGAGAACAAGCGGGTCTATCCAAACGGCGCGTCGGTGTCGCATGTGATCGGGCATGTGAATATCGACAATCAAGGCATCGCGGGGATCGAGAAATGGCTCGACCGCAGCGGTCTTGCTGACCTGCATTCGCTTGGCTTCGCCAATGACCGCCAACAGAAGCCGGTGGAACTCGCCGTCGACCTGCGCGTGCAGCATGCCGTACGTACCGAACTGCTCGCCGCGCGTGAGAAGTATAAGGCCAAGGCGGCGGCCGGCCTGGTCACCGACGTCAATACCGGCGAGATCATTTCGATGGTCTCGGTGCCCGATTACGACCCGAACGATCCGCGCGAAGCGCTGGACAAGGACCGCATCAACCGGCTGACCACCGGCGTCTATGAAATGGGTTCGACCTTCAAGGCGTTGACGCTGGCGATGGCGCTCGATTCCGGCAAATACACGCTCGGCTCGGCGCTCGATGCGCGGG
>CAZXJZ010000249.1:0-1930 GCA_964641065.1 uncultured Hyphomicrobiales bacterium | reverse complement strand
CACCGCTCCAGTATGGGCGCTTCCGGATCAATGATTTTCACGCTCAGCGCCGCGTATTGTCGCTGCCCGAAGTGTTTACTTATTCCTCGAATATCGGCACCGCGCGAATGGCGCTCGGGCTCGGCGTCGAGCATCACAAGGCGTATCTCAAGAAGATGGGTCAGCTCGACCGGCTGCGCACCGAAATTCCGGAAAGCGCCGAACCGCTGGTGCCGAAACGCTGGGGCGAGATCAACACCGTCACCATCGCTTTCGGCCACGGCCTGTCGGTGGCACCGCTGCAGGCTGTGATGGGCATTTCCGCATTGATGAACGGCGGAAAGCTGATCCCGCCGACCTTCCTCAAACGGAGCGAGGAGGAGGCGAACAAGCTCGCGCGCCATGTGATCAAGCCCGAGACGTCGGAGCGCATGCGTTACCTGATGCGGCTCAACGCCGAGGTCGGATCGGCAAAGAAGGCCGAAGTAAAGGGCTTTTATGTCGGCGGCAAAACCGGCACGTCCGAGAAGGTGATCAACGGACGCTATTCCAAGACCAAGCTATTGACGAGTTTCACCGCGGTGTTGCCGGCCGACAAGCCGCGCTATCTCATCCTGATCATGCTGGATGAGCCGCAGCCCTCGGCGGAAACCAAGGGCTACGCCACGTCGGGGTGGAACGCCGCGCCGGCCACTGGAAAGGTTATCGCCAAGATTGCGCCGATGCTGGGAATCGCGCCGCGTTTCGACCTGCCCACGGCGGACCGGCAGATCTTGGCCGCGACCGCCTCTGCCCGGGCGCGGTAGGAAACTTCGCCGCGCCATGACGGCCGGCGGGCGATCCACGCTTTCATGGCAAGACCTTGATGCCGGCATGAAGAGGGCGTCTTTATTTCTTTCTGCTGGCCCCTTGCCCCACCGCCCGGGGCGTGAAACATCGCCGCGATGAAGCTCTCCGACATCCTCTCCGGCCTCGCCACCATCGATCCCGCAACCGGCGCCATCGACATCGGCGGCGTCACTGCCGATAGCCGCGCGGTCAAGCCCGGCGACCTGTTCGTGGCGATTTCAGGCGCCAAGGCCGATGGCCTGCGCTTTGCGGGGGATGCGGTGAATGCCGGAGCTGCCGCCATCCTGGCCGAACGCGGCGATGCCACAGCCGCGATCCCCGTGATTGCGGTTCCCAATGCGCGTCGGGCTCTCTCGCTGGCGGCGGCTAAATTGTATCCGCGTCAGCCGGCGACAATCGCTGCAATCACCGGCACCAGCGGCAAGACGTCGGTGGCCGCGTTCGCCCGGCAGATCTGGGAGAGTGCCGGTTGCGCGGCCGCCAGTATCGGCACCATCGGCGTGGTGTCGCCGGCGGGCGAGACCTACGGGTCGCTGACGACCCCCGATCCAGTGGCCTTGCATCGCACGCTCGACCAACTTGCGGGCGAAGGCGTTACCCATCTGGCGATGGAGGCCTCCTCGCACGGGCTTGATCAATACCGGCTCGACGGCGTTCGCGTGGCGGCCGGCGGCTTTACTAATCTCAGCCGCGATCATCTCGATTACCATCCCGATCTCGAGTCGTATTTGCGCGCCAAGCTCCGCCTGTTCGAGGAGCTGATCGCACCGGACGGCGCCGCGGTGGTGTCCGCCGATCATGCCGAGGCGCGGCGCGTGATCGAGGCTGCATCCCGTCGCGGCTTGCGGGTATTCACGGTCGGTCGAGACGGCGACGATCTGCATGTCGTGAAAAGCAAAGTCGACGGCTATGCGCAGAAGATCACGCTGCAATTCGACCAGCGGCGGCACGAACTGCATCTGCCTTTGGTCGGCGAATTCCAGATCGAGAATGCGCTGGTTGCGGCGGGCCTTGCCATTGTCACCGGGACGCCGCCGGACGCCGTGTTCGAAGCCATGGAAGACCTTGAAGGCGCTAAAGGCCGGCTGGAATTCGTCGGCCG
>CAZXJZ010000248.1:0-6810 GCA_964641065.1 uncultured Hyphomicrobiales bacterium | reverse complement strand
ACGTATCTCGCGGCGCGGGTCAATCAGGCCAAGGATCTTCTTCTCAAACGCCATCGCTAGTCACCCCACACAACGCACGCTTACGGTTACGCTCAGTCCAATCAGTTCCTCGTGGCGAAGCATGCCATGTTATTCTTTTGCAATTCTTTACAGGCTTGGTCGGCGGCGCTTTCTTTCAGTCCGGCGAATCGGGCGCGGTAATAGCGCTTGTCTCCCTTCGTGAAGATTTCGGTGTAGGGGGCGGCGCCGCGCAGCAGGTTGCCGGCTTTGCTCTGCGCCATGGCAAGCTTCTCGCGGGCTTCGTCGCGATCCCCGAACGCGCCAACCTGGATCACCCAACCGCTCAACCGCGGCTTGCTCTCGGCCGGCGTCGAACCGGCCGAGATGGTCCCGGTGGGCTCGCGGGACGACGCAGCGGCAGGTGCCATCGGTGCTACCGATGCGGTCACAGTTCGCTGGGCCGGCGGCTGCGACACATCTTTCGAGGACAACACGCCCAATACGCCCGGGCGAGAGCCCGGCGGCGGGGGCGGGAGAGCATCCGCGTTGCGTCCATCGGTTTCCCGCTGCGGAGAGGCTGGCGCCCCAGCAACAAGCGCGCTGCGCCCGGTGATCGGTTCAGGCGACAGCATGGACATGGCGGCGACGGTCTTGGACATACCGGCTTGAACCGAGAAGGTCCGGACGAGATGCGGCTTGATCGGCTCGGTCGAACCGGGAGCCGGATGCTCGTTCTGTGCGGGCGCCGCGCGGGTCTCGACCGCGGTGGGCGTGAGCGAGAGCGGTTCGCCGCGGGCCGGCGCGGCAGAGGCCACCCTAGTCGGCTTTTCCGCAGGCACGGCCTGGGCAGGCAACGGCTTCGGAAACGGCGAGGCTTGCGGCAGCGGCGGCGAGGCTTCGGCCACCTCGACGATCTTGGGCGCGGTGCGCTTGACCGAGGCGAGCATGACTTTCTGCTCGATCAGGCTGCGCATTCTTGCATCGCGCGATCCGGCGGAGGTGCCGCCGAGAACCACTGCGACGATCCGGCGGTCGCCGCGGTCGACGGCGCTGACGAGATTGAAGCCGGATGCGCGGATGTAGCCGGTTTTGATGCCGTGCACCCCCGGGACACTTCCCAGGAGCCGGTTATGGTTTGACATCCGCACGCCGCGATAGACGAAGCTCCGGGTCGCGAAATACCGGTAATAGCGCGGGAAGCGTTCCTGGATCGCAAGTCCAAGCAGCGCCTGGTCGCGAGCGGTCGTGACCTGTGCGGGATTGGGCAACCCATTGGGGTTCCTGTAGACGGTCCGTGTCATGCGCAGCGCGCGGGCCTTGCGCGTCATCAACCTGGCGAAGTCCTCTTCGGATCCGGCGAGATGCTCGGCGATGACCACGGATGCGTCGTTGGCGGATTTCGTCACCAATGCCTTGATCGCATCCTCGACCATCAGCGTCTGGCCTGCGCGAACGCCGAGTTTGGTCGGCGCCTGGCTCGCCGCATTGGCCGAAACTTCCATCTGGGTATCGAGTTTGACCCGGCCTGCCTCGAGCTGCTCGAACAGCAGATACAGCGTCATGATCTTGGTCAGCGAAGCCGGGTGGCGGATCGCATCGGCATTGGTCGAATGCAGCACGTCGCCCGTGTTGGCGTCGACCACGATATCGGCATAGCGCGCGTCGGAGGTCGAGGTCGCCGCCACACTGCGTTTGACGGATTTGCGCTTGCTGCGCGCGTCAGCGTCTGTCGCCGACAAGGATAGGGCTGCAAAGGCGATGGCCAGCACGGCAACACCACAACGCAGCCCGAACGAGGCCTCGGTCGATACGCGAAACATGGTCAACCCGTCTTCCCGCTCACTGGGGCGCATGAGCGCCCGATTGATTTCCCCCTAGGGCGGTCGAACGATCCCGGCCGCGTGCCGGGCGCGGCCGATAATCCACTGTCAATCAAGGTAGGAGCGTGGCATTTCTAAAAAGTTAATAAAATCCGATGGTTAATGAATTCGTTTGCGTTGCAAAAAAAGTCCTTGAATTATTGTGCGGTGCAACATAATTAGTTCCGTGACGGCCAGTATCTGGCCGGAGTCGCGGACAAGGCGGCCTTGCGGGCCGGCGCAAAGGGCAAATCACATGAACAACTTCGATACCAAGTCGATCGACGACTTCCAGAAATTCAGCAAGGAAAGCGTGGACGCCAGCATGAATGCGTTCAGCACGCTGTCCAAGGGCGTACAGGCGATCGCGGTCGAGAGCGCCGACTATTCCAAGAAGGCGTTCGAAGACGGCACTGCCGCACTCGAAAAGCTGTTCGGCACCAAGTCCGTCGAGAAGGCGGTCGAGATCCAGCAGGACTACGTGAAGAGCGCCTATGAAGGCTTCGTCGCGCAGGCGACCAAGATCGGCGAGCTTTATGTCGATCTCGCCAAGGAAGCCTACAAGCCCTACGAGGGCTATCTGGCCAAGATGACCCCGGCCAAGTAATCACCCGCGTTCATCCGCAGAAATGAAAGCCCGGCCGTTTGGCCGGGCTTTTGTATTTTGGAACGTCACGTCGGGAGCGAGACGATCACATCGCGATTCTGAGCTGCGACAATTCCTTGCCGATCTGCTGAAAGACGTCGATCAGGCCCGCGCCGCTCGTAACCATCCAGAATTTGTCGCCGGACGTTTTCTTGTCGCCCGAGCAATTTTTCAGAAGCGTCGACGTCGGGTCGCCGCCCGTGTTGACCTGCACGGCATAGATCGTGATGTCCGCGGCCTTCACATTGGCGCAGGTGCCGACGCTCGAGGACTGATACATGCGCTGATCGACCGAGGTGTTGGTGCTGGAGCCGTTGCCGTACCATCGGTCGAGGGTGTTCAAGCCGTCGGACATCAGCACGATCACTTCCTTGTACTGAAAGTTCGGGTCCTTGGCAGGCGGGGCAGGGAAAGGGCCGCCACCGACGAGCGACTGCCAGCCCCAGACGAGTCCGATCGGCTGGTTGGTGGCGCCTTTCGGGAAGAGCCCGTCGATCGCAGCATTCATGCTGGTCCAGTTGTAGCTGAGCGCTGTCACCTCCGGCGAACAATTCTCGTTTTGCTCGGCCGGGAACAGCGACGCGGCAACGCTGGTGCTCGGCGTCGTCACCTTGCGGTCGTAATCGTTGCTCGGTCCCGAGGTGGTACCGCGATCGGTGATGCATCCGGTCCAGGTGCTGCGCGCCGGCGTTGCGTAGGGGACGCTGCCGTTCATGGTGAGAGCCGGTGTGTAGGTCGCGTTGGTGTTGGTCGGGCGCCAGGTGTGCTCGACGTAGCTGCCCTTGGTCTGGCAGGTCTTGCTTGAACCGCTGCCGGTACAGTTGCAGATGGAGGTGTTCGTGCTGGTGCAGGCGCAATTGCTGCCGACACATTTCGTCCATGTATTGTAGCAGCCGTTATAGATGATCCCGATCTTGTTGGATTTCTTCCCGCCGCTGTCGGTTCCGGGACAGATCAGGCCGCTGTAATTGCCGCTCGATGGCACATTGTTGACGTTCGACGTGCCCTGGGGCTGCGATACACAGCGGAAGCCGTAGTTGCTGGTACTGGTTCCGAACGGACAGGAACCCCCCTTATCGGTAGTGTACCATGAATTCGGCTTCGAGCCTCCTTCGTCCGTGTCGAGAATGATCGGCTCGGCCTCCCAATCGGTCCAGTCGAGCCAGTTGGCATTCCAGTTGCTTTTGCCGACATTGATGTTCTTGCTGAACGGTATGATCGACACATAGACGTCACCGGGATTGGTGACGGCGGTCTGCAATTCGGACAGCAGGTCCTTGGCCGCGGTCTTCAGCGCCGGCATCTTGCCGGCGCTGTTCATCGAGCCGGTGGTGTCGAGAACAAGCGAGACCCGCAGCCGCGTGTTGCCCCATTTGATCGTGACGTCGGTCCCGATGTCCATTTGCGTGATGCCGAGTACACCCGCGATCGTGGTGTTGATCTTGCCTTCGGCCTTGAGCTTCAACTCACCGCCGGGGTCGCTGGTGAATGTAGGCGTCACCTTCAGGTCTTTGATTTGGGCATTATTCAGGTTGGCCTGAACGTAATCGAGCGCCTTCTGGTTCAACTGGGCCGGGGTCAACTTCGTGACCTCGCGCGCGAGCGACAGTGCCGCGGCGTCGATCGCGCTCTGAAGCGACGTGCGGGCCGAGTTGCCTCGGCTGTAGTCGACCGCCGCGCCAACCGCGCCGATCACCGGAATGATCGCCAGCGCAAACGTGATCATCACGTTGCCGCGGTCATCCCGACGAAACAGGCCGAACCGGGAAAGGGCGGAACGCAGGCGGGACATCATGTTCATGGGCGTACCGGGGGCTGTTGGTCAGCCTGACCTGTAAGCCACCCGCCTGAAACATCTGTAAAATGCGACCGGGAAAAGTCGTTAAAATTCGTAAACGGATACGCTCAAAATCGAATGGTGCGCGGAGCGGTAACCCCAACCGGACGATGCAACCGACCTTGGCAAGCGGCCCGCATGGATAGCCGGCACCGGCCGATCGCGCGTTGCTCGCCCCCGGTCGAAGCACCCCTTACTTCGCAATCCGCAGATTGGCGAGGTTCTGCGCGATCGAGGAGAACACGGCGTTGAGTTGCTGAGCCTCGTCGACGTCGTAGAACCATTCCGGCTTGGTGGCGCAATTGCGCAGCAGCGTGGCGTTTCCGTTGATCACGCGCACGGTATAGACCTTGACGTTGTCCGCCTTGGCGTTGGCGCAGACTTTCTCGGTCCGGGAATCGATCGACGATTGCGAGGTGGAGAAGCGGCTCTCGGTGTTCTGCCCGTCGGTCAGCAGCACGATCACCCGATCGAGGTCGGGGGCGGGGGCCGGCGCATTCATCGGCTCAACCGCCGAGATCGTTTGCCACGCCCAGGCCATGCCGATCGCGACATTGGTATTGCCGGCCGGCGTCATCGCATCGACCTTGGTGTGAAGCGCGCTCCAGTCGCTGGTGAGCGGGATCAGCGCAGTCGGGCAATTGCTCGCCTGGTGGGCGCGGAACTTGGTCGCCTGCGCGGCGCCGGGCGCGGTGTTCTGCACGTCGAAATTCTGGTCGCGATCCCACACGCACCCGTTCCAGGTATTCCTGGAGGCGACGGTCCATGTCCGGCCGGCATTCTGGCACGACGTCTTCGTCTTGTAGGAGGAGTACGAACACGTGCCGTTCACATTCTCCCATTGTTCCCAGTCGACCCAGGACGCATCCTTGTAGTTGACGCCGATATTCACGTCGGTGGCGAAGGGGATAATCGACACCTTGACGTCGTCGGGCTGCTTGGCGGCGGCCTGCAGGGTATCGAGCAGGTTATGCGCGGCGGTTTTCAGTGCGGCCATCTTGCCGCTGGAGGACATAGATCCGGTGTTGTCCAGCGCGAGGGCGAGGTTCAGCCTTTTGATCCCCCAGACGATCTCGGAGGTCGCGGACACCGTAAGCTCCGAGGTCCCGACCAGGGTGGCGAAACGGGTGGGAACCGTCGCCGTCCCGATCAGCTTCAGGGTAAAGCTGCCTTGCTGGGCGGTGCTGAATTGCTGGGTGATCGTGACATTCTGTGCATCGGGACGATTGAATTGCGCGTTGAATAGCGCGGTCGCTGCGGCTGCGAGATCGCCGGCCGGCATCGTTTCCGCGCGCTTGGAGAGCATCAGTCCGGTTGAATCCAGGGCTGCCTGCAGTGCGGCCTTGGTTGCATTGGCGCGGGCGTAGTCGATCGCGGCGCCGGTGAAACCCATCAAGGGGATTAGCGAGAGGGCCAGGAACGGGGCGGCGCCCCCGTCGATGCACCTGAAAAACCGCCCGGCAAGCCGCACAGCGAATCGTCCACGCAAACCTAAAGGCAACATGCCGCCGGCTCCGACACTCGGATCATTCTCACCGGCGTCACTATCTGATCTCAGACGTTGAGGAACGATGCCGCGATTTGGAACGGTTTTCGGAGCTTTTGCCGCGATTTATCCGTATTTCTGAGGATCATGGGTGCTTTCAGGGACGCTGGTGCCACCGCGCACCACTATCCCCAAGTCGTTCGCCGGCCTTGCGTTTTTGCAGGCGTCGCCTATTTCCGCCGGTCTGGCACAGCGCTTGCTCCCGCATTACTATGAGTGTGGCTGCGACCTGGCCAAAACCCGATCACGACGCGCGAAGCTGTGCGAATGCCCGAAACTGCCATGCCTTTTTCCGAACCCGTCTCGTCCCGCCTGCGTTGGTCGGGTCGCGAGCCGCAACACGCGCCGCGAATGGCCGACGACGACCGCAAGAAGCGGCACGATTCCAACGCGCCGGGCACCGCCGTCATCACCAAGACGCGGCCGCAGACCAAGCGCCCGAGCATGTACCGGGTGCTATTGCTGAACGACGACTACACGCCGATGGAATTCGTGGTTCATGTGCTGGAGCGATTTTTCAACAAGGATCGCGAGGCTGCAACCCAGATCATGCTGCACGTCCATCATCATGGCATCGGGGAATGCGGCATCTTCACCTACGAGGTGGCCGAAACAAAAGTGACGCAGGTGATGGACTTTGCCCGCAAACATCACCATCCTCTGCAATGCGTCATGGAGAAGAAGTAGATCTGGCGTGCGGGTGCTGAAGACTTAAGTTGGATGAAGTCCTGGTTGGACCAAGTCTTGGTTGGACGAAGACCTCAACCGGATGCAGACTGCGGGACTGATCGGTTCGGGATGCTGATCGGACTGAAATAAAGACTACGCTGGATGAAGACCAAGAAGACCAAGTTGAATCGCGTCTTGGGGATTACGTCGTCGATGAGGGGACGCAAGGCCGGGGGCGGCCACATATCAGGAT
>CAZXJZ010000247.1:0-6813 GCA_964641065.1 uncultured Hyphomicrobiales bacterium | reverse complement strand
TCGACATGGCCGTTGCCGTCGTAATCGACCCCGTATTTGATATAGGACGACGGCAGGAACTGGGTCTGGCCGATCTCTCCGGCATAGGC
Source organism: uncultured Hyphomicrobiales bacterium (assembly GCA_964641065.1). Lineage (GTDB taxonomy): Bacteria > Pseudomonadota > Alphaproteobacteria > Rhizobiales > Xanthobacteraceae > Pseudorhodoplanes. Next base: position 6,724 of record CAZXJZ010000247.1, on the reverse strand, counting down.
GCCGATCATTTCCTTCAACGGCAGGTCCTCGCGCTGCAGGATCTGCAGCGCCGCGAACAATTCGCGCTGGAACAGATCGGTGCGCCGGCAGTCATGCGCCAGTGTCGCGAGCGTGCGCACGATCGGCATCTTGCCCATATCGGCGCCGTTGTCGGTCTCCATCGTCCAGATCGAGACGATCAGCTCCTTCGGCACGCCGAATTGCTGCTCGACGCGCCCCAGCAGGGCCGCATGTTTCTGCATCATGGCCTTGGCCCGCTTGATGCGGGCCGGGCCGACGCGGGTGCGGGCATAATCCTCCCAGCTTTTCTTGAAGGTGCCGCGCTGCCGCCGGTCGAATTCCATCACTTTCGGATCGACAGTGATGCCGCCGAAGGCCTGCGCGATCACGGGCTGCGAGATGCCCTTCCCCGCCGCCTCTCGTGAAAACTCCGCGATGAAGCGGTTGAAATCGCCGCCGCATTGGGCAGACAGCGCAGGGCTGGCCAGAAGACCGAGCGCGAATGGCAGGGCCAGGACCTTGGCAATCAGTCGGACAAGCATGCGGGGGTGCCTCGAAACCGGATTCGGCGCAATATCGCATGCCAATTGTGGCTTTAGAAGAGAGCGGACCGCCGCAGCGGCCGGAACGGACGGCCTTTTCTCGGTCCCTTGCCCGTTCCGGCGGCAGTCTTTCAAACAACGGGTTACGCCGCGCGGCGCTGGTGCCGGCCTTCGCGCACCTCCTCAATGATCTTCTTCGAGAAGGCGTCGAGATCGCCCGGATTACGCGACGTTATGACGCCGTTATCGGTCACCACCGCGGAATCCTCCCATTGCGCGCCGGCGTTGATCACGTCGGTCTTGATCGAGGCATAGGACGTCATCTTTCGCCCCTTGGCGATGCCGGTCTCGATCAGCAGCCAGGGCGCGTGGCAGATCGCGGCCACCGTCTTGCCGGCGTCGAAGAACGCCTTGATCAGCGAGAGCGCGTCCTTGTCGGTGCGCAGCACGTCCGGATTGATCTGCCCGCCGGGCAGCACGATAGCGTCGTAATCGGCGGCCTTCACTGCGGACAGGGCCTTGTCGACCTTCACCGGCCGGCCCCAGTCCTTCTTGTCCCAGCCCTTGATCTCGCCCTGCTCCGGCGAGGCGATGTGAACCTCGGCGCCTGCCGCCTTCAGCGCGTCGCGCGGCTGTTCCAGCTCGGATTGCTCGAAGCCGTTGGTGGCGAGGATGAGGATGCGTTTTCCGTCCAGTTGTCCTGGCATGCGTGTCTCCGTGAGTGAATGGCCCCGGAGACAACGGTGCAGCGGCGCGAAGGTTCGCATGACCCATCGCGCGAAACCCGCGCGCTTTTGCCTCGTAATTCGGCAGGGCTTACGATTGGCCGCGCAAAACCGGGCGCATCACCATGCGACGCCTGATGAAATTCCTGCACACCATGGGCGCCATCGGGCTGATGGGCGCGATGGCCTGCCTGCTGGTGCTGCTGCAGATGACGCCCGCGCCTGCCGAACTCGCGCAATACGCGCTGATGCGGGAGGCGATCAGCCGGGTCGCCACCTGGATCTTCCTGCCCTCGCTGATGCTGACGCTGGTCGCCGGCCTGCTGGCGATCGCCGTCAACCGCGCCTTCCACAATGTCGGATGGCCTTGGGTCAAGGCGCTGTCCGGCATCCTGCTGTTCGAATATGGCTTCATCGGCGTGCAGGGCCCGATGAAGCAGGAAGCCGAACTGGCCGCCCGCGCGCTGGCGGGTGAAGCGCCGGTCTCGGAACTGGCGGTGTCGCTGCCGGCGGAGACCATGTCGCTGTGGATCCTGCTCGGGGTCGCCACCGCCAATGTGGTGTTGGGCGTGTGGCGACCCCGCTTAACCAACATCCCGGATTGAGCCGCACGCAGCCGGGCGTCTGTAGAATGGAACTCGGAACCGCGCCCGGCGTTCACATCTGGCGCTGCGCACGTAGCGAGTTTCCGATCCCTAAGTTCCCGATCCCTTGAGTTCCCCTGTCACTATTGCGTCGCAAACCAAAATATGGTGCGATGCAATATCTGTGCGAGCGTGGAGGCCGCGTGTTGGCAAGTCCGAAATTCCTGCTGCGACGCGCCCTCGCCTGCGCCAAACTCGCCCGCGAGACCAGCGACGACGACTGCCGCGCGCGTTGCCTGAGGCTGGAGCAGGTTTATCGCCGGCTCGCCCAGAGTGACGCTGGGCTGGAGGTATCGGCCGCCGGCGAGCCGCACGAGGTGCTGCGCAGCTAGAATGCGGCTCCAGAAGGACCGGACATGCGCGCCATTCTGAATCACTGCAAAGACATTCCGCTCAGCGAGATTCCGGACGGGACCTTGCTGCTCGCCGAAGGACAGAAGACCGGCCGCGTCTACGTGCTGGCGCAGGGTCGCATCGAGGTGCTCAAGGGCGACACCCAGATCACGGTGCTGGACGAGCCGGGCTCGCTGGTCGGCGAGATGTCGCTCCTCCTCGACATTCCGCATACCGCGACCGCGCGTACGCTCGGCCCCTGCCGCATTCACGTGATCGAGGATGCCGCGGCGTTCTTCCGCGCGCATCCCGAATTGTCGTGGCTGGTGGCGCGCCTGCTCGCCAACCGGTTGAATGCCGCCACTACCTATCTGGTCGACCTGAAGCGGCAATTTGCCCATTACGGCGATCACCTCGAGATGGTCGGCGAGGTGCTGGAGACATTGCTGCTGCAGCAGGAGCGCGATTTCCATCCGGGCTCGGACCGCGACCGCGGCCTGCCGCAGGTCTGAAATCAGGCCTGATCTCAGGCCGCCGGATTCGGCGCGCTTTGCGCGATCGTCGCACCGACCCAAGCCGGCAACGCGCTGGCGAATGCGAGCGGCCGCACCAGCGGCTGGTCGAGCTGCACGACCTGCACGCCCATCGCCGACAGCCATGCCGCCTCACCGAGCGCGGTCTCGACCAGGATGTGCGGCGGGATGGTGCCGAACTCGAAGCCGGCATTGAAGATCCAGGTCGGACCGATGCGGTCCACCCACGAGCCGCCATTGGTGAAGGGCGACTGATGGACGTGGCCGGAGAACACGATGTCCGGCCGATACTGCGCAATCCAGCCCGCGACCTCGGCATCGCCGAACGATTTCGCGCCGGTCCAGCTGGTCGGTGAATCGATCGGCGGCGCGTGATGGATCCAGATCCAGCGCAGGCCCTCGCGGCGTTCGGCATCGCGCGCAAGCTGCGCCGCGAGCCGCTCGCGCACCACCGGACCGTCCCACCACGGGCAGATGGTGAACAGCATATCGCCGATCACGAGACTGTCGCCGTCGCGCGCGAGATTGGCGTCGCGCAGCTCGTCGATCCAGCGCGCGACCTTCTCGCCGCTCTCGCTCTGCGAATCGAGATCGTGGTTGCCGGAGCAGACGATCAGCCGCGTGGTCTGGCTGATGCGCGCCAGATATTTCCGCACAACCGCAGTCTGCGCCCGGAAATCGGCGATGGCGCCGAGATCGAGCGCATCGCCCGCCAGCACCACGACATCGTACTTGCCGGCCTGTTTCAGCAGCCAGTCGAATTTCGGCAGCGAATAATGCAGATCGGCAACCAGAAGGCACAGCATCGGTCAAACGGACATGCGAAGGAGCGTCAGTGCGGCCCCCGGCGGGGGCAACGTGATGCTTGTTGCACGAATCCGCCGACGATGCGCGGGGTTTGACTGCCGCTAGCGCACAGCACCCGCCCGCGCGACCGGACCGGCCAGCGGCGAGACCCCCGGCGCCAGCGCCAGGATCGGCTTCCACTTGTCATTCCAGCGCGACATCGACGCGCGGTCGCCGTCATAGACCGCGCCAAGGAAGGCCAGCGCCAGCTCGGCGGTGGCCGCCTTCACCATCGGATTGAGCTCGACCCCGCCGGTCACCGCGCGATCGGTGAACATGCTGTGCGAGCCGCCCTGAAACACGGCGATGGCTTTGCGCGGCGTGCCGATGGCGTTGTAGATCGCGAGCCGGTCGGCCGCCGGCGAGTAATAGCCGGGGATCTGGATCACGTCCTCGGTCGCCGTCACATGCAGCGTCGGCACGCTGACATTCTCCAGCACCGGCGCCAGCTGCTTCTCGCCATAGAACGGCGGCGACGAGATCAGGATCGCCGCCGAGAAGCGCGGGTCCTTCGCCTCCAGCCGCCGGCCGTCGCGCATCACGCCGGCGCCGACCGCGACCAGCGCGGTGTTGGCGCCATACGAATGGCCGGCCGCGACGATGCGCCGGCGATCGATCCGCGCCGCATAGGGCCCCGCCTCCTGCGACAGCACGCGATCGAGCGCGAAGCGGATGTCCTTGCCGCGCGCCAGCGCCTCGCTTTCCTGCGCCGCAGTCTGCAGCCGCTGCACAATGGCAAACGGATTGCCGGCCCAGACCGAGCGGTCGCTGCCGACATGCTGGACATGCAGGCTGGCGACGCCACGCGCGGCGAAGGCGCGCGCCAGATAGGAATAGCCGCGGCGCGAGCCGCCCATGCCATGCGAGAACACGACCAGTGGCACCCGCGCGCTCGCACCGATATCCGCCGGCCAGTGCAGCCGCGCCGGCACCGCGCGCCCGCGCGCCGCATCGATCCAGTCGAAATCGACGATGCGGATGCCGGCCGCGTCGGACGAAGCGAGTCTCTGTCCTTGCGCCTCGCCCTGCGCGCGCGCCTGGCTTTTGCCCTGCGCCTGCGCCGTGCCGCTCAAAGCCGTCAGCGCCAGCGCCAGCAAGGCCGCACTGATGCGCTGCCGGCTTGCCGCGACCGACACGCTGCCCGATCCCGTTTGCATGATGACCCTTCGCTGGACTGAACGCGCGAGCCCCGAAGGCGCATAGCGTCCGGATGCCCTGATCCGGATCGATGCCTTGAAGGCCCCCTCTCATCCCCGCATCCAATCGCGGCGACAAAAGCGGCTGAAATGAGTCACGCGCGGCAACTTTACATTCCAGCAACACGCGCGCCCGTGTTGTTTGCACAAAGCGCTCGTCATCGCCCGTTTTGTTTGCAAGCGGGCGCTCCCGAGCGCCCGTAGGTGTGCAAGAGCGCGCGCGTCATCGCCCGTATTATTTGAGGCGCCGGGCGCGCCTTCCGTTGCCGGGCCTCTCCGCAGCGCGCATCGGGCTGTCCCGATGTCGCGCGACGAAGGAGAGGGGAATGGTGCGCCGGACGACGCAACCTTCCTTCAAGTGTGCGATCCTTTCGGATCGCCGCGTCTTCCGACGCACCATCACGGCGTTTTCCTTGCGGCGCCGGGCCGCGCTTTGCCTCCATGCGCGTTGATCTGCGCATGGCGTCAGCCGGCTCCCGGCAGGAGGCCGTAGTGCCTCCGGGCGGGGCCCCGGCGCCGCCCGAGTGCCGGCTTGCGAAGCCGGCCCGCGGGCGCCGTACCGGTCACGCGCGGGAATTGCCCGCACATGCCCAGGGGGTGGCATCACCGAATCTCCGGCAACGCCCTCCCCTTATTCCCGCCCTCACGACGCCTCATGAGAGCGCCCCTCGGCGGACGAGGTAAATGGGGATATAGTCTTAGTTAGGAATATTGTCAAGCGCGACTCAGTGATCACAAACTTCCGAAACCACTCGCTCGCAGTCTTCTAACCAAAAGAGAAACATATTCGAGAATGGACCAATTCTCCTATTGAGAATGTCGGTGGCCGGAGACTCGAAACTCGTCCAGCCAAACATAGCCCCAAACTCCCGCCTAAGTTCCGCTCTAGAATCCAAATTTCTATGTGCGTAAAAATTTCTCGCTGCGCGCAGGCTCTGCAATGCATCTCTACCTGCTGGGATTGAGGTGCTGATTATGTGCCTTTCAGGAAAATTCAGAACGACGGCAAGTTGCGGCAAAGTATTTACCGAAGGCCAACTAGGCTCAAGAAATCGCGTTGGATTACGTAGTCAATTCTAGTGAGATACGGCGGCGACGATATAATGGCGTCCGCCCGCAAGTGAGGCAACGCCAGCGAAAGGAGGTCCGCCTGAATTAAGGACGCCGCGGGTCCCGGGCCACGCCGTGTCAACTTCGAAGCCATATCCATCAACTCTGAATTCAACTGCGCATTTGTCGTTGATGTAACGACACGAACTACGTCATCTCGACTCAAATTCCACCATGTTGGATTTGTCGATACACGCTCTTGATTGCGCAGCTTTCTTCTTACTATTCGAAAAATCGCCAACAATAATAATGAGCGAGTTCTGGATGAAAATGCAGCCGCACAGGTTTCCCGTAAAAACTTTTGCGACACCTTCGAACGATCATTGCCAAGCAAGCGGCGAACTTCGTTCACGTTCGACTTCTGCGCCAATCGAGCTTTTGCGACGACAGCCAATGCGGGATTAATATCAACGCCTGTCGATCTTATTCCAAATTTCGTCGCAACAGATGTAGTCGTGCCGGACCCGTTCCACGGGTCCAACACTGTGTGCCTCCGGTCTATCTGGAGCGCCAGCAGAACATCCGAGACAAACGACTCCGAGAACCCCGCATAATACGGGAATAATGACGTCTCACGTTCGGCACCAGTCTGTTTGGGCGAAGTGAGTTCGGCTCCCCCCAACGCGAGCACTGCTAATTGTCCAAGAAAGACCGCAGCTTCCGGCTCCGTGACGGATGCTTCAGCTTGCGCAGCGCCTTCGCCTCGATCTGGCGGATGCGTTCGCGGGTCACCGAGAATTGCTGGCCGACCTCTTCCAGCGTGTGGTCGGTGTTCATGCCGATGCCGAAGCGCA
>CAZXJZ010000246.1:0-6823 GCA_964641065.1 uncultured Hyphomicrobiales bacterium | reverse complement strand
TAATAGGCGTAGAGCGCCCACAGGATACCCGACGCGATCACGGCCGGACGCGGTCGCTGCAATGCTGCCATCAGGTGGATCACGGCCATCAATCCGGCGGCGATCGCGAATACGTACATCGTGGTTCTCCCAATTGCTCATACGCTAGCATGGCGGCAGCATGGCGGCGCCTTCGCTTCTGGTACATCGCATCGCATGGGAAGAGACAGGAGCAGCCTTGCCCTGCCCGGCGAAAGCCGGGCATGACACTGGTGCCCGGTTTCCGAAGTTCGTGATACGTCGCAGCAATCGCTTACATGAACTTCGGAAACCAAGGGGCACTAGCAAGTTTATGATTCCAGTGCCGCTTTCGATTTGAAGTTCCTGACGGGAGCTTGCGGAAGGCAGTGCAGGAACTTCAAATCGGCGGCACTAGCATGGTGGACCGGCTCGTCATTTCGGATATCGGGCATCGCGGCGACGGCGTGGCGTCTTCGCCGGAGGGGCCGCTTTATGTCCCCTATACGCTCCCGGGCGAAACGGTCGATGCCGACGCCGTGCAGGGCCATCCCGACCGGCGGCATCTGCTGCGGGTGGTCGTTCCCTCGCCCGACCGCGTTGCGCCGTTCTGTGAACATTTCGGCGTCTGCGGCGGCTGCGCCATCCAGCATTGGGCGGAGCCGCATTACCGCGCGTGGAAACGCAACCTCGTGGTCGCTGGCTTGCGACAGGCCGGCATCGACGTGCCAGTCGACGACCTGATCGACGCGCATGGCGAAGGCCGCCGCCGCGCGGTGCTGCATGCGCGGCAGGGTACGAAAGAAATTGTCGAGGTCGGTTTCTCCGCGTTGCGCGCGCATACGCTCGTGCCGATCGACCGCTGCCCCGTGCTCGCGCCCGGCATGACGGGCGCCATCGACGCCGCCTGGGCGATCGCCGATCTGCTCGGGCCTTTGAAGAAGCCGCTCGACATCCATGTCACTGCAACGCTGAACGGCCTCGATATCGATGTGCGCGGCTCGGGCCCACTCGATCAGGCGCGTGCTTCGGCACTCGCGCGCGTCGCGGCATCCGGGCGGATCGCACGGATGACCCGGCATGGCGAGATGGTGGCGCTGATCGCCCCGCCTCTGGTGCAGATGGGACAAGCGCAGGTGGCGCTGCCGCCGGGACCATTTCTGCAGGCGACGGCGCAAGGCGAGGACACGCTCGCACGGCTGGTCACGGCAAGCGCGGGAAAAATCAAAACCGCGCTCGACCTGTTTTGCGGCATCGGACCGTTCACGCTGCGGCTTGCAGAGACCACGCGCGTCACCGCGATCGACAGCGATCAGCCGGCAATCGATGCGCTGTCCCGCGCGGCGCAGGCGACGCCAGGACTAAAGAAAGTCACGGTCCAAAAGCGCGACCTGTTCCGGCTGCCGATGCAGCCGATCGACCTCTCGCCTTTCGATGTCGTCGTGTTCGATCCGCCGCGGCAGGGCGCGGAGGCGCAGGCCCGCGAACTCGCGAAAAGCAAGGTGAAGACGGTCATCGCGGTGTCGTGCAACGCCGCGACCTTCGCGCGCGATGCCGCGATCCTGATCGCAGGCGGTTACAGGCTCGTGCGCGTGACGCCGGTCGATCAGTTCAAATACACCGCGCATGTGGAAATGGTGGCGCACTTCGTGCGCTGACGCGAAGACCGGAGACTGCGACGTCCTGTCTCTGAACCTGCGGGAACCGGCAGTGAAGCGCGCCGTTGGGTTGTGCATGCGGCGTACGTGCCACGCGCCTGCTTGGCAAATCCATCACCGAAACGAAGCACGCGATGACCAACTGGACCAATGCCTATGCACGGCCGTGAAGCCAAGGGGCATCCGGCCTGGAAATGGCTCTATCTTCTGTTCGCTTCGGTTTTGGGACTGCTCGGCCTCGCGATGGCGGGACTTGGCGCTTACCTGCTCGTCCTGGGCGGGACGGCCTATTACATCGTCGCCGGTCTGTTTCTGCTCAGTGGCGGCCTGCTCGCCTGGTTCGGACGGCATCGCTCAGCGATGATTGCGTGTGGCGCTGCAATCCTGCTGACGCTTGCGTGGTCGGTGTTCGAAATCGCCGGCAAGGGCTGGCTGCCGGCCTGGGGCTTCGATTTCGCGGCGCGGATGGGCATCGTTTCAGGCCTCGTCATTGGCGCTGCCGCCTCCTTCGTGTTCTGGCAAACGCCACGCCACAGTTTTGCACGCATCGGCGTTTCATTCGGAATCGTTGCGGCATTTGCTGCCGCCGGCCTCGTCATCGCGATGAATTGGGAGCGCGTCGAGGCACCGGAATCGCGCGCGGAACAGCGTCAGGCGCCGGCGACGGAGTCACAAGCGCGCGACGCGAGCGCTGAATGGACCGCCTATGGCGGCACCACCGCAGGACGCCGCTATTCGACACTGGCGCAGGTGCACACCGGTAATGTCGGCGAGTTGGAAGAGGCCTGGACGTTTCGCAGTGGCGACCTCACCCCCGCAGAAGGCCGCGTGTTCTATTCGTCGCAAAACACCCCGATCAAAGCCGGCGATTTCCTTTACACCTGCACCAGCAGCAGCCGTGTCTATGCGCTCGATCCCGCAACCGGCGAGGTGAAGTGGCACTACGATCCGCAGGTGCCGCCACGCAGTATGGAGTCGCTGTTCAGCGCCGCTTGCCGTGCCGTTGCTTACTTTGACGACGGCGAACCGGCCGGGCAGCCCGACGCAATCAGCAAAACGCCGACGGTACCGGGCGTGATGGGGCAAGTGCCTCGTGGCGGCAGCAATTGCCATCGGCGTGTGTATGTCGCAACGCCGGACGGACGGCTGATCGCGCTCGACGCCGTCGCCGGCTTCGTCTGCACCGGCTTCGGCCGCAACGGGATCGTCGACCTCACCGAAGGCATGGGACTGCGCGAAGCCGGCTTTGCCTCCAACACATCCGGCGCCACCGTTGCCGGCGGCCTTCTGCTCGTCGGGCAGCAAGTCAGCGATAACCAGCGTCGCGATGCGCCGTCCGGCGTGGTGCGGGCCTACGACGCGCGCAGCGGCGAACTGCGCTGGGCCTGGGATGCGCTGCGGCCTGACGCGCAGGCGCCGCTGGCGCCGGGGGAAATCTATCCACGCGGAACGCCTAATGTCTGGAATGTGATTTCAGCCGACGAGTCGCTCGGGCTGGCCTTTCTCGGCACCGGCAATCCCGGCGCCGACCATTGGGGCGGCAACCGCACCGAGGAGGAAGACCGCTTCACCGCCGCCATCGTCGCGGTCGATCTCACCAACGGCCAGACGCGCTGGTCCTTCACCACTGTGCAACACGACCTTTGGGATTACGACATCGGCGCACAGCCGATGCTGGTCGACGTCACGATCGACGGCAAAAGCCGTCGCGCCGTCCTGCAGGGCACGAAAAGCGGCGACCTGTTCCTGCTGGATGCCGCGAGCGGCGAGGCGCTGCGTCCGGTCGAACAGCGCAAGGTTCCGCAGGGCGGCGCCCTCCCCGGCGAACGCCTGTCGCCAACCCAGCCGCAATCGGTGTTCTTTCCAAATCTCGGCGGCGTGCCGGGCCGCGAACCGGAGACCATCGACGGGCGGCACATCTGGGGCGTGACGCCGATCGACGCCGCCCTGTGCCGCATCGGATTTCATGCGCGCCGCTATGAGGGCATGTTCACGCCTCCGACAGTTGAGACGAAGGGCATGGTATTGCTGCCCGGAACCGTCGGCGGCATGAACTGGGGCGGACTCGCCTTCGATCCGGTGCAGCGCATTGTCATCGCCAATTATTCGCGGCTGCCGAACGTGGTCGACATGTTCCCGCGCTCCGAGGTCAAAGACCGGCCTGTCGGCTCGGGCGGTGCGCGACCCGATCAGGCGATCGCGCCGCACTCCGGCACGCCGTTCGGCGTCGATCGTCCGATGTGGCTGTCTGTCCTTAACGTGCCCTGCCTTGCGCCGCCTTGGGGCTTCATCGCGGCAACCAACATCGACACCGGCGAACTGGCATGGTCCAGACCGCTCGGCACCGGCTTCGATTCCGGTCCGCTGGGCATTCCCGCACGGCTGAAGATCGAGATGGGTACGGCCAATCTCGGCGGGCCGCTGACCACGGCTGGCGGACTGACATTCATCGCCGCGGCGCAGGACAATTTCCTGCGCGCCTTCGAGACAGCGACCGGACGACTGGTCTGGCAGGCGCGACTGCCGGCCGGGGGGCAGGCCGGACCAATGACCTACGAACACAATGGCAGGCAATACATCGCCATCACGGCGACCGGACACGCCCGGTTTGAAACCACACAGGGCGATTTCCTGAAAGTATTCGCGCTTCCGGGATCGCCGCAGGATCAATCCGGAATTCCGCCCGAACATGGCGGGGACGCAGGCGGCAGCAAGGCGGAGAACGAGGGGCCGTAGCGACGCGACGCTCCAAGCGTGCGGAGGCTCAATTCCCCCAGCGCTCCTGCCAGATCCGCTCGCCGATCGTGCAGGGGACACGTGGATTGGCGGCCGACGCCTTCATGACGCGGGTCTGCGGCGTGAGCGTCGCGATCTCCAGCACGAGCTTGGTGCGAATCGCCTCCACGAACTTGTCGCGGTCCTTGACCGGCACCACGAACGCGCCCGGGCCGCCGATCACGCAATCCTCGTAATATTCATCGAGCAATTCGATATCCATGGTCGAGTAGCTCGGACGCTTCAGCATCACCGGCAAGCCGTTGATGGTGATGCCCCTGGACAGCACGTCGTCGCGGGCGATGGTGACGAGCGGCCCGTTGTTGTTCGCACCGTCGCCGGAAATATCGATCACCCGGCGGATCCCGCGATGGCCGCTGGTCTCGAACAGGGACGCGCCAAACAGCAACGCGCCCGAAATGGACGTGCGCGCGGCGCGCCGGATCGGCGCTGCCATGATCTCGCTTGCGACCGAGCCCGCGCTTTCCGGGCCGTCCACCACCCGCCACGGCACGACCACGCGCTGTTCGCCGGCGCCGGCCCATTCGAAATAGGTGACGGCAACCTTGCCATGGATGCCCTCACGCAGAGCGTTGAGAAATTCGGTGGACGTCAGCGCCCTGGCATATCCTTCGCGCTGCAGCGCCAGTTCGTCGGCATCCATGGAATAGGAAATGTCGACCGCCAGCACGAGTTCGACATCCACGGTGGCAGTTCGCTGACTGGCGCCGCCGCGCGTTGTCGGCGCGGCTTCGAGCGGCCGGGCGGTGGCGGCCACGAGGGCAAGGGCTAGCGAAATCGCGATGACGGCCGGTCGACGCAGCATCTTCATCTCCCCGCTTTAAGGAGAAATGGTGCCATGGCCGCACGCAGCGGAAAAGCGGCGGATCAGCCGTCGACAGCTTCCGTGGACACAATCTCGATACCGAACCCGCCCAGTCCGACATAGGTGAGCTTTTTCGAGGTCACCAGCCGGATCGAGCCGATCCCGAGATCCCTCAGGATCTGGGCACCGAGCCCGATTTCGCGCCATTGGCGGATCCGGGCGGCCTCCGACTCGGTCTCTTCGCGCGGGATCGCCGTGACCGGGACGCCGGCGGTGCCGTCACGCAGATACACGATCACGCCGCGGCCATCGTCCTTGAAGCGCTGCAACACCGCGTTGATGGTCTTAGCGCCGCCGAACACATCGCCGATCACGTCGGCGCGATGCAGGCGCGTGAGAATATTCCGTCCATCGCCGATATTGCCATAGACGAACGCCATGTGATGCGTGGCGTCGAAGGGCGTCACATAGGCATAGCCCTGCAAGGGTCCGATCGGCGACGCGACCGGGAATTCGCCGACCCGCTGGACCAGTTTCTCTCGCGCCTGGCGGTAGGCGATCAGGTCGGCAATCGACAGCCGCTTGAGCCCATGTTTCTCGGCGAATTCGGCAACCTGGCGCCCGCGCATCACGGTGCCGTCGTCATTCATCAGTTCGGACAGTACGCCGACTTCAGGCACGCCGGCGAGCTTGCACATATCGATACAGGCTTCGGTATGACCAGACCGCATCAGCACGCCGCCGTCGCGCGCGACCAGCGGGAAGACATGCCCCGGACGGACAAAGTCCGACGCGCCGCTATTGCCGTTGGCCAGCGCGCGAACGGTGTTGGTGCGCTCCTCGGCCGAAATCCCGGTGGTCAGCCCGTGCTTCACATCGACCGACACTGTGAACGCAGTCGACAACGGCGCGTCATTGCGTGACACCATCGGGTCGAGATGCAGACGCTTGGCGTCATCCGCCGACAGCGGCGCGCAGACGATGCCGGACGTATGCCGGATGATGAATCCCATCTTCTCAGGCGTGCAGAGCGAGGCGGCGACGAACAGGTCGCCCTCGTTCTCGCGGTCGTCGTCGTCGGTCACCACGACGATTTCGCCGCGGGCAAAGGCCGCGATGGCCTGATCGATGCGCTGATGGGTCTCGAGCATAATGATCCTGTTTATCGGGCCGGGCGCGGGAAAGGCCAGGACGGCCCCTCGCCCACCTGCCCGCGATGACGCAGATAGTGATCCGCCAGCACGCATGCCATCATCGCCTCCCCGACCGGCACCGCGCGGATGCCGACGCAGGGGTCGTGGCGGCCCTTGGTCAAGATATCGGTATCGCCGCCATAGCGGTCGACGGTCTGGCGGGGTGTTAGAATCGATGAGGTCGGCTTGACCGCGAAACGGGCGACGACCGGCTGTCCGGTGGAGATGCCGCCAAGGATGCCGCCGGCATGGTTCGACAGGAAGACCGGCTTGCCGTCGTTGCCGGTTCGCATCTCGTCGGCATTGGCCTCGCCGGAGAGATCGGCTGCGGCGAAGCCGTCGCCGATTTCGACCCCCTTCACGGCGTTGATGCT
>CAZXJZ010000245.1:0-6882 GCA_964641065.1 uncultured Hyphomicrobiales bacterium | reverse complement strand
GAGCTTCGAGGGCGGACGGCGGCTGATCATTCCGCGGCATCTCGAAGCGGCGGCGTTCGGGCCGCCGCTCGCGAGTTTTGCGCCGGTCCGCAACTAAGGATCGGCCTCGGTCTTTACTGAGCCTTCTTGCCGTCCTTGTCGAACTGCTTGAGATAGGCGGTCAGATCCTTGATCCGCTTTTCGTCCTTCAGTCCGGCATAGATCATCTTCGTGCCGGGAATCTTGGCGCGGGGGTTCTGGATGTATTCGGCGAACACCGCATCGTCCCAGACGATGCCTGACTTCTTGTTGGCCTCCGAATAATTGTAACCCTCGATCGTCCCGGCGGTGCGCCCGAACAAACCGTTCAGGTTCGGGCCGACGCCGTTCTTGGCGGTTTCGCCGACCTGGTGGCAGGCGCGACATTGAACGAAGACCTTTTCGCCTGCGGCGGCGTCCTGCGCATGCGCGGGCATGCCGAAGGCAAGAATGGTCAGGGCGGCGGCGGCGATACGTGTCATTGCGATCCTCGGGAATTGTGGTCAGAGCGGGATAAAACGATAAGCGGCGCCTTTGCGTTCCACCGCGCCGTAGCCCGGCCAGGCGAGGTGAAAGCCGATCAGCGGAATGCGATCGGTGGCCAACTGGTCTAACAGTCGCTTGCGGGTGTTAATTCCGCGTTCGCTGTCGAAATCGGCGCCGATGCGCCATTCGGGCCTTGCGAACGAGATTGCTGCATGTGCCAACACGTCACCACCCACGATCAGCCGCTGGCCGCCGTCTTCGATGACGACCGCCATGTGTCCCGGCGTGTGTCCGGGTGTCGCGAGATACGTCAGTCCCGGGGCGACGGTTTCACCATTTTTGCGGCGTTCGGTCTTTGCCTCGATCGCTTTCAGGATGCGGCTCGATCCAAGCGCCATGCCTTTCAGGGCATCGGGCACGCGCGTTGCCGTGTCCGGGTTGCTCCAGAAGTCCCATTCGGCATCCGAGATCACGTAGCGCGCATTCGGGAAGCGGTCGCCATCGCCGAAATCGTCGATCGCGCCCCACAGATGATCGGCATGGCCATGGGTGAACACGACTTTGGCAATGCTGTCCGGCGCGATACCCGCGGCCTCGAGATTTTCCTGCAGCTTGCCGGCGGTCGGCTGGAAGCTTGGTCCGGATCCGGCGTCGATCAGAATGCGTTCGTTGCCGGATTTGACCAGGACGACATTGGTTTGGGACGGCGCGCCATCTTCCGGCAGCCCATGCGCCCTGAACAAAGCTGCGGCCTCGGACAACGGCGTGTCCGGCAGCGAGAATGACAGCGGTACGTTGAGGACGCCGTCACTGACGATCGTAACCTCGATCGCGCCGACTTTGTATGTGACCGGAGCATTCGCCGCTCGCGCGGGCAGCAGCGGCAGCGCCAGCGTCGCACCGATCCCTGCGAGCAACGCGCGGCGATGCGGCCGAAGCCGCACCGCCTTGTCTTGCTTTACGCGTGCGGAATCCGTGGCGTCGAACATCACGAGAAAATGTCGGTGATGATGCCCTGATACCAGCCCATGTTCTCGGCCTGCGTCTGCTTGCGAAGCTCGGCGTCCTCGCCGGTCTTCGACACGAAGGTTTCGACCGCCGCGATCTTGCCGTCCTTCGGCTCGTAGCGTCCGCCGACCTTCACGGTGTCGTCGGTCTCGATCAGGCTCCAGCAGGTGTTGGTATAGCGCGCCGGGAAGGTCGGCGACTTCGTCAATTCGCCGCGGATCACCATGGCCGCGACCTTGGCCTGGCTGTTGGCGGAGAATGCCGATTTCGGCATGTCGCCGGCGATGCTGGCATCGCCCAGCACATAGATATTTGCGTCCTTCGCCGACTGCATGCTTTCCGGCTTGATCGGGCAGAAGCCGGTTTGATCGGTCAACCCGGCATCGCGCGCGATCTTGCCCGCCATCTGCGCCGGAATGACGTTTATGAGCTGGGCCTTGTAGTCGCCGAGGTCGGTCTTGACCGTCATGGTCGAGGCATCGACGCCCTTGATGCCGCCATGCATCTTCGGATCCTGCCACTCGACCATGCCGGGATAATGTTTCTCCCAGCCTTCGACGAACAAGCCCTGCTTGGAGAAGTTGGCCTTCGGATCCAGCGCGATGATCTTCGATTTGGTGTGCCCCTTCTTCTTGAGCACATGCGCCATCATCGAGATGCGTTCATAGGGTCCGGGCGGGCAGCGATAGGGGTTTGGCGGGCACACCATGACGATGGTCGCGCCGTCGTCGAGGGCGTCGAGCTGCTTCTTCAACAGCTGGGTCTGCGGGCCGGGCTTCCAGGCATGCGGCATGATTTCGCTCGCCTTTTCCGAATAGCCGGGGACGGAATCGTATTTGATGTCGATGCCGGGCGCGACCACGAGCCGGTCATAGGGCAGGGTGGCGCCGCTCGCGAGCCGCACCGTCCTCGTTTCCGGATTGATCAGCGCAGCCGGTTCATGCACCAGCGTGATGCCGTATTTCGCAAGCCCGGAATAATTCTGGGTGATCGAATCGAACGGACGGAAATCGCCCAGATAAAGATTCGAATGGAAGCAGGTGACGAATTCCTTCAGCGGCTCGATCAGCGTGACATGAACCGCGCCCTGTGAATCGCGCGCGACATACTTCGCCAGCGTCGCGCCGCCCGGGCCGCCGCCGATCACGACGACACGAGGCCTGGCCTGGGCGATGGCCGGAGCAGAGAATGCGCCGGCGGCCGCGAGCGCGCCGGCTCCCTGAATAAAATGTCTGCGGTTTGTTTTCATGATTTTCCTCCCTCGTGCTTTGCCGGGGCCGGAGCGACGCTCCCGAAATAGGCCGCCAACGCAGCGATTTCCTCTGGTGACAGCCGTCCCGCAATCGTTTGCATGACGGCATGTTCTCGCTTCTTAGTTTTGTACTCGTTCATGATCTGGACGAACGAATCCTCCGGCCAACCCACGATGGGAGGAATGCCGTCAAATCGTCCCGACAACTGGTGACAGGTGACGCACTCCGAAGACAGATATTGGCCGAAGGCGCGGTCGCCGGATGCGTGCGACAATGTCGCAGGCAGGGCCGTGAGACCCGCAATTGGGGCGATGACAGCCGCAACGCAAGCAAGGTGCCAACGCCACCCCTGGATCATAGAACCGTCACTCCACCTTCGGGCCCTGGCCGGGCTCGGGCGTCACGTCGATCACTCTGGCCCGTCCCGTAATCGCCGCTTCACCCGGCTTGCAATTGCTCATGCACGGATCCTTTCGCCAGAATGCCTTTTCGGCGACCTCCCGGTCATCATCGAAAAAATTGCCCTGGTTGGGAAGCTTGATTGTTCTGAAATTCTTGTCACTCAGTTCAAAATCTTCCGAAGTTACGATGTCATTTAGAAAAAGTACGTAGGCAGTAATCGCATAGAGCTCGTCGCTGGTGAGCGTTTGCGATGCACCAAACGGCATCGCGCGGCGGATATAGTCGATAACGGTCGACGCATAAGGCCAGTAGGAGCCAATCGACTTGACCGGATCGTGACTGGCCAGCGTGTTGTTTCCGCCCGACAGGATCGGCCAGCGCCCGGCACTTTCGCCGAACTCGCCATGGCATGCAGCGCAGCGTTCCACATAGAGCGGCTCGCCCTGTTTCACGGTGCCCTTGCCGACCGGCAGTCCCTGACCGTCCGGCCGGATGTCGATATCCCAGCCGGCGATTTCCTCCACCGTGGCCTCGCGGCCGATATTGAGTTTTTTCTCCGACGCGACAGCGCCGGCGGCCATGACGCCCGAGATGCAGGCCGCCGCGAGCGTCAAGCGAAGGGCACGGCTAGGATACTTCGACATTCTCGACCTCGCCGTTCTTGTGCACGTGCCACGTCTGGATGCCATTGTTGTGGTAGATCGAGTTGACCCCACGCACCTTGCGAAGCTCGTCCTTGGTCGGCTGCACGTAGCCGGTCTCGTCCATGGCGCGCGACTGCAGCAGGAGCTCGCGGCCATCCCAGTCGAACTCGAAATAGAAGCGGGTGAGGGCCTTGTCCCAGACCGGGCCGTCGAGCTTTGCGGTGCGCCAGTTGCGGCCGCCATCAAGCGAGACGTCGACCCGCGCGACCTTGCCGCGGCCGGACCAGGCGATCCCCGACAGCACCGTAAAGCCGGACTTGTGGTTCAGCGGCGCCTGCGGCGACGGATTGGTAATCACGGACTTCGCGTCCATCACATAGGTGAAGCGGCGCGCCTTTCCGTTCTCGAGCAGGTCGGTGTATTTCGAGGTTTCCTCGCGATGATGCCAGGGCTGGTCGCCGATCTCGATCCGGCGCAGCCACTTGACCCACATGTTCGCTTCCCAGCCGGGGATCACGGCGCGGACCGGATAGCCGTTCTCGGGATAAAGCATCTCGCCGTTCATGCGATAGGCGATCAGCACGTCGTCCAGCGCCTTGGCGAGCGGCAGCGAGCGCGTCATCGCGGCCGAATCGCCGCCTTCCAGCAGCAGCCATCTTGCATTCGTCTTGACGCCGGCCTCGTTCAGGAGCGTCTTCAGCGGCACGCCGGTATACATGACCGAATGCACCATGCCGTGCGTGTACTGGCAGCCATTGAGCTGCGCGCCGCGCCATTCCATGCCGGAATTCGCCGCGCATTCGCAGAAATGGGCGCGGTTGACGCGCGGCATCCGCTTGATGTCGTCGAGCGTGAAGATCAGCGGCTTGTCGACGAGGCCGTGCAGGATCAGCCGGTAATCGGTCGGGTCGACCTCGGCGATGCCGGAATGATGGCGCTCGAAGCAGAGCCCGTTCGGTGTGATCGGGCCATCGATTGCGTGCAGCGGCGTGAAGCTGACCGAACTTTCGCGTGACGCGGTGAGCCATTCCACATCCCGGCGAATGATGTTCTTCTCGAATTCGGACGGCTTGCCATAGCCGCGCACTGCGACGCCTTCGCCGAGGTTGCGCGTCCAGTCCGGAATATTGGGCGGCTGGTTTGCGGGATTGCCGGTGGGCGTGCCCTGCGGCCCTGCCACAGCGGCGCCCGTCGCCAGCGCGCCGCCGGCAGCAAGCCCGCTGCGCAGGAAGCCGCGCCGCGATGTCAGTCCCGTGGGGTTCGTCATGCGATGCCTCCGGTCCGTGTCAGTTTCATCGATGCGTATGTTTGCATGTGTCTGGCCAAATTTTTTTACACGCCGGTCACGCGAACGTTCGTCAGCTCCTTCGGAGCCACGACCATCTTCTTTTCGAGATGCTTCATCACCACGTCCCAGATCGGCGGGCCCTCGGTGCCTTCGTTGACGCTCGCCCAGCCGGAGACGGTGTAGTCGCGTCCGCTTTCGATCGGCTTGCCGGTGCGGATCAAGGTCATGTCGGAGATGCGCTGGCCGCCGGGCTTGCTGACATCGATGGTGTAGGACATGCCGCCGACCCGCACCATATCGCCGCCCTGCTGATAGTACGGGTCCGGATAGAACAGGTTGTCGGCCACGTCCTCCATGATCTCCTTCAAGCGCGCGCCGGTCATGGTCATGCGATAGGCGTTCGGATAGGTGATGGCGGTGGCGTTGTAGACATCCTCGCGGGTGATGTCCTGACCCGGCAGCAGCGATGCGCCCCAGCGGAAGCCGGGCGACAATGCGATCTCGGCATCGCGCTCCGACAAGAGCGCATCGCAGATCACATCGTCGAGCGTACCGTTGAAGTTACCGCGGCGGTACAGCACCGTTTCGGTCCGCGCCACGCTTTCGGTCAGCATCTTTTCGTGCGGCTTGCGGATGGCGTCGATCTTGGCGGCCATTTCAGCGTCCGGCGCAATCACGTCGGAGAATACCGGGATCAGCCGGAAGCGATGACCCTTCACTTCACCGTCGCGCACATCGAGGTCGAGACGCGACACGAACTTGCCGTGACTGCCCGACGCGACCAGCAGCGTCTTGCCGACCTTCACCACATCGGGAAGCGCATCGTGGGTGTGCGCCGTCAGGATCACGTCGATGCCGTCGACGCGCGAGGCCAGCTTGCGGTCGACATCAAATCCGTTATGCGACAGCAGCACGACCAGTTGCGCGCCTTCCTTGCGGACCTTCTCGACATTGACGCGCAGATCGTCTTCGCGGATGCCGAACGACCAGTTCGGGATCATCCAGCGCGGATTGGCGATCGGCGTGTAGGGGAAGGCCTGGCCGATGACGGCGATCTTGACCCCGCCGCGCTCGAACATCTCGTAGGGCTTGAAGGCCGGTTCGTCCCATTCGGTGTCGCGCATGTTCTGCGCCAGGAACGGGAAGCCGAGGCCGTCGACAATTTCCTTCACGCGGTCGGTCCCGAGGGTGAATTCCCAGTGACCGACCATGGCATCGGGCTTCAGCAGCGCCATGCAGTCGACCATGTCCTGGCCCCTGGACTGCAGCGAGGTGTAGCTGTTCTGCCAGGTATCGCCGCCGTCGAGCAGCAGCGTGCGGTCGTCGCGTTCGGCGCGGATCGACTTGATGACGGTGGCGATCCGGTCGAGCCCGCCCAGCTTGCCATAGGTTTTGGCCAGCGCCGCAAAGTCGGGATAGGCGAGGGCGTAGGCGTTTGGGCTCCCGGGAGCGATGCCGTAGTAATCGAGCAGCGCTTTCCCGGTGATGTGCGGCACCAAGCCCTTCACTTCGCCGGTGCCGAGATTGATCGACGGTTCGCGGAAATAGATCGGACGCAGCTGGGCGTGGATATCGGTGATGTGCACCAGCGTGACATTGCCGAGTGGCTCGAACCGCAACAAATCGGCCTGCGTCAGCCGCTGCTGGGCGAAAGCGGACGTCCAGCCGGACGGAACAATTGCCGCCGTAGCGGCCGCAAGCTGAATGAAATCGCGCCTGGAAATCATGCACGCCTCTTTCGGACATCATCGCAACGACCGCGGCGACCGCGACACTCGCGGCC
>CAZXJZ010000244.1:0-6918 GCA_964641065.1 uncultured Hyphomicrobiales bacterium | reverse complement strand
GAAGCGGAGGATGGCGGAGGCCGGCTATTTTGCCTCGCGATGCAAAGCGCGCCGTCCACCTATGTATAATGTGAGCGCCATTTGGCGGCGCGCGGCGGAAAATAGCCGGCCGCAGCCATTGCGGGCGCCGGGCCGTTTGCCGCAAGGTCGCCTCTCCAGGAAGGCTGCGGGCGCGGCCTCCTCGATGGAGGGAGTCTCCAGGCCGACCCTCGAAGACGAATAACGACCGCGCGGGATCACACCCCGGAGGACTACGACCTCAACTGTATCGAGCGGAGCTCAGAACCATCCTTACCGGCCAGCAGCGTCGGTGTTCGGATCGACCATCGCTTCGATGCTGCGAAGAGATAGAGCGCCTGCCTCGCAATAATCGAGGCCGCGCGCCTTCTTGGTCGGCCACAAGTGCTATTTGCCGGCCTTCGGGGCGTAGAATGTGCCTTCGATCTCGACGATGTCGTCCTGATTGAGTCGCTGCACCTCGACGATCGTGCGAGGCGGGTAAGGCGCCCCGCCCCATAGTTCGGCCTGCACCTTATTGACGATCGGACGGAACCGAAACATGTCGGTAACAAAGACGACCAG
This sequence comes from uncultured Hyphomicrobiales bacterium, assembly GCA_964641065.1. GTDB lineage: Bacteria > Pseudomonadota > Alphaproteobacteria > Rhizobiales > Xanthobacteraceae > Pseudorhodoplanes. The sequence goes on along the minus strand of CAZXJZ010000244.1, from coordinate 6,336 downwards.
GCGCACCGTGTCGTTGAGCGACGCGCCCTCGGATTGAGCGATCAGTCTCATATTGAGAAACGCCTGGCGAACCCGCGCCTCGTCGCCTTCGACAAGGGTGTTTGTTTGCGGGTCGATGCCACGCATGCCGGCAACAAACAGGAAATCGCCTGCGCGCGTTGCGAGATTCCAGGTCCCCGTCGGCTTGATTGCGCCTGCCGGCGATAGCGTTTTCACGCCGTCCGGCGTCACCTGCTGCGCAATCGCCGAACTGACGACCAGGAATAGACCCGTTGCGATCAAGGCACGCGTGTACATGGCTTCCTCCTTTGCTGGCTACATAGCTGGGCGCGCAACCATCGGCATCAGTCGATCCCCCAAAGGACGGATCGATCCGCATGTGAGGCAGCGCATGAACGGGGTTTGCGGATGCGGCGCAGGATTCAGTGTGGCGCCCTTGTTCATCCCAAATCGGATGACCGATTCAGACGCACTGGTGACGGAATAGCGCCTGGCTCTGAGGGCCGACGCCAGAGATTGCAGCCGCGGCAGCGAAAACCAGATAAGGGCGATGACTTGCAACAGCAGGTTGATGGCGAAGGCGGCCTGATAGGCGAGTTCCGGATAGTGTCCGTCGTGCCTGGGCCAGGCTTGAATCACAAAGCCTGTAAGGCATTGCAGCGCGAACGCGCCACCCATGTGGAATACATTCAGCGCCGCGTTCGCCCGCCCAGTCAGTTCCTTCGGAAAATACTCGGCGAGGATTGCAAAACTGAGCACGGTGCCAGAGCCAACCGCTGCAATCATGGCCCACAGGACGTAAGACGAGGAGAAGCAGCGGAAGATCAGTGCGAGCTGAGCCGCGATAAATAACGCCGCAAGACTTCCGAGAAGCGTCCTCAGACTGATGCCACGACTTCGGAGCCCGTCAGCGGCCCAGCCGATCAGAAGCGCGCCCAGGCAAAGCGCGACGGCCATGACGAGCAAGTGCTGGACGAGCGAGACCCGATCGAAATGCTCCACATCGGTGAGCCAAGCTGCGGCCCACAGGCCCTGCACCGCCCAGGCCGCGCCGATAGAGGTCGCCGAAAGCGGCGCCAGCCGCCAGAACCGCCTGTCGGTGAAAACGGCGCGCAAGCCCGGCGCTATTGGCGTACCTGCGGTTTGCTCTGTGGATGGAGCATCCGGCACGACCAGGTAGACGGTGAGCGCGCATGCGGCGGTTAGCACTGCAAGGAAAAGGAAAAGCTCTCTCCAACCAATCCAGCCGAGTAGCGCTTCGACCGGCGTTGTTGCTGTTACTGCGCCGAGCGCACCCAGCATGATCATCCAGCCATTGGCGAGCGGCAGGCGCTCCTTTGGGAACCATAAGACGATGGCTTTCAGTCCCGCCGCGAGAGCTGCGGCAACGCCAAGACCAATCAGCGCACGAGAGAGGACGAGTTGCACGAAACTCTCCGAGAGCGCGAAGAGCGCCGCACCACACGCCGCGACCACAAACAGACCGCTCTGAACGCGTCTTGGACCGTAACGGTCCAGGAGGATGCCAACAGGAAGCTGCGCGGCGGCAAACGTCAGAAAATAGACGGATGTGAGCAACCCGAACTGACCTGCGTCCAGCCCAAGCTCCGACGTCAAGGGACCGGCAATCACGGCATTTATGTTCCGAAACAGATACGAGAGATAGAATCCGGCCGCGAACGGCAGAAAGACGAAGGCAATCAGACGCCATTTCTGCGCAAGAGCTATAATCGACCGCGATGCCTTTGCCCGGCAAGCCAGCACAAAAGAGCGCCTGACGATCGCATCATCATGGGGTGCGCTCTGGCGACCCGTGTTCGACGCAGGATCCTGGATTCCCGTTTGCTGCTGGAAAGCCGCCATCGCTGCCGTCCTCCCCGACGGCAGCGGGCCGGCCTAGCGTCATGGCAAAGACATTGTCATCGATATCATCGTGAGCGGCGTGCACATCGGGCTCAACGCAGCTTTGCTGGGCGTTAAAAGAGTGCGGACTCGTTTCGCTCACACGTTCCATCGTCTCGCGCATGAGCGGCATCCCGAGATGAACGCGCCTGCCAACCTGAGCCGCGAACTCGTCGAAGCGCGCGGCTCCGAGCTTGCAGGCGGCTTGCCTTATCGGAGGCGACAGCGGCGGCGTTACGGTAAGGTGATATCTTGCATGCAGCGCGACGGTTTCATTGACGACGCGCAGATCGCGGTCGAGATGTTCAAGCTGGCGACTCATCCAGTTGAGCCGGCGCATCATGGCGCTGTGGTCTATCGCTTCACAGTCAGGACCCCCCAGAAGCTGGTCGAGCGCAGCGCGAACAAGGAAAGACTTTGAGACGCCCCGACGCCGCGCTTCTGCCAAGAGCCGCGCGGCAGCTTCTTCTGAAATGTAGACGCAGATTCTGGGTTTCATGAGATGCCCCGATGCGAACCGCGGTGATCTAAGAGACGCGCATTCGTTGAGGCAATATGGAATTCACAAGCGTCGTAGCTGTGCGTAAGCCTAAGAAAAAATAGCGGCAGAAGATCGGTCCTCTTGATCGACGCGAGCAGAAAAAGCCTCTCGCAGAGCCGCGAGACGACGAGCACCGACCATTGTTGAGGCAAATCTATACGGCACTACCGAAGCGACCCACGCAATCCGATTCGGAATCCAAGAAGTAGCGCTGATCACGGATTCTGCCGGTCGTCGCCAATCGCTCATGTTGGCGCGGATGCGATTGGTGACGAAGGTTGGCATGGTCTGGATGGCACGCGCCGGGTGTCAGAGGGGTTTGGATAAAGTCGGTCCAGACGCTGCGCAATAAGCCATCTTTTTTGCGCGTACGGAAACGCGCGCATACGACTGATGTCGTATGGTTTCCTTCAAGATCATAGCTTCTGACGACCGAGCGCGGGCTATAAAGAATCGTCAGCTGTTTGACTCGTTCCGAAAGATTGGGTTGCGGGCTTGCCACGCGCGGTCCTGCTGTACATCGGACGAGACCGACGTCACTCGTCTGACGAGTGGCGCATTTGCCGCCCTCCGCAGTCAGAGGTTCGGCCCGGAGGATAGCGCCGAAAGGTCGACGCATCTGAATGTATTATAGGCGACGCAGGACCGTTCCCGCCTGGCGAGACCGTCATACGCGCATGAACCGCGCAACGTCCTCCGGAACGAGCTGCACCTTGATCGCCGCCTGCAGCACCTCGATGCCAGAATGGCGCAGATCGGCATTGAGGTCGTCGTCCTGGGGCGACAATGCGACCGCCTCGATTCGAGCCGCGTGCGCGCGGTCGAGCAACTGCGCCGTCGCGCCGCCGCCGGCCGGATCATTGTCGCGAACGACATAGAGCCGGCGCAGGGTCGTCGGAAACAGGATTGCGGCGAGATGCGCAGCCGAGAGCGCCGCCATCATCGGCATGCCGGGCATGACGCAGCGAAGCGAAAGCATGGTCTCGATGCCTTCGCCTGCGGCGGCAACGTCCCGCGCGATGCCAAAACGCACTGCGTTGCCGAGAAGATGGCCCATCGCTCGCCGCGGCGTCTCGATCGCCGCCTTGCCGAGCCTGACAGGATCGAAGCCGTCGGCATCGAGCCAGGTCCGGTGTGCGCCGGTGATACGGTGGTCAAGGTCAGTCACAGCGGCGATCATCGCGGGCCAGGTCTCGGTGGGTCTGCCACCCTCTGGCCGATAGTAGCAACGCGGGTGGAAACGCAAGCTTCCGGTTTCGTGCAAAGCCGTAATGGCGCGTCCCCGCAGATACGTTTCCGCGAGTGTGCGCGTGATCGGCTGCGACATGGCGAACAGACGCCGCGCCGATTCCGGCGAGCCGACTGGAGTGGATGCAAGGTGCGGCTTGCGCTGCGGGTCGGATTGCGGCCGCGGCAGGCTGAGGAAACGCCGTGCTTCCGCCTCGACATCGTGGAAGTCATCAAAGCAGCAAACCTGCCCGATCACATCGAGCAGGTCGCCATGCTCACCGGTTGCCGCATCGGTCTTATGTGCAGTTGAACATAAGACCGACTATGTTGCGGCGAAGATTATGTTGCGGCCTGGCACGGGGGCGTTGTCCCGCAGCCGATTGGCCGATTCTACGCAACATAATGGCGTGCTGCGGGAGGTCGTGTGATGGCCCGCGACGCGTCCGAACTGTCGCGCCGCCTTGCCCAGAACGTCGAGGCGGTGTGCCGCCATTACCTATCCAGCGGACGGCGCCAGGGCCGCTACTGGACAGTGGGCGATGTGCGCAACACGCCCGGCCGGTCGATGTTCGTGCGGCTTAGCGGACCGGACTCCGGTCCCGGCGCAGCCGGGCGCTGGACGGATGCGGCCTCGCTTGAACATGGTGACCTGCTGGATGTCATCCGCGAGAGCTGCGGCTTGATCGATTTCCGCGATGTCGCTGATGAGGCACGGCGCTTCCTGAGTCTGCCCAATCCGCCGTCCTCCTCAGCAGCGGCGGCTCGGCGCAGTCAGGCCCCGCAAGGCTCCGCGGAATCTGCACGCCGCCTCTTCGCCGCGTCACGTTGCATCGGCGGCACGCTGGCGGAGCGTTATCTGCATGGACGACGTCTGACTAATGTGGCCGGGCTTGCATCCTTGCGATTCCATCCACGCTGTTTCTACCGGCCGGAAGGCAGCGCCAAGAACCTATCGTTTCCGGCGCTGATCGCTTCCGTGACGGACCTTTCTGGCGCCATCACCGGGGTGCATCGCACTTGGCTTGACCCGATCGGCGACAAGGCGCCGGTCGAGACGCCGCGACGGGCGATGGGTAATCTCCTCGGCAATGCGGTGCGCTTTGGAACGGCCGAGGATGTGCTGGCCGCCGGTGAAGGTATCGAGACCGTGTTGTCCGTGCGCGAGGCGTTGCCTACCTTGCCGCTGGCGGCGGCGCTCTCCTCCAACCATCTCGCCGCTATCCTATTTCCGGCAAGGCTGCGCGTTCTTTACATCTTGCGCGATGCGGACCCAGCCGGTGACGCAGCGGTGGCAGCGCTGACGGACAGAGCTACGGGAGCGGGTATCGTGCCGCATGTGCTGTCGCCACAGCTCGGCGATTTCAATGACGATCTCCGCCGGGCCGGCTTTCCGGCGCTTCGCGCGACTTTGATGTCGCAACTGCGGCCGGTGGATGTCCAGCGGTTTGCTGAGCTCGCATTTCCAACAGGCTGAACTTGTCCGCAGCTACGTGATCTGGGGACGCTCATGCCGGAGCGTCCCCACACGCCATAATTCACAAGGCGCTGAGGAAGCTCATCAGATCCTTGTCCTCCTTCCATGAACGGCTGGGCTTTGACTGACCGACTTCGCAAAGAGCTACAGCGTTGGCTTTCAGCGTGAGGTCTATTTCGGCATAGATGTTGGTGGTGCTGATCGAGACGTGGCCGAGCCAAGCGCGGATAGTGTTGATGTCCACGCCGGCAAGAACTAGGTGGCAGGCCGTCGTGTGCCGGATCACATGTGGGGTTATCGTTCTGCCCGCTAATTCTGGCACCTGGGCCGCGTATCGCTCGATGAGCCGATAGACGCCGAAGCGGGTGAAGGGCTTTCCGAGCCTGCTGACAAATACGGCGTCATCAGGCGACCGACCGACGATCTCATCTGCCAGAACGCGTTCGGTCTCAGCCCACAGTGGGCACTGGCGCGTCTTGCCGCCCTTTCCGTGCAAGGTAGCAAGATCGTGGCCGCTATTCCCGCGCCCAATCTGCAGATCGCGCACTTTCAGCTCCGTGGCCTCGGAGACGCGCGCCCCAGTGTTGTATAGAAAGAGCAGAAGCGCGTATTCGCGCCGGCCCCGCCTGGTTTTGCGATCAGGCACGGCGAGCATGGCCTCCATTTCCGCCTTGGTCAGCCATCCGACCGGTGGCGGCATGGATTTCTTCGATGTGATGGCCCGGATATGGCCGCACCATTCGACAAGGGCTGGGTCGCGGCTGCCGATGAAGCGGGCAAATGCCCGGATGGCGGCGAGCCTTTGATTACGGGTCCGGGCAGAGCATCCGCGATCTTCCTCAAGATGGGTAAGGAACTGCAGCATATGGCGTGAGCTGAGATCGCGCACGACCAGGCGGTCCACAGGCTTGCGCACCTTGCGGCTTATAAAAGGCAGCAGAAGGCTGAAGGTGTCCCGGTAGCTCTTGCAGGTGTTGCGAGCCAGATTGCGCTCTGTGACGATATGTTCGGACAGGAAGCGCCGAAGCCATGGGCCGAGGGTTACGACTTCAGGCATTATGGCCTCCCGCATAGCGCTCAAAGCGCAGCGATGCCTGCTGCAGAAGCTCTGGAGTCATCGTCAGATAGACCTTTGTGCCCTCCAGATCGGAATGGCCGAGGTAAGTGGAGAGTGCGGGCAACAACCGTT
>CAZXJZ010000243.1:0-6928 GCA_964641065.1 uncultured Hyphomicrobiales bacterium | reverse complement strand
CGTCTCCGGCCTGCCGGTCGCCATCGAGACCGCGATGGTCGCGGCTCGGAAACAGTGCAAGGAGAACGAACATGGCGAACATCGGAACCTTCACGAAGACCGAAAACGGCTACCTCGGCGAAATCGTAACCCTCAGCTTCCAGGCCAGGAACGTCCGCCTGGTCCCCGAACCCAGCACCAGCGATAACGCTCCGAGCCACCGCATCTATGTCGGCCGGGCAGAGATCGGCGCCGCCTGGGCCAAGCGCTCCAACGAAGGCCGCGATTACCTCTCGCTCAAGCTGGACGATCCGAGCTTTAACGCTCCGATCTACGCGAACCTTTTCGACGAGGAAGGCACCGAAAACTACACGCTGATCTGGTCCCGCGGCCGAAAGGCCAACGCCGACTGAGCCGGCCTCCGACACCCCGCCCGGTCCGCCGGGCGGGTTCCTCCCGAAACCGGACCTCAAACAGCCGAGCCGGTGCCGGCTATCGCTGCTGGTTTCGTCGACGCGTTGTCCTAATCGCCGGGAGACCGCAAGAATCACTAGTATACTGGGTGGAAGTATATTAGTGATCCGGTGACCTCTCCCGCATGAGAGTGCGGGCGATCGTGGCCAAGAATTTGCGGCGGCTGCGGCGGGCCAAGGCCCTGTCGCAGGAAGAACTCGCCGACCGAGCAGGGATCAACCGCAACTATGTCGGAATGCTCGAGCGCGAACAGCACGCCGCCACCATCGACATGCTGGAGAAGCTCGCCGGCGTCCTCGAAACCGATCCGGCTGAGTTCTTCCGGCGCGACGCGAGGAAGTAACGTCGGCCGCTCTTACCGCCACTACTTCTTCAAGAGCCAGTACCGGATTAAACGCGGGATGGCGCTGTAACTATTCGTGAAAAGGCACAGGTAATCGGATAAAATAGGCGATAGAGTGCCGAATAGTGCGTGATGCCATTTCAGATCGTGACGTTTGAGAATTCGGTATTTCAGTCCGCTGCCGCAATATGACGATGAGAAGAACGTGACCGTTACAACTTTCGAGGATCAACCACCCCAGCTCGACCGCGTCAGCGCGTATGACGAGAAACATCTTTCAAGTTACATACGCTTACTCGACGCGCAGGCGGAAGGTGCAGATTGGCGCGAAGCCGTTGCGCTCATCTTCGGCATCGACCCCAAGAGAGAACCAGACCGCGCCAAGCGCGTGTATGATAGCCATCTTGCGCGCGCGCGCTGGATGACCGAAAAGGGTTATCGTCATCTTCTTGAGCCACGGATGCAATGACATTGTCCTGAAGTCGCGTCGGGAAGAAAAGTATTTGCGCTCGCCACTGTTAGACCAATTTTCGATTGCAACCGATCGTATGTGTAATCGCCTCATTCCACTTTTGCGTCTATCTTTAGTCTCAGCCTCACTCATAATCCGCTGACGGCGTTTGCATCAGCGATTAACAGGCGAGAGTATCAATGTCAGATGCATATGACTGGCGATCTCCCAACGCCACCAAACAACTCATGCAGCTTGATCGCGAGCAATTTGCAATCGAGTTCCTCCGCCGCAATCCTGCTTACATGGAAGACTATCACACCACCCTCGAACGGACGCCTCCCAATCCATCCGCAGTAGAACTTGCGATGGAGGGGCTGGCCCGCCGGTGGGGTTTGAGCTTTCCCGCACGCACCGGATACCCCTGCATGGGTCTCTCCTGGCTTGTGGCGGCCGGAGCTATCACCATCCACCGTCATGGTCACCGCGGGGCCAAGCGGATTCGATGGCGGTTATTCCATCGCCTTCGATGGCCTTTCGCCCATGCTGATGAGCGTCGAAACGCGCGACGGCCGGCACGTCCTACTCAACGATCCGGCCGGGCGCCATCGGATCTGGTTGGTTGGTGGATATCGTAGGCGTGGCCGCGCATTCCTCATTCCCTTCGACGACGACTTCAACGCACGGCTGCACAGCCTCCAGCGTCTGCACCGCCAGCTGACCGGTCGGCCGTCCGGACCTCTACTTCGCAGTCAGCGCCTCTCCACGCGGCAACGCGCTCACTTCACGCTCCTTCTGCGGGCGCTTGACGGAGAACAGGACGGCGCGACCCGACGAGAACTCGCTGCGATCCTCCTTGATGAGGAAGCGTGCGATATCCCCGCGATCGAGTGGAAAAACTCGTCATTGCGCAAAAAGATCGATCGGGCCGTTGCGGCAGCGACTGCCTTGATGAATGGCGGCTACCTCGCGCTGCTGCGAGGAGAGCCCGAGCGCGCCAAGCGATTTAAACGTCGATAACGACAACGCTTGCGTATTCGCTGACTTATTTCATTCGAGCCGGACGGGGGACATCCCAGGAGCCGCTCTGCGGTGGGTCTCCCCCATGGCCGCGATCCTCCGTCAGGTTTGCCTCCGATCCGTTGCCGTGTCCGGCAACACTTTGAACGGTCCCGGAGGCTCCCATTGAACTCCTCATCTGCCCGCGTCACGCCGCGTTACGTCCGCACGCATGACGCCGCCGCTTATCTCGGCCTTTCGGGGCGAACACTTGAGAAACACCGTTGCACCGGGACCGGCCCGGTCTTCCGCAAGCTTGGAGGGCGCGTTGTCTATGCGATCGAAGACCTGGACGCCTGGGCGGCCGAACGCGCGCAAAAGTCGACGTCCGATCCCGGCCCGAAACCGTTATCGCCCGCAACGCCACCGTCACATCGCACCTCTCCACGCAATCGCTGACGGAGACTGGAATGCGTCACTCCGAATTCTCCAGCGCGACCCTAAACGCACAGTCAGTTAGCCCTCTCGATACGCGGCGACGGAAGAGCGCCATGATTCGGCGATCCCATCAGAGCACGTTCATGTCACAGGCCGGCCACTCATCACGCTGGGGCAAGCCACGCCAAAATCAGATCCAACCACGACCCACGAAACGTAGCCCCTTCACAGCCCGACTGACCATCGACGTGACCCCCGACTTGCGCGCCCGAATCAAGATTGCTGCCTTCGAGCGCGGGGTCACGGTGGCCTACATGCTGCGTCTTCTTTTGCTCAAAGCCTTTCCTCGCACGAAAGGACGCCGGCGATGAAGGGAGTTACCCTCCAAGATATCTCGCGCGCGCCCAATGCGGATGCATCGCTCACCTTCGTCGAGCTGACCTTCCACAAGCAGCGTATCGAGAACCGCATTCGATTCGGCCAACACGCAGGGCAGCAGGTTCTCGACCGGCATCGGCGCGTCCTCAGCTTCACACCGGGCAGCACTTTCTGCTTCGTGCGCTGGGCTGCCAACGAATACGGTACGATCCTGTCACGCGCCGACATTGTGCGCGCCGTTTCTCGCGGCGACCGCTACCAGACACTGCCCTTTGTGCGTCCCGGCGGTGAAATCCTCCTGACCATGCACGGCTGGCCCAAGGTCGAGCGCGTGCTGCAGGTGATCGACGCTGTCGAAACACTCGGCATCGACCCGGCTGACGCCGCGCCGGACTATTGGCAGCACGTCCACAACCGAATCTCGGTCAACGAGACGCCGCGCAATTACACGCACACCCGTCATCAGGCCTGGCTCAAGCGGCGGGAGGTCAGTTGATGACCCGGATCGTCAGCCTGCTGGCGACGGCACTTTCCAGCATCACGCTTGGCACGTCGGTCTTCGTCGAGCCGCCAAAGACATTGATCTGGAACGCCAGCGCCAGCGCGCCGATCGGCCTTTATCTCATACAGCCGGCCGCAGATCTTGATGTCACCGACCTCGTAGCCGTCGTGGCACCGCCGCTGATCGCGGAATTCCTGTCCGATCGCGGATATCTGCCGATGGGCATGCCGATGATGAAACGGATTCTTGCGCTTCCCGGCGACATCATCTGTCGGCACGGCCTTGATATCGTCGCTTACGGCTCAACTATCGGACACGCCCGCGAGCGCGACAAGGCCGGCCGCAAGATGCCGGTCTGGCAGGGCTGCCGCCGCATCGGCGACGAAGAACTCTTCCTCATGAACTTCGATATCCAGGACAGCGTGGATGGCCGTTACTTCGGTCCGTTTCCGCGGGCTTTCGTCATCGGCCGCGCTCTGCCCCTCTGGACTGACGAGGCAGGCGACGGCCGCTTCCAATGGTGGGCCGCAACACGCTGAACGCCCCGCCGACGTTCTCACCAACCGCAGAAAGGAAACACGACATGGCTCAGATCGGCAGCTTCATCCGCACCAGAAACGGCTTCTCCGGGCGGCTACGAACCCTTTCCCTCGACATCGAGCTCGCCATCGTGCCGGCCGATCATTCGGACACCGAGAACGCCCCGAACTACCGTGTTCACGCAGGCAACGAGGAGGGACCGGAAGTTGGCGCAGGCTGGACCCGTACCGGCGAGAAGGCCGGCGAGTATGTTGCACTCCAGATCGACGACCCTGCCTTCACTCAGCCGATCCGCGCCAACTTGTTCCAGTCGGGAGGCGATCGTTCCGCATTCCATCTGCTCTGGACCCGCCTCACAAAGCGCGAAGCGCGGAGCTGATCCCTTGGCTTCGTGCGACAATAGTGACCGAAGACTCGCGCGTCCCCTGCGAAATCCCGGTCATTCCTCTGTTCGCGGAAAACCTGGCTCATTCCTCCGTCCCGCTCGCGTATTGCGCGGCCGTCGCGCGCAACGGCGGTCAAGGGCGGCCGTAAGGCCGGCGCTCGCGCCTTGCCCTTGATGGCCGCGAGCACGATGGCATCGGCCCGCCGCTCAGCGGGCGGAGGATCATTCACGGAACAAGTGCGATGGACCTCGTGACACTCGTGACAGCCTGCGCGCTCGGCGTCGACGCGAAGCTCATGCACGCGCTGGTCTGGCACCAATCGGGCGGCGAACCCTGGGCGATCGTGGTGCCGGGAGAACCCAATCCGCGCGCCTATCGAAGCATGCATCAGGCTATCCAGGAAGCCCGTGAGCTTACCGGCAGCACCGTCGCGCGTGTCGGTCTCGCTGGAATTCCAGTGCTCCCGTCCAAAGTCTCGGTGTCCGTCCTTCTACCATGCCGCAACGTCGCAATGGCAGCGACCCAGATCGCCAGACATGCGAGCCGCTGCAAGACCCATCCGCAGCTCAAGGCCGATCCGAGCCTATGTTCCGTTGCAGTCTATCGCGGCTCGTGGGGGCGGCCGGACATCACCTTTGCGGCCGAAGTCGTGGCAACCGTTACCAAGGGCGACGCGCCGAACTTCGACATGCCGCGCGGCACCCGACTAGACACTTTCGACGTTGCCGACGATCGTGATAGTGACGCCGAAACGTTTGTCATCGATATCACTTCGGCATTCTCCGAGCAGACGCGCGGCTGGTCAAGCGCGCTGTTCCCGACCAAGTCTAAACCATCGGCTAAGCAATCCGAGCACAGCGCGACTGCCACTCTCTCGGCATCCGAACCGCGCTCGCCTGCTTCGCCCGCACCGTTCCCATTCAAGAGCAGTCCGCAAGATCGCGACCTGTTCGTGCGTCGCGTCGGCACCGAGCGTCCATAGTGAACTGCATCGCAGGAAATCGAGAGACTGCGAAGACCGGCGTGCATGAGAGTGCGAGCCGGGAAGGGAGCAGCAACCCGACCGTTGGAGGGCAAGATAAAAGGCCGCGAGGTGCGGCCCGGTTGGGAGACGGTCGGGGCATTGTTTCTGTACATGTTTCATCAGGTGCGCCGCGATGTGCGCGCGCCGGGGCAACATCGCGCACGCGACAATTCCGCAATCCTTTCAACGAATATCGCACATCGCGGAGTACTGGTGATGAATGCTGAAGACGACTTTCGCATCCGTCCCGGCAAGATCCGCTCGCGGCCGAACGTGCGGGCTAAGCCCTTCATCGCCCAGGCGCTGGCCGCTGCCGAACGCGCCGGCGGCCATGTCAGCAGGAGTGGCCGGATCACGGCATCACGGCGGTCCCGCTTCGGACGTGGCCGCACCGCCAGCGTGCGAGCCAACCGGCTTCTCACGAGCCGTTCCCGTCTTGCCACCGTCAAGACCCGCATCGTCCGGAACACCGGCCGTCGCGCGACGCTTCGAGCACATCTTAATTACCTGCGCCGCGAGGGCGTGACGCGTGACGGCGAGCGGGCGCGTATGTTCGGCTCCGATACAGACGACGCCGACGTCAAGGCCTTTAGCGAGCGGTGCGAGGACGACCGTCATCACTTCCGGTTCGTCGTCTCGCCCGAGGACGCTGCGCAAATGTCCGACCTGAAAGGCTTTTCGCGCGAGCTGATGCGGCAGGTCGAGAAAGATCTCGACACCAGGCTGGATTGGGTCGGGGTCGATCACTGGAACACCGACAATCCACACGTCCATATCATCCTGCGCGGAAGGGCCGACGACGGCAAAGACCTCGTGATCGCGCGGGACTACATCAGCAACGGGATGCGGGCGCGGGCGCAGGAACTCGTTACGCAGGAACTCGGGCCGCGCTCCGATCTCGACATCCGGCGCAATCTCGAGAACCAAGTGGAAGCCGAGCGCTGGACGCGGCTTGATCGCCAGCTCGTGCGCGATGCAAGCCGGCATGGTATCATCGACGTCGCTCCGTTCGTTGGACAGCAGCCCGACGAGTACTTGCCACAGAAGGTCGGCCGCCTTCGCAAGCTGGAGGCCCTTGGCCTTGCGAACCAGATCGGACCGGGGCAATGGGTGATCGCCGACAAGGCCGAGTCGACGCTGCGCGCTCTTGCGGACCGCGATGACATCATCAAGCGCATGAATCGGGCGCTCACCGAACAAAGCATCGAACGCGGTGCTTCGAGCTACGTGCTCTCGGGCGAGAACCTGGCCGATCCGATCATCGGCCGCCTGATCGACCGCGGCCTCGACGACGAGTTGAAGGGAACTGCCTATGCCGTGGTCGATGGCACCGATGGGCGCACCCACCACATCAAGCTGCCCGATCTCGATGCCGCCGGAGACGGGCCTGTCGGCTCGATCGTCGAGCTGCGCC
>CAZXJZ010000242.1:0-6990 GCA_964641065.1 uncultured Hyphomicrobiales bacterium | reverse complement strand
CCGGTCTCGAAATACATGACATTGTCGCCGATGCTGCCGCGATTGAGCGACAGCGCCGCATCGCGGGCTTCGGCAAGCAGAGCGAGTTTCACTCCGAAGCTGGTGTTGGCGCCTTGCGTTCCGGCAATCGACTGAAACACCAGATCGACCGGCGAGCCCCTGCGGATCAGGTCGAGCGTGGTCGTGACATGCGCCAGCACGCAGGACTGGGTCGGGATGTCGAGCTTCACACGGATGTCATCCAGCATCGATAGCAGCGCATGCGCGCGCTCAGGATTGTCGGTCGCCGGATTGATGCCGATCACCGCATCGCCCGCGCCGAGCAGAAGGCCGTCGAGGATGCTGGCGGCAATGCCGCGCGGATCGTCGGTCGGATGATTGGGCTGCAAGCGAACCGACAGCGTGCCGGGTAATCCGATGGTGTTGCGGAAGCGCGTGACCACGGAGCATTTCGCCGCGATCACCATCAGATCCTGCAGCCGGCTGAGCTTTGCGACTGCCGCAACCATTTCCGGCGTCAGCCCGGGCGCAAGTGCCGACAGCACGGTTGTCGTCGCCTCGTCGGACAACAGGAAATCGCGCAAGCCGCCGACGGTGAGATGCGACACCGCCGCGAAGGCCACGCGGTCATGGGTGTCGACGATCAGCCGCGTGACCTCGTCGTGCTCGTAAGGCACCACCGCTTCATTGAGAAAAGTGGACAGCGGCAGGTCGGCCAGCGCGAATTGTGCCGCCACCCGCTCCTCACCGCTCTCCGCCGCGACGCCCGCCAGCCGGTCGCCCGAACGCGGCGGCGTGGCCCGGGCCATCAGGGTCTTGAGATCGTCGAAGACATAGCGGCGTGCTCCGAGTGTCGCGTGGTACATGGCCGGTTCCGCGTGCGATCACCGGGACTGTAACGCGGCTTTCGCGGTGCACCAACCCGGCGTCACCAGGACGCGACCGTTCGCCGGCAAACCGCCCGCAATTTCTGTCGCATGCAGCCGCGCAGTATTATAGGGAGTGAAGATTGCGGCGTGTGCGTCAGAGGATCGATCCGTGTCCATCAAGGCTCTCGGCTTTTTCATCGTCGTTTCGCTCTCGTTCCTCGCCGTTCTTCCAGCCTTCGCCCAGCGCATCGACATCGAGGCCACCAACAAGCGCTATCAGCGGCTCTATGCCAGCGGCAATTACGGCGCGGCGCTGGTCGAGGCCCGCAAGCTCGAACAGGCCGTGCGCAGGCTTGGCGGCACGAACCATCCGAATTATCCGCTGGTGCTGGAATTCGTCGGCAATTCGCTGACAGGCTTGGGACAGTATGCGGAAGCGGTCGAGGCCCATGAGCGGGTGCTCGCGATCCGGGAGCGAATGTACGGCCCCACCAGTGCGCAGGCCGCCGATTCCCTGAACAATATCGGCAATGCGAAGCTGCGGCAGGGACACTATGCCGAGGCCGAGGATTACATGGCCCGCGCGGCCGGCATCCAGCAGCAGCTCAAGGGCAACAATTCGCGCGAGTTCGTGTTCGTGCTGAACAATCTCGGGGTTGTCTATCAGGCCCAAGGGAAGTTTTCCGACGCGGAAAAGGTCCGCAAACATGTCGTCAGCGTCTATGAGCAGTCGCAGGGACCGGACCATCCGGACACGGCCGACGCAATCGGCAAGCTCGCCACTCTTTACCAGGCGATGGGCCGCTACGGCGAAGCCGAGCCGCTGTTCAGGCGCACGCTCGCCGTGCAGGAGCGGCCGGGGATGGACCTCGTCGCAGCTGCCCGCACCTACAACAATCTCGGCATCATGCAGTTCTCCGTCGGAAAGCAGTCCGATGCGGAGGTCAGCTTCAAACGCGCGCTGACCATTGAGGAACAAGTGCTCGGACCCAGCCACCCGATGGTGGCGGAACCGCTGCAAAATCTTGCCGCGGTGCTGAAGTCGCAATGCCGCTACGACGAGGCCGCGAATCTAGCGCTGCGCTCGCTATCGATCCGGGAAAAGGCATTGGGGCGCGACCATCCCGACGTCGCGGCGCTGCTCAACAACCTCGCCAATATCTATGTGCTCCAGAAGAAATTCGCGGACGGAGAACCGCTCTACAAGCGCGCGCTGACGCTGCAGGAGCGCGCGCTCGGCAGCGAGCATCCCAACGTTTCCTACACGCTGCACAATCTCGGTTATGCGGCGGAGGCGCAGCAGCGCAACGACGAGGCTGAGGCCTATTATCGACGCACCGTCGCGATCCGCGAAAAGGCATTCGGTGCAAACCATCCCGAGCTTGCGGGCTCGCTCAACAATTTCGGAAACGCGCTGGTCTCGCAGAAGAAATATGATGAGGCGAATGCCCTGTTCGTACGGGCCTCGGCAATCTATGCCGGCACGGTCGGTCCCGATCATGCGGAAACGGCACGCGTCGCCAACAACCGCGCGCGGCTCGAGTTGCTGCGCGGCAATCCGAAGGCCGCGCTCGACCTGTCGCGCAACGCCACCGATGGATTGCTGAAAGCAGCGGCGGCCGCGACGGCAAACGATCAGGGCGGCCAGGGCTGCCTGGTGGAAAACCTCTCTGGCGCGTTCACCACCCGCATCTCAGCCATCGCCGCTGCTGCCGGTGCAAAGCGCAGCGCGGCCGCGGCAAGCGAGGCCTTCGAAATGGCGCAATGGGCGAACCATTCCGCAGCCGCGGCCGCACTCCAGCAGATGGGCCTGCGCTTCGCCGCCGGTACCGGCGCACTGGCCGCACTGGTCCGTGAGAACCAGGATCTGATCGCAGCCGCACGCGAGCGCGACAAGGCGCTTGTCGCTGCAATCTCACGACCGGCCGGCCAGCAGGATGCAACTGCGATTGCGCAGACCCGGCAGGCTCTTGCCGATATTCGCGCCAGGCTCGCCGATGTCGGCGCGCGGCTGGACAAGCAGTTTCCGGACTTCGTGGTCTTGACCAGCCCGAAACCGCTCGCGATCAAGGACGCGCAGGCGCTGCTCGGACCCGACGAGGCGCTGATCCTGTGGATCACATCGGAGGACAGGACGGAGTTGTTCGCGATCACCCGCGACAGCGCCGACTGGCACACCCTGCCGATCAAATCCGAAGAGCTGACGCAAAAGGTCGCGGTCTTCCGGCGCGGGCTCAGCGTCGACGCGGCAAGCGCCGCGGCGTCCGAGCAGTTCGACCTCGCCTTCGCCCATGCCTTCTACAAGGACCTGCTGGCTCCAATTGACGGCATGCTCAAGCGCAAACGCAATCTTCTGGTCGTCCCGACCGGGGCGCTGACCGCCCTGCCCTTCCAGTTGCTGGTGACAACGCCACCGGCCGTGGCGTCGGGCGATCTCGCCGCCTATCGCGACGCCGCGTGGCTGGTGAAGCAGAATGCGGTGACGGTCGTGCCGTCTGTCTCGGCGCTCAAGGCGTTGCGGGTGTTCGCAGCCAAGGATCAGGCGTCGAAGCCGATTGTCGGATTCGGCGATCCGGTTTTCGATCCGGGCGCGGCACCGCTCCCCGCCGGAGCGCGCGCGGCCAAGGGCAATCCGGCCAAGACCGCAAGCGCAGCAAAACCGGTCAAGACCGCATCCCGGGCGGTGCCGGGCAAGACGCGCTCCTACGCGGATTTCTGGCAGGGCGCGAGTGTCGATCCGGCGCTGCTTGGGCAGGCCCTGTCGCCGCTTCCGGACACCGCCGATGAGATACGCGATGTCGCCAAACGGCTCGGCGCGGCCGACAACGATATCTTTCTCGGCCACTCCGCCAGCGAGGCAAAGCTCAAATCGCTGCCGCTGTCGGATTATCGCATCGTCTATTTCGCTACCCATGGTCTCGTGGCCGGCGACGTGAAGGGACTGGCCGAGCCATCGCTCGCGCTCAGCATTCCGCGCACGCCCACGCCGGAGGATGACGGCCTCGTCACCGCAAGCGAGATCGCGCAACTCAAGCTCAATGCCGATTTCGTGGTGCTGTCGGCCTGCAACACCATCGCCGGCGACAAGCCGGGCGCGGAAGCGCTGTCGGGCCTCGCGCGCGCATTCTTCTATGCCGGCACCCGGGCGCTGCTGGTCACGCATTGGGCCGTGGACTCGGCCGCGACCACGACCATCGCCACAACCACCTTCGCGAATCTCAAAACCGATGCGAAACTCGGCCGCGCGGAGGCGTTGCGGCGCGCAATGGTCACTTATCTGAGCGACCAGTCGAAGCCCGAACAGGCTTATCCGGGATATTGGGGCGCCTTCGCCATTGTCGGCGAGGGTGTCCGTCAGTAAGGAGCGCGGACAGGATGACGATACGTGCGATCGTGTTTGGATTTGTTGTCGCCTTGCTCGGGGTGACATCGCTTGCCGCGCAATCCCAGCTCGGCAAGGACATGAAGCTCGAGGATGCCGGCTTCAAGATGCGCGAAGCCAACACGCCGCAGAAGATGGCGCGGCTCAATTCGATTCCGCCCTACAAGTTCGTGCCCCACCGCAAGAACGGGGCGCGCTATTACGTCTATGCCGATCCCGCCTGCCGCTGCGCCTTTGTCGGCGACGATAACGCAATGAAGGCCTATCGCGACATGGTGGCGCCGTCCGGCAGGGGATTTTTGCCAGGCGTTGGCGACGTTGGACGGGACACTGGCGGCGTCAATCTCGAAAACGAGATGCAGACCGAGATGAACGACGAAAGCGGCACCAATTTCGACGACATCTTCCATCCCGGCTTCTGAGCAGGCCGGTATCGACGTGTTTCCGGGCCTCCGCGGGCTTTCTTGCAAACTTTTGGCGTCTTGCGATTTCGACGGAAACCATGTCCACTACCCGGATGGGGACTTCGGGCATCATTGCGGACGACCGCGAAACGGCCACGGCGCCACTGCCGTCAGCTGGTGCCCCGTCGCGCCGCTTCAAAATCGTCCTGATCAAGCCGTCGCATTACGACGCGGATGGCTATGTCATTCAGTGGTGGCGTTCGACCATTCCCTCCAACAGTCTAGCCAGCGTCTACGGCCTGCTGCGCGAATGCGCCGAGGACCACGCGCTGGGCGCCGATGTCGCGATCGACATCGAGGCCTATGACGAGTGCAATACCGTCATCGACACCAAACGCATCGTGCGCGACATCCGCAATGCAGGCGGCGGGTTCGTGGCGCTGGTCGGCGTGCAGTCGAACCAGTATCCCCGCGCCCTCGATCTCGCGCGCATCTTCCGCAAGCAGGACATCAAGGTCGCGATCGGCGGCTTCCATGTCAGCGGCGTGATCTCGATGCTGCCGAAGTTGACGCCGGAATTGCAGGAAGCGCTCGATCTGGGCGTGGTGCTCTATGCCGGCGAGGCCGAAGGCCGGATGGCGAATTTCCTGCGCGACATGGCCTCGGGCGAGGCGACCGGCATCTACAATTATCTGAAAGACCAGCCCGGCATGGAAGCGGCGACCTACCCGATCCTGCCGCGCGAGGTGGTTACGCGGGTGGCCGGCCATTATGCGAGCTTCGATGCCGGCCGCGGCTGCCCGTTCCAGTGCAGCTTCTGCACCATCATCAATGTGCAGGGCCGCAAGTCGCGCTACCGCACCGCGGACGATGTCGAAGGCATCGTGCGCGCCAATGCCAAGCAGAACATCACCCGCTTCTTCATCACCGACGACAATTACGCGCGCAACAAGAACTGGGAGCCAATCCTCGACCGCCTGATCGAACTGCGGGAAAAGGAAGGCTTCAAGATCCGGCTGCTGCTGCAGGTCGACACGCTGTGCCACAAGATTCCCGGCTTCATCGAGAAGGCGGCGCGCGCCGGATGTACCGCGGTCTTCATCGGGCTGGAGAACATCAATCCGCAATCGCTCGCCGGCGCCAAGAAGCGGCAGAACAAGATCTGGGAATATCAGGAGATGTTCCACGCTTGGCGCAAGGCCAAGGTGATGACCTTTGCCGGATACATTCTCGGCTTCCCGACCGACACGCCGGACTCGATCGCGCACGATATCGAGATCATCAAGAAGGAATTGCCGGTCGATATCCTCGAGTTCTTCTACCTGACGCCCCTGCCCGGCTCCGAGGATCACAAGGTCCTGCACCTGAAGGGCGTGCCGGTCGATCCGGACCTCAACAAATACGACCTCGAGCACGCCTGCACCGCGCATCCGATCATGTCGAAAGAGACCTGGGAGGAGGTCTATCGCAGTGCCTGGACGCGCTATTACAGCGACGAACATGTCGAGACCATCATGCGCCGTGCAGCCGCCACCGGCCTCAACAAGACCAAGGTGATGGACGGCATCACGCTGTTTTCCGGCGCCTCTCGGATCGAGGGCGTGCATCCGCTGCAATTCGGGTTCGTGCGCCGCAAGATCAGGACGCAGCGCCGTTACGGCATGACGATCGTCAATCCGCTGATCTTCTATCCATGGCGCGCCTACGATTTCACTCTGACGGCGGTGCGGTGGGTCAAGCTGGTGCGGAAATATCGCAAGATCCTGAAGAAGGTTTATTCGGATCCGGATGCCGGCAAGTATACCGATCACGCGCTCGACCCGCCGGCCGGCCACAACGCGCCGATGTCGGATTTCGTGAAGACCTATGCCGACAAGATACCACAGACGCATGGCGCACCGGTGCGCGAAGCGGCGGCCATCTGAGCGGGCTGCAGTTGCGGCACGTATGCAACGCGCGCTAATGCTTTGCGCATGACCGAACGCCCCGCTCCCACCGGCCCCCTTGCCGGCATCCGCATCCTCGACCTGACCAGCGTCATTCTCGGGCCCTACGCCACGCAGATTCTGGCCGATTTCGGCGCCGACGTGATCAAGGTCGAGTCGCCCGCAGGCGACATCATGCGCCATGTCGGTCCGATGCGGAACAAGGCCATGGGACACATCTATCTCAACCTCAACCGCAACAAGCGTTCGATCGCACTCGACCTGAAGCAGGAGCCCGCACGCGATGCTCTGCGCAAGCTTGCAGCCACCGCGGATGTGTTCGTCACCAATGTGCGGCCGGCGGCGATGGCGCGGCTGGGGCTCGGCTACGACGACATCCGTGCCATCAA
>CAZXJZ010000241.1:0-6998 GCA_964641065.1 uncultured Hyphomicrobiales bacterium | reverse complement strand
CGCCGATGATCGACTCGATCAAGGTGGTGCGCCGCGGCAAGGTCCGCCGCGCCAAGCTGTATTACCTGCGCGAACTGCGCGGCAAGTCGGCCCGTATCGCCGAAGCCCAGACCCGCCACGGTGCCAGCACCAATACCGGCGCCGCGAAGGTCGCCGCGGAATAATCTAATCGTCCATTGCCGGATGAATCATGGCCGGGCTTGCGCCCGGCCATTTTCGTTTCGGAGCGCCGCCGCATTCGCTTTCATTGCGGCTTCAGTCTGGAATTGTTATATCGCCGCCATGAGCTTGAGCGGTTTCATAGGGCCTTTCGCCTTCGTGCTGCGGGATCACGACCGCCTGCCCGGCCGGTTTTTCGGCCGCATGACCGCATGCATTCAGGCCGGTCTTTGAGGCGTCCGGCGCTGCGCATCGCGCGCGCCCTTCAGCATTCGTCTGCATCCGCTTAACCGACATCACGACACGCCGAGAGTCGAAACATGAAACCCCGTACCCTCTACGACAAGATCTGGGACGACCACCTGGTCGACGAACAGCCGGACGGCACCTGCCTCCTGTATATCGACCGCCACCTCGTGCATGAGGTGACGTCGCCGCAGGCCTTCGAGGGACTGCGCAATACCGGCCGCAAGGTTCGCGCGCCGCAAAAGACGCTCGCCGTGGTCGACCACAACGTGCCGACCACCGATCGCAAATTGCCCAATCCCGATCCGGAAAGCGCCGAGCAGATCGCGGTGCTGGCCGAGAATGCGCGCGACTTCGGCCTCGAATATTACAACGAGTTCGACAAGCGGCAGGGCATCGTCCACATCATCGGGCCGGAGCAGGGCTTCACGCTGCCAGGCACGACCATCGTTTGCGGCGACAGCCACACCGCGACGCACGGTGCGTTCGGCGCGCTCGCCTATGGCATCGGCACCTCGGAGGTCGAGCATGTGCTCGCGACCCAGACGCTGATCCAGAAGAAATCCAAGAACATGCGCGCGATCGTCGACGGCCAGTTGCCGCCCGGCGTCACCGCGAAGGATATCATCCTCGCGATCATCGGCGAGATCGGCACCGCCGGCGGCACCGGCTATGCGCTGGAATATGCCGGCGAGGCGATCCGGTCGATCTCGATGGAAGGCCGCATGACGATCTGCAACATGTCGATCGAGGGCGGTGCCCGCGCCGGCATGGTGGCGCCCGACGAGAAGACCTACGCCTATCTCAAGGATCGTCCGAAATCGCCGAAGGGCGCGGACTGGGATCGCGCGCTGCGTTACTGGGACATGCTGCGCTCGGACGACGGCGCGCATTTCGATCACGAGATCCGGCTCGATGCCGCCAAGCTGCCGCCGCTGGTCACATGGGGCACGAGCCCCGAAGACGTGATCTCGATCACCGGCAAGGTGCCGAATCCCGACGACATCGCCGACGAGGCCAAGCGGCTCTCCAAGAAGCGCGCACTGGAATATATCGGCCTGCAGCCGGGGACGAAGATCACCGACATCAAGCTCGACCGCGTGTTCATTGGCTCCTGCACCAACGGCCGCATTGAGGATCTGCGCGAGGTCGCGCGCATCGTGAAAGACAAGAGCGTCAACGCCAATGTCAACGCGATGATCGTGCCGGGATCAGGCCTTGTGAAGGAGCAGGCGGAAGCCGAAGGCCTCGACAAGATTTTCCTGAAGGCCGGTTTCGAATGGCGCGAGCCGGGCTGCTCGATGTGCCTGGCGATGAATCCGGACAAGCTGCGTCCGGAAGAACGCTGCGCCTCGACCTCGAACCGCAACTTCGAGGGCCGTCAGGGCTTCAAGGGCCGCACCCATCTGGTGTCGCCGGCGATGGCCGCAGCGGCTGCGGTTGCGGGCCACTTCGTCGACGTCCGCGAATGGAAATAGCGCCGCTCGCTTTGCGGCGCTGCTGACCGACAGGAAAGGCCCGCTCTTGCGGGCCTTTCTTTTTTCGGACGAGACGTTGCGCTACCACCACCAGCGCGGACCGAAACCGACGCTGATGACCGGCCCGCCCCAATAGGCGCGCGGCCCCCAATAGGGACGCGGTCCCCAATAGACCGGGGCTGGAGCGAAATAGACCGGACGCGGCCGCCACGCATAACGCGGACCCCACCATACGCGGCGCGGGCCCCAATAGGCTCGACGCGGGCCCCAATAGGCCGGAGGTCCCCAGTAAGCACGGCGCGGCCCCCAATAGGTGCGACGGGGTCCCCAGTAGGCGCGACGCGGGCCGTAATAGCGACGGTAATAGCGGCGCTGCGAGGATATTTCCGAGTTTTGAGCCGCGGTGTCGGCACTATTCAATCCGGCAGTCTTCGCCCGAATTTCCGCATGAGCCGGCATGGCCAGCATCAGGGCGAAACATGCTGCTGCCACGGCGATGAGGGGCTTGTTCATGATCGACCATCCTTTGCACGAGAACGCACAAGTGGGATTCATCAACGCATCGGCCTGAAAGCGGTTCGCTTCGAGCAGACCCGTGTGCACAAAAGATTAGGCCCGCCTTTCGGCGGGCCTTTGACCTTTCGCAAAATGTGACGGGATCAGAACCAGACGCCGAAGCGCGGTCCGCCCCAGAAGCCCAGGCTCACGCCCGGCCGGTAATAGTAAGGATAAGGCCGAGCGTAGCGATACGGCCGGTAATAGCCATAACGCGGTCCGCGATAATACGGCCGATAGCGATAACCGTAATGACGCCGGTAATGACGCCGCTGCGAACTCACATCGGTGTGCTGGACCTGCGCCGCCGGGTTGCTCGCGCCTTGTGTCCTGACGGTTCCCTCAGCCTGCGCAGGCATCGAGAAAACGGCCGCGAAGCCGGCGGCTGCCAGAGTTGCAACAATCGCTTTCATACGCGCACTCCTTTGTTCCGTGTCGCCTCTCGTCCCATTAACGCGCCAACGCCGGTTCCGTTTCAGCGGCGCTGCGACGATCTGGCTGACGAGCCATGCACGCGCGAACGCGCTTCGCGCCACGAAAACAAAAGGCCCGCCTTGCGGCGGGCCTTTCTCGTCGATCCTTGAGATCGCGCGATCAGTAGTAGCGGTAATACCGATAGGGCCGGTACGGCCGGTAATAATAGCGCGGGCGATAGTAATACCGGTACGGCCGATAGTAGCGATAAGGCCGATAGTACCGGTAATAGCGGCGCGCGCTGATCTCGTCGTGTACGACAGTATTTTCCGCGTTACGTGCGCCGTCCGCAGCCGCGCTCGCCGGCGCGGGCGTCAGCGCAATCAGCACACCGAACAGGGCGAGGAAGCCAAGACTTTTCAGCATGAGGGTCTCTCCAAGGTGAACCTGCCTCTCCACCAGATAGACGCCCTGAGGCATTCGTTGCAATCGTCCCCGACGCACTACATAGCGCAATGGCGAATGAAAGTTAACCCCGCACCCAGCGGCAGCGCATCTGCGGCGTCATTACGGTTCCGCTCGGCCGGTACTCGGTCGCGTACCAGTCCACGCATTGCCGTACGTAGCCGGGTCCTGGCGGCGCATAAGGGCCGGGACGCGGATAGTCATAGGCCGCTGGCTGATCCCGCTCGATCCGGATGCGGGGACGCTGACGCGTTTGTGACGAGAATTCGGTTCCCTCAACGACAGCGTTTTCGTCCGATGAAATCGGCACAACGACCGCCGCAGCCGGCGCCAGCAGCGCTGCAGCGAGTATGAGGCAAGACAACCTGTTCATGCCGGAACGCTCCCTCATTCGGAACCGGCCGTCAACCATTTGAATCCCGAATGCGAAAGCGCCTAGGGTGCTGTCATGGAACCGCGATCCCGAACTGACAAGGAACAGGCGGCGCTGGCCGATCTTGCGCGACTGCAGCGCGAGGGCGACGCGCTGGCCGGCTTTTTCGGACGTCCGCGGGATCATTTCGCCGCAGCCGACGCACCCGCCGACGATTCGATCGAAAGGTGGGGCCGTCGGATCGGGCGCGCGCTCAGCGCCATCGCGTTCGTGGCGCTGGCCGTTTATCTGTACCTGACCTATGTCCGCTGACGATCCTGAAAACCCGATCACCGATCCGCTGGGCTGGCGCGCCGTCAAGGCGCTGTCGCTCGCCGAAATGGAAGCGATTGCATCCGACGCCTACCGCCGGCTGCCGGATGGATTTCGCGCCCTGTGCGAGGACGTGATCATCCGCGTCGACGATTTTCCTTCCGACGACGTGGTGGCCGAGATGCGGCTCGAAAGCGAGTTCGACATCCTCGGCCTGTTCCAGGGCGTCGGCCTGCCGTTCCGCTCCGAAAGCGCATCGGGCCAGATGCCGAACATGATCTGGCTCTATCGGCGGCCAATCCTCGATTACTGGGCGGAGCACGACGAGACCCTGGGTGCAATCATCACCCATGTGCTGGTGCACGAGATCGGCCACCATTTCGGCCTGTCGGACGACGACATAGAAGCGATCGAAGCCAGCGTTCAATGACCCTGTAACACCGTCTTTCCGAAGGGGAGAACCACCATGCGCAAGAAGCCGTGCCTGCAAGCAACCGACGTTCGCAAGATGGCCGACGCCTGCCGGGCCGAGGCCGAGAAGAACAAATGGGTCGTGACCATCGCCATCACCGACGATGCCGGCGTTCTGCTCTATCTCGAACGCATGGAGGGCGCCGGCCCGACCAGTGCCGAGGTGGCGGCGCTGAAGGCGAAGACCTCCGCGATCACCCGGCGGCCCACGAAATTCTGGGAAGAACGGGTCAAGGAACGTCCGGTTTTCATGAACTTCCCCGGCGTGCTTCAAATCCAGGGCGGGCTGCCGATCATGTATGAAGGCGAATGCGTGGGCGCGATCGGGGTGTCCGGCGTGCAATCGCATGAGGACGAGCAGATCGCCAAGGCGGGTATCGACACGCTGGCGTGAGGCTGGTAGCTGCCGCCGGCCCCGGCTCATCGACTTGACCGGGGGCCGGTCCGGCGGCATGACAGGCGCAATTCCGGGCTGCCTCCGGGCGGCCGGCCAAGGATCAAGACATCATGGATAAATTCACGGTTCTGGAAGGCGTCGCGGCGCCGCTGAAAGTGGTCAATGTCGACACAGACATGATCATCCCGAAGCAATATCTGAAGACCATCAAGCGCACCGGCCTGGGCAAGGGGCTGTTTTCCGAGAAGCGCTTCAACGACGACGGCAGCGAGAACCCGGATTTCGTTCTCAACAAGCCGGCCTATCGCAATGCCAAGATCCTGGTCGCCGGCGACAATTTTGGCTGCGGCTCCTCGCGCGAGCATGCGCCCTGGGCGCTGCTCGATTTCGGCATCCGCTGCGTGATCTCGACCTCGTTCGGCGACATCTTCTACAACAACAGCTTCAAGAACGGCATCCTGCCGATCCGCGTGACGCAGGAGGAGCTCGACAAGCTGTTCGACGATGCCGAGCGCGGCGCTAATGCCACGCTCACCATCGACCTCGAGAAGCAGGAAATCCGCGGCCCCGACGGCGGCGTGATCAAGTTCGAGATCGACGCCTTCCGCAAGCATTGCCTGCTGAACGGCCTCGACGATATCGGACTGA
The DNA here is from genome assembly GCA_964641065.1 of uncultured Hyphomicrobiales bacterium. Taxonomy (GTDB): domain Bacteria; phylum Pseudomonadota; class Alphaproteobacteria; order Rhizobiales; family Xanthobacteraceae; genus Pseudorhodoplanes. The sequence continues at coordinate 1,480 of CAZXJZ010000241.1, read as the reverse complement.
CGATGGTGAAGAAGGACAAGATCGACACCTTCGAGAGCAAGGTCGCCGAAGCGCGTCCGTGGATGTGACACGAGGCGGAGCCTTTGGCTCCGTTCGCTCCCGCGAAAGCGGTAGCCCATCTCTTCAGTAGTCTTTCACCTTGGTAAATCTGGGTCCCCGCTTTCGCGGGGACGAACGGGAAATGAGATGGCTCGCGGCGATCACCGCGTGCGTGTCAGCGCCAGCCACACACCGCCGCCGATCAGAAACACGCCGCTGACCTTTGAGACCAGCCGCACGCGCGCCTGCGTGAACATGCTGCGCGCGCTTCCGGTCAGCACCGCATAGGCGGCGTCGGTCACCGCGGCGGTCAGCATCGCGGTCAGGCCGAGCAGGATCACCTGCAGCACATAATCACCCGCCGGATCGACGAATTGCGGGATGAAGGCGCCGAAGAAGATCAGCACCTTCGGGTTCGACAGCATCACCAGGAAGCCCTGCAGGAAAAAGCCGCCGCGCGGCTTTGGCGTCTGTCCCGGATCGTCGAGACGGCCGGTCGAGCGCCACATCCTGATGCCGATCCAGATGAGGTAAGCCGCGCCGAAAAAGCGGATCCAGTCGAACCACACGCCCATGGTCTCGATCACCGACGCAAGCCCGATCACCAATACGCCGACGAACACGGCGAGCCCGGCCTGGGTGCCGGCGACATTGGCGAGGCCCGCGCGCGTGCCGTGCGTCAGCGAATTCGCGACAATCAGCGTCACCGTCGGGCCTGGCACGAGGGTGAAGACGACGCAGGCAAGCAGATAGGCGGCGAAGAGTTCGAGAGACATGGCCTTACCCTTTTGCCGCGATCGCATCGGCGATCGCGACGGTGCGGCGCGCGATATCGGCATGCATGCGCTCGACCATGCGGCCGTCGAGCATGATCGCACCCTTGTCGGCATTTTCCGGCAGGTCGAAGGCGGCGATAAATTTGCGCGCCTGCGCGATCTCCGCCTCGCTCGGCGAGAAGGCGCGGTTGCACGGCTCGATCTGGTTCGGATGGATCAGCGTCTTGCCGTCCATGCCGAGGTCGCGGCCCTGTTCGCATTCGGCAACGAAGCCTTCCGCATTGCCGATGTCGTTGAACACACCGTCGAGAACGGCAATGCCGTAAGCGCGCGCCGCGAGAACGCATGTGGTCAGCCAGGACAGCATCGGCGCACGGCCGGGAACCAGCCGGGCCGATGTCTCCTTGGCGAGATCGTTGGTGCCAAGCACAAAGCCCGCCAGCCGCGTCTCGGAATCCTTCGCCGCCGCCGCTATATCGGCGATATTGAGGATCGCAGCCGGGGTCTCGATCATCGCCCAGATGCGGGTCTTGTGGCTGGTCTTGGTATCGAGCAGACGCTGGCCGAGGATTTCGAGCTGTTCGGCCGAACTGACCTTGGGCACCAGGATCGCGTCCGGTGCCGCTGCCGCCGCTGCCGTAAGGTCGTCGGAATGCCAGGGCGTA
>CAZXJZ010000240.1:0-7059 GCA_964641065.1 uncultured Hyphomicrobiales bacterium | reverse complement strand
ATGCTTTTCGTGTAACATTACTGATTTTGTTTTGAGTCCGGTGGCGGACTTATGTCCGCCACGGCTTTATTTTGGGCGAACGCAGGAAGCCCACCTGAGCACACAGCGTCCGGCGGATTGTCGTGACAACGAGAGAAGAGAAGGAATTATCCCATGCGTCACGGTAATGCGCACCGCAAGCTCAACCGCACCGCCGAGCATCGCAAGGCGATGTTCGCCAACATGTGCGCGGCGCTGATCAAGCACGAGCAGATCATCACCACGCTGCCGAAAGCCAAGGACCTGCGTCCGATCGTCGAGAAGCTGATCACGCTCGGCAAACGCGGCGACCTGCATGCGCGCCGCCAGGCGGTCTCGCAGATGCGCGATGTCGCCATGGTCAAGAAATTGTTCGACGTGATGGGCCCTCGCTACAAGGACCGCAACGGTGGCTACACCCGCATCATCAAGGCCGGCTTCCGCTATGGCGATTCCGCTCCGATCGCGGTGATTGAGTTCGTCGATCGCGACGAGGACGCCAAGGGTCTGGATTCCGGACCGGTGCAGGCGAAGGCGGTCGATGAGAACGCCTCGGCGTGATCGTTGCGACCACCATTGAATTTACGAGAGCGGCGCTTTGCGCCGCTCTTTTTTTGTTCGCCTGCGGCGTGACCAGCGTGCGCGCCGAGGGTGGACCAGCCAATGCCCTGCTGGAGGCGGCAGCGAAGGGCGATGCGGCAGCGGTCGAGCGATCGCTCGCGGCGGGCGTGAAAGTGGACATCCGCGACGCCGCAGGCCGCACGCCACTGTTGCTGGCCACCCACGGCAATCACATCGAGGCGGCGCGGCTTCTCATCGCGGCCGGTGCCGATGTCAACGCCAAGGACGGCATCCAGGACAGCCCGTATCTCTATGCCGGCGCCCATGGCCGCACCGAGATTCTGAAAATGACGCTGGCCGCCGGCGCCGACCTGAAAAGCCTCAACCGCTACGGCGGCACCGCGCTGATCCCGGCCTGCCATTACGGGCATATCGATGCGGTCAAGGTGTTGCTGGCGACGAAAATCGATATCGACCACGTCAACAATCTCGGCTGGACCGCGCTTCTCGAGGCGGTGATCCTGGGCGATGGCGGTGCGGTTCACACGGAGATCGTGCGGCTGCTGCTCGAGGCCGGTGCAAACCCGTCGATTGCGGACCGCGACGGTGTCACGCCGCTGGGACACGCAAGGCGGCGCGGTTACACGGCGATGGTGCGGCTCCTCGAGGCGCACGCCGCGCGATAAGCTCAGTCCCAGCCGGTCAGCACGATTTTGCCCCGGGCCTTTCCGCTTTCCAGCATGGCATGCGCGCGCTTGAGATTGCGGGCGTTGATTGTGCCGTAGTCATCGCCGAGCGTTGTCTTGATCACGCCGTCATCGACCAGCGCGGAAACGTCGTTCAGGAGATTGTGCTGCGCAATCATGTCCGCGGTCTGGAACAGGCTGCGCGTGTACATGAACTCCCAGTGCAGGGCCACGCTCTTTCGCTTCAGCAGCGAGACCGCGAGCGTGGCCGGATCGTCGATCAGCGCCAGATGCCCTTGGGGAGCAATGAGATCGGCGAGCGCTTCGAAATGCGTGTCGGTGTTGGTCAGGCTTGCGATGAGAGCGACCGGCGGCAAGCCCAATGCTTCAATCTGCGCCCGCAACGGCTTGCTGTGATCGATGACCGCATGCGCGCCGAGATCGAGGCACCATTGCCTGGTCTCCGGGCGTGACGCCGTAGCGAGCACCGTCAATCCGGTCAGGCGCCGCGCCAGCTGGATGAGGATCGAGCCAACGCCACCGGCGCCGCCGACGATCAGCAAGGTCCGGTTGTCGGGTGACTTTCCCGGCCGTACGGCGAGCCGGTCGAACAGCAATTCCCAGGCGGTGATCGAGGTGAGCGGCAGCGCCGCGGCCTCGGTGAAGGACAGCGACTTCGGCTTCCGGCCGACAATGCGCTCATCGACCAGATGCAATTGCGCATTGGCGCCCGGCCGGTCGATCGCGCCGGCGTAATAGACTTCATCGCCCGGCTTGAACAACGTGGCATCCGGTCCGGTCGCATCCACAATGCCGGCGACATCCCAGCCGAGCACCGCGACCGATCCCTCCGCCGGCGTCGACCGCATGCGCATCTTGGTGTCGACGGGATTGACCGAGATCGCCCGGACCGAAACGCGCAGGTCGCGGCCGTGTGGCTCCGGAGCCGGAACGTCGACATCGAGCAGGGACTGCGCGTCCGCAATGGGGAGGGACTTGTAGTAGCCGATGGCCTTCATGGGGCGGGCTCCGGTTCAGGTCTGGCGAGGGCAATTCAGGCTCCGCAAGACGTGAAGCCAATATGCTGCAATTTCAAGTACCGCGCCCGTTGAAGACAGGCTGCCATGCTTTTGAGGCGCTTCGCGTGAAAACGACCGACGGCGCAGGCAATTTCATTGGAGGGCGGGACCGCGGACATGCCGCAACGCGTGCCGCATGGCAATCCCGGCATTTGCGCCGATTGCGTGTCGATTTGCGCGGAATGATAAATGATTTCCGGCGAAGACAATCGCCTCGAACTTCCGCGACATCGTCTTGCAAACTAAAATGATCCCAGACTGGGGCTGGAGATTTTCCGATGATTCGTCTCGTTTTCGTGGCCGCGGCAATTGCTGCCGGCGCTTCGTCTGCGCTTGCGCAATCGCCGGCGCAGCGCGGCGAGTATCTGGTCAATTCGATCTTGAATTGCGGCGGCTGCCATACGCCGCGCGGGCCGGCCGGTGCGGACAAGCCTTTTGCCGGCGGCAACGTGTTCGAGACGCCGGCTTTCAAGGTCTACACATCCAACCTCACGCCGGACAAGGAAAGCGGACTCGGAAACTGGACTGCGGAGCAGATCAAGACCGCCATCATGAAAGGCGTGCGGCCGGACGGCGCGGTGCTCGCAGTGATGCCGACCGCTTACTATACCGTGCTGACGCCGACCGACGCCGACGCCATCGTGGCCTATCTGCGCTCTCTGAAGCCGATCAGGAATGCCGTGCCGACGCCGGAATACAAGGTTGCGCTGAAGCCGGATCTGACGCCGCCGCCCATGGGCAAGATCAGTCGCAAGGCGCGCCGCGGCTATTATCTCGCGACCGTCGGCCATTGCATGGAGTGCCATTCGCCGCGCGTGAAAGGAGTTTCGCAAGTGCCGGGCGAGATGGGTGTGGGGCGCCACGAATTCAACGGGCCCTGGGGCGTTTCGACGTCCCGCAACATCACCTCCGACAAGGAAGCCGGACTCGGTGCCTGGACAGATGCCGAGATCAGGCGCGCGATTACACAAGGTGTGACTCGCAACGGCGACAAGCTGAAGCCGCCGATGGGCTATGCCTCCTATGCGAAGATGTCCGACAAGGATATGCGCGACCTGATCGCTTATCTGCGGACTGTGCCGCCGAAGAAATAGAGCGGCTGCCAGGCTATCCGCTCCGGAAAAGGCGAGGCACGATTCGGTCCCTTGCCCGTGCCTGTCCAACGACGCACGATAAAGCGAGCGCCTTACTGCTTCTTCTGGCGGCCGGTGCGCAGCGCGTTGTAGAGGTCGGCCGGCGCGAAATCGTCGGTCAGCATGACGCCCTGCGCGAGATTGGGCTTGTCCAGCGGCTTGGCGACCAGGTCGGGCAGGGGAAAGCGGAACTTGAACGTCTCCTGCATCTCGCCGGCACGCTTGACGATCGCGTCGCGGTCGCGCGGCTTCGACGTGGCGACGGCGATCACTTCGCCTTCACCGCTCGGATAGGGATGCAGCACGGGAAATACGGCGCCGATGGTCCGCAACGCCGAGTAATACAGTTTGGTCCCGTCATGGATGTTCATGGCAATCGCGCCATCCGGCGTCAGGTTGCGCTTCACCAGCTGGAAGAATTCCCGCGTCAGAAGATGGAACGGAATGTAGCCGCCGTGGAAGGCGTCCAGGATGATGAGGTCGTAGGGCTGCTTGTTGCGGTTGAGAAAGACGCGGCCGTCGCCGTCGATGTAGCGCACGCGCTCGCTTTCGCGGATGCCGAAATATTTCTTGGCCGCGCTGATCACGCCGGGGTCGATCTCTACTGTGTCGATCGCGACGTTGGGCATGTGGCGGCCGAGATAGGTTGAGATCGAGCCGCCGCCGAGACCGATCATCAGGATGCGCTTCAGCTCGGCCGGGTAGGTCACCGCCATGGTCATCTGACGGGTGTAAGCGAGCGGAAGGTCGTCGGCATCCTTGAGGTTGATCGAGGATTGGGTGAAGTCCCAGCCCTTGAGCTGAAACGCCATGTGAAGCTCGGCGTTTTCCTTGAAAACGAAGATGTCGTTGTAGGTGGTTTCGACGTGATCGAGCTGCCCGTCCTTGCGGGTGAGCAATTGCTCGCGCACCTTCATGTCGACGAGCTCCTCGCCCGACGCGGCGTGGGGGATGAGCGCAACCGAGCCCGAGGCCAGTGCGCCCACGATCAATGCGATCGGGACCGCACGCACCAGCCGCTGCGCGGCCATCAGCGCCAGTCCTGACAGAATTCCGGCAATGCCGGCGGTGATCGTGATCGCGCGCGAACCCATCGTCGGGATCAGATAGAAGGTTGTGCCGAGCGTGCCGACGATGCTGCCGAAGGTGTTGACGCCGTAGACGGTGCCGGAGACGCGTCCGGAATGCGCGGGGTTGCGCAGCAAGAGACGGATGCCGAACGGCGAAAACATTCCGAGAAACGTGACCGGAAAGAACAGGATCGCGATCGACGCAACGAGGCTGCCGGCGCGCACATCGTCGATGCCCGCCAGCAGCATTTCCAGCATCCGTTCGGCGAAAACCGGGACCAGCAGGATATAGACCGAGCCGATGATAACGGTCAGGCCGAGCACGGTGAGGGAGGGGGCGCGGTCGGCGAGCCAGCCGCCGAGGAAATAGCCGACGCACAACGCCGCCAGCACGGTCGAGATCAGTGCCGCCCAGGTGTAGATGCCGCTGCCGAAATATGGGTTCAGGTAGCGCGAGCCCAGCATCTCGAAGCTCATCACGATGGTGCCGACCACGAAGGCCGCCACATAGACGATGACCGCTACCGAGGTCGCAGCCTTATTCACCTGATCGGTCACAAATATCTCCCCAGCTCCATTTCCGCCCTCCGCCGGGTGGCCGGAGACCCGGCGCAAGCTTCTGGTCTTATTGGATTATTGGCCGTGGCGGATGAATGGCATGTGTACGGGACCGCCCTTCATTTGGCGCTCCGTTCAGCTTATATCTGACGCCGGATTCTGGGGAATTTCGCATGACCGAACGCCGCACGCTCCGAACGATGCTCGTCAGCCTCGGGCTGACGATTCTCGCCTTCGTACCCTTCGCGCAGGCTCAGGAACGGGCGCTTCCAGGCTCGCTGGCGGAAATGAAGCTGTCGTTTGCCTCGGTCGTCAAGCGGGCGGCTCCGGCCGTGGTCAATGTGTATGCCGCGCGGACGGTCGAGGTGCGCAACCCGATGTTCGAGGACCCGCTGTTCCGCCGCTTCTTCGGGGCGCCCGGCAACATCCCGCGCGAACAGATGCAGCGCTCGTTGGGTTCCGGCGTGATCGTCGACCGGAGCGGGCTCATCATCACCAACAACCATGTGGTTGAGGGCGCCACCGAGGTGAAGGTGTCGCTGGCCGACAAGCGCGAATTCGAGGCCGAGATCGTGTTGAAGGATGCGCGCACCGACCTCGCGATCCTGAGGATCAAGGAACCGAAGGAACGCTTCCCCGCCATCGAGTTCGGGGATTCAGACGATCTGCAGGTTGGCGATCTGTTGCTGGCGATCGGCAATCCGTTCGGGGTTGGGCAGACGGTGACGCATGGCATCGTGTCGGCGCTGGCCCGCACCCAGGTCGGCATCACCGATTATCAGTTCTTCATCCAGACCGATGCCGCGATCAACCCGGGCAATTCCGGCGGCGCGCTGGTCGACATGTCGGGCAAGCTGGTCGGCATCAACACCGCGATCTTCTCGCGCTCGGGCGGTTCGCAGGGCATCGGCTTCGCCATCCCCGTGAACATGGTGCAGGTGGTAGTCGCCTCCGCGCGCGGCGGCGGTACCGCGGTGAAGCGTCCCTGGCTCGGCGCCAAACTGCAGAACATCACACCGGAAATTGCCGAAGGCCTCGGCCTGAAGCGCGCCTCGGGCGCGCTGGTCGCCGGCGTCAGCGCCAATTCGCCGGCGGCCAAGGCCGGCATCAAGACCGGCGACGTGATCGTATCGATCGAAGATCAGGTGGTGGAGGATCAGAACGGTTTCGACTATCGCTTCGGCACGAAGCCTCTGGGCGGGCAGGCCAAGGTCGGTCTGCTGCGCAGCGGCCGCGAGACCGTGGTGACCGTCGCATTGCAAAGTGCGCCCGACCGTCCGCGCGAGGAAGTCGTGATCAAGTCACGCTCGCCGCTGTCCGGTGCCAAGGTCGGCAATCTGTCGCCCGCGCTTGCCGAGGAGCTGCGGCTCGATCCGTCGGCCGAAGGCGTCGTCGTGCTCGAGCTTGGGAACGGTTCGATCGCGCAGCGGCTCGGATTCCAGAAGGGCGACGTGGTGATTTCGATCAACGAAAAGCGCGTCGCCACCAGCAAGGACCTGGAGCGCGTGACCCGCGATCCGTCACGGCTGTGGCTGGTCACCATTCTGCGCGGCGGACGCCAGATCACTGCACAGTTCCCCGGGTGAGCGCAGCATGAGCCCGCGCGCGAAGCAGGGCGGGCCGAACCTGTTCACCGCGGCGGGGCTCGACAAGGGAACGCCGCGGCCGCTCGCCGACAAGCTGCGTCCGCAGAAGCTTGCCGATGTCGTCGGCCAGGATCATCTGCTCGGGCCGGACGGCGTGCTCACGCGCATGCTGGCAACGCGCTCGCTGGGCTCGCTGATTTTTTGGGGTCCGCCAGGCACCGGCAAGACCACGGTCGCGCGGCTTCTGGCGCAGGAGACCGAGCTTCACTTCGAGCAGATTTCCGCGATCTTCACCGGCGTTGCCGACCTCAAGAAAGCCTTCGAGCAAGCCCGCGCGCGGCGCGAGACCGGGCAGGGCACGCTGCTGT
>CAZXJZ010000239.1:0-7089 GCA_964641065.1 uncultured Hyphomicrobiales bacterium | reverse complement strand
GGCACCGATCGGATGACGCCACCCGCCATCAGGAAGCCGAAGGCGTGGATCGGGTAGCTCGGATTGGGCACCAGCACCACATCGCCGGGCGACGTGATCGCCTGCGCGACGTTGGCGAAGCCTTCCTTGGAGCCAAGCGTGGCAACGATCTGCGTATCGGGATTGAGCTTCACGCCGAAACGGCGCGCGTAATAGCCGGCCTGCGCGCGCCGCAGCCCCGCAATCCCCTTGGAGGCCGAATAGCGGTCGGTGCGCGGCTTGCCGAGCGTTTCCTTCAGCTTGTCGATGACATGCGCGGGCGCCGGCAGGTCCGGGTTGCCCATCCCGAGATCGACGATATCGGCCCCGGCGTTACGAGCGGCGGCCTTGGCGCGGTTGACCTGCTCGAACACATACGGGGGCAGACGGCGGACTCGGTAAAATTCTTCCATGGAAACGTGTCCTTGGCGCCAAAGCTCTCTCGCGGCCCGCAGGCCTCCCTGAGCCGGTGTCAGGGGATTTCGGTCGATTCAATTGGCCGGCGAATGCCACGCTTTTATCACGGGCGCGGGCTTCCGCCAGTGGTCTGGGAAGGCATTGGCCAGGGAGGCGTACCCGCAGGCGCCTGGCCGGTCGCCACGCCCTGGGATGCGGGTTGTCCGGCCACCTCGCCGCTCGGTGACTTCTTCTTCCCCCGGCCGGACTTAGCCTTGTTTTCCTGGGCGGCCTTGGCTTTCGCAGCCTTTTCCGCCTTCGCCTTTTCCCGCGCGATGTTCTTCTGCTGATTGGGCTGCCGGTTGCGAACGGCGATCAGGTCGGCCTCGAGTTTTTTTTGCTGCTCTGCATCAAGGACCGCCGGCCGCGGCGGCGGCATGTCATGGACCGCCGGAAAGTCGGGTGCCTGGGCTGGACGGGCGGGCACGCCCGCCGGCAATCCCCCTATTGCCTGCGGGATGCTGTCAATCTGGGCCGTCGAGCAGCCCGATACCAACACCGCCAACGCCACCAGCGACAGCACGGCCCGGCCCGAACCGGGTCGGCCGACGCCGCGCCGCGGCACAAGTCGTGCAAGCGCAGCATATGCGGGCATTGGAGAAGCATTCGTCCGCCCATTCCTGCGGCCATGCGTGCGTCGATTTGGCATCTGCGGGCATTGTTCCGAGGGGAATTTGCGCGAGTATCGGTCTAATATGACGAAAGCAAGGATGAAAGAATCGGCGGTTAACGCCCAAGCCATCTCAGGCACCGTCCAACGATGGTCACCTTGCAGGCGGAGAATGCGGGCGCCATCTGGCCCTGAGGGAAACGTTTGAGCGAGGCGATGAACAAACTGCCGGATCGGCCGGTCGCGGTCGCCGAAGTGGGGAGCGTCGATATCGAACGCCTCGCTTTCAACGTTGCGCGCATGGTCGAACAGGGCGGCAAGGCGCTCGCAGCCTACATGAAGCCGCGCGAACAAGGTGCGGCCACGATCGACTTCCCCGATCAGGTCAGGGACGCGGTCAAGACCCTCGGGCAGGTTCTGGAATACTGGCTGTCCGACCCGCAGCGCGCCGTCGAATTGCAACGCCGGCTGGGGAGCGCCTATCTCGAACTCTGGGGCAGCGCGGTCAAACGGATGGCCGGACAGGACGCCGCACCGGTGGCCGCCGCCGATCCCAAGGACAAGCGGTTCTCCGATCCGGAATGGTCGAGCAACCAGTTCTTCGATTTCCTCAAGCAGCTCTATCTGCTGTCGACGCATTGGGCGGAGCAACTGGTCGCCGAGGCGCAATCGCTCGACCCTCACACCCGGCAGAAAGCCGAGTTCTATATCCGTCAGATCGCGAACGCGATCTCGCCGTCCAATTTCCTGCTGACCAATCCGGAATTGCTGCGCGAGACATTGTCGTCCAATGCCGAGAATCTCGTGCGCGGCATGACCATGCTAAGCGAGGACATCGACGAGCGGGGCAATTTCAAGATCCGCCAGTCCGACCCGAGAATGTTCGAAGTCGGGCGCAATCTCGCGCTGACGCCCGGCAAGGTGATTTTCCAGAACGAGCTGATGCAGCTCATCCAGTACGCGCCGTCGACGGAGAGCGTCTTGAAGACGCCGTTCCTGATCGTGCCGCCCTGGATCAACAAATTCTACATTCTCGATCTCACGCCGGAGAAGTCCTACATCAAATGGTGCGTCGATCAGGGCCTCACCGTCTTCGTGATTTCCTGGGTCAATCCCGACGCACGGCTCGCACAGAAGGGCTTCGCCGAATACATGCGCGAAGGTCCGCTGACGGCGCTGGACGTCATCGAGCAGGTCACCGGCGAAAAAGAAGTGCACGCGGCCGGCTATTGCGTCGGCGGTACGCTGCTGGCGGTCACGCTGGCCTATATGGCGGCTCAGCAGGATACCCGCATCAAGTCGGCGACCTTCTTTGCGACGCAGGTCGATTTCCGCCATGCCGGCGATCTCAAGGTGTTCGTCGACGAGGAGCAACTCGAAACGCTCGAACAGCGCATGCGCGAACAGGGCTATCTCGAAGGCACGAAAATGGCGACCGCCTTCAACATGCTGCGTTCGAACGACCTGATCTGGCCCTACATCGTCAACAATTACCTGCGCGGCAAGACGCCCTTCCCGTTCGACCTGCTGTATTGGAATTCTGACGCGACCCGCATGCCAGCCGCCAATCATTCCTTCTATCTGCGCAACTGCTATCTCAACAACGCGCTGACCGCGGGAAAGATGACCGTGGCCAATGTCGCGCTCGACCTGAAGAAAGTGAAAGCGCCGGTCTATAACCTCGCGACGCGCGAGGACCATATCGCGCCGGCCAAGTCGGTGTTTCTTGGATCGAGATATTTCGGCGGGCCGGTGCGGTTCGTCATGTCGGGTTCGGGCCATATCGCTGGCGTGGTCAATCCGGTCTCCAAGAACAAATACCAGTATTGGACCGGACCGAAGCCGGCCGGCTCCGACGTCGAGGCCTGGATGAAAAAGGCCAAGGAGCATCCCGGATCGTGGTGGCCGGACTGGCTGACCTGGATCAAGTCGCATTCGGACGAGACCGTGCCCGCCCGCGAACCGGGCGGCGGCAAGCTCGCCCCGATCGAGGACGCGCCGGGAAGCTATGTCAAAGTGAAGTCCTGACGGCCTGTCGGCGTCGCGCGCGAGCGCCGAGATCGACCTCTCCGTCTGCCACGTCGCAGATCCCGGCCAGCATCCGTCACCCTGTGCTCCTGCTCCGCCGGATTTCCGCAAGCGGGCGCGGGCTATCGCATCGCATCGGCCGCGCGATATAACAGGGACGTTTCGGGAATCGAATGGAGGCGATCGTGCTGGGCGAAATGACGGGGCAGCTTTCGAAGGAATTGTTCTGGCTGACGATGACCTGCATCCTGACGCTGGTCATCTGGATCCCCTACACGCTCGACCGCATCAAGGTCCGGGGCCTCTGGGGCACGCTCGACAATCCCTCGCCCAAGGACAAGCCGCAATCGCCCTGGGCGCACCGGCTGTATTTCGCGCACACCAATGCGGTCGACAACCTGGTGACCTTCGCCCCGCTGGTGCTGATCCTGAACACCCTCGACATCTCGACCCGGACCACGGCACTTGCCTGTGCGGTCTATTTCTGGTCCCGGCTCGCCCATGCGATCGTGTACGGCGCCGGTCTGCCGGTCTTCCGCACACTGGCCTTTTTCGTCAGCTTCCTCGCGCAAGCCGTTCTGGTCCTTGCGATCTTCCGTATCGTCTGAAACCGGAAGGGGCATGCGCTGTTGGCGCATGCCCCCGGACGTTACGAGGCCAGCTTGATCGGAACCTTCAGGTAACGGACACCATTCGACTCCGCCGGCGGAAACTTGCCGGCGCGGATATTGACCTGGATCGACGGCAGCAGCAGGACCGGCGCAGCCAGCGTCGCGTCTCGCTTTTCCCGCATGGCGACGAAATCATCCTCGCTCACCCCCTTGCCGACATGCACGTTGCGGGCGCGCTCTTCGCCGACCGTCGTTTCCCACGCATAATTGTCACGGCCCGGCGCCTTGTAGTCATGGCACATAAACAGCCGCGTTTCCGGCGGCAGCGCCAGGAGCTTCTGGATCGACCGGTACAGCGTCCGGGCATCGCCGCCGGGGAAATCGGCGCGTGCGGTGCCATAGTCCGGCATGAATAGCGTATCGCCCACGAACACCGCGTCGGCGATCTTGTAGGACATGCAGGCCGGGGTGTGGCCCGGCGTGTAGATCGCCTCAACCACGAGATTGCCGATGTTCAAGCTCTCGCCATCTGCCAGCAGCTTGTCGAATTCGCTGCCGTCGCCCGACACGTCGTCGGCATTGAAGACCGGACGGAAGATGCGCTGCACATCCTTGATGTGCTCGCCGATGGCGACCTTGGCGCCGGTCTTGGCCTTGATGTAGGGCGCCCCTGACAAATGGTCGGCATGGGCGTGGGTCTCCAGCACCCAGGCGATGGTGAAGCCATGATCGGCGGCGTATTTCAGGATCGCATCAGCAGAGCGGACGTCGGCCTTGCCGCTCTTGTGGTCGTAATCGAGGACCGGGTCGATCACCGTAGCCTGCTTGGTCTGCGGGTCGGCCACGAGATAGCTCACGGTATTGGTGGGCTCGTCGAAGAAAGCCTTTATGTCCGGCATGGTGGTCATGGCTCCAAAGTCTCCCTGATGGGTCTTCAATCATCGCTGCCTTGACAAACATATTCATACATTCTAATTTAGCAATACGTAATATACACAAGGCGAAACCCAAGGCTCACCGATGGCCGTTTTGGCATCCGAGATGGACGTTCTCGAACAGCGCGCAGGTGAAGCGGCGCAGCTTTTAAAGCTGCTCGCCAACGAGACCCGCCTGCTCATCCTGTGCCGCCTGGTCGCCACGGGCGAAATGTCCGTCAATGCAATCGTCGCCGCGGCGGGGATTGGCCAATCGGCGGTCTCGCAGCATCTGGCGAAGTTGCGCGACGACAATCTCGTCACCACCCGTCGCGACGGCCAGACCATCCACTACCGCATCGCCGACCGGAACGTGGCCCGCGTCATCGCGGTGCTGAAGGATATTTATTGCCACGATGCGTGATCGCGGCGTTGAGCCAGCGCAAAGCGACACATCGAAAGGAAACCGACCATGACTGCCGTGAAACCGATCTCTCCCGAACGCGCCGCCGAACTGATGCGCGAAGGCGCCGTTCTCGTCGACATCCGCGAGCGCGACGAACATGCCCGCGAGCGCATCGAAGGCGCACGCCATCACGCGCTGACGGTCCTCGACCGCGAGAATCCGGCCCGGCCGGGCGACGACGTGCTGATCTTCCACTGCCGCTCCGGCGCCCGCACCATGCAGAACGCTACGCAACTCGCAGGCTGCGTCCCGGCGGGGGTCGAGACCTATCTCCTCGACGGCGGCATCGAGGCCTGGAAGAAGGCCGGCCTCCCCGTGACGGTGGATCGCAAGGCGCCGCTTCCGATCATGCGTCAGGTTCAGATCGGGGCTGGCAGTCTCGTGCTTCTGGGCACCCTGCTCGGCGCCACAGTGTCGCCCAGCTTCTATCTGCTCGCCGGGTTTGTCGGCGTGGGACTTGTCTTCGCCGGCGTGACCGGATTCTGCGGCATGGCAAACCTTCTCGCTCTGATGCCCTGGAACCGGCAGCCGACTTCATCTGCCGTCTGAACCCGCTCACCTTTTCTGGAAAGCAGATGATCCAGTCCATCGCCGCGATCGCTTCCGGCAGCCTTGTCGGCCTGTCGCTCGGCCTGATCGGTGGCGGCGGCTCGATCCTGGCCGTGCCCCTGCTGATCTACGTGGTCGGCATGCCATCGGTGCATGCGGCGATCGGCACCAGTGCGGTCGCGGTCGCGGCCAGTGCTGCGATCAGCCTGATCGGACATGCGCGTGCGAACAATGTCCGTTGGCCCTGCGCGATCGCGTTCGCCTTGGCCGGCATTGCCGGAGCCGCGGCCGGGGCGCAGCTCGGCAAGATGATGGATGGCGCGAGGCTGCTGGCATTGTTCGGCGCACTGATGATCGTGGTCGGCGCGCTGATGCTGCGGCCGCGCAAGAGCGGCGATGATGCTGGCGTCAGGCTTGACCGCGCGACCGCGCCGCGCCTGCTTCCCCTGCTCGCCGCGACCGGGTTCTGCGTCGGACTTCTGTCCGGCTTTTTTGGAATCGGCGGCGGCTTTCTGATCGTTCCCGGCCTGATCGGCACCACCGCCATGCCGATGCTGGAGGCAATCGGCTCCTCTCTGGTGTCGGTCACGTTGTTCGGCGCCACCACCGCAACGAGCTACGCATTTGCCGGCCTCGTCGAATGGCGGATCGCCGGCCTGTTCGTGCTGGGCGGCACTGCGGGCGGCATCATCGGTCTCATGCTGGCGCGCGAGCTCGCGGGCCAGAAGCGCGCCCTCACCTATGTGTTCTCCGCAGTCGTGATCGCCACCGGTCTTTATGTCGTAACCACATCGCTGCTGCGCTCGGCCTATTAGGCAATCACGGAAACAGCGCGACCTGATCGATGCCCATCGTCTCGGAATAGCCCATCATCAGGTTCATGTTCTGGATCGCCTGGCCCGACGCACCCTTCACCAGATTGTCCAGCGCCGAGACGATGATGGCGCGGCCGGGCACCCGATCTTTCGCAACCCCGATGAAGGTCCAGTTCGATCCGCGTACGTGCCGCGTCTGCGGCGTCTCGCCGAATGGCAGCACATGGACGAAGTCCGCCTTCTCGTAGAACTTTAACAGTATCTCGTGAAGTTCTTCCGGAGTCCGGCCGCGCCGCCCCTGCACATAGATCGTTGACAGGATGCCGCGGTTCATCGGCAGCAGGTGCGGCGTGAAGCTGACGATCACCTCCTTGCCGGCGGCCGCCGAAAATTCCTGATCGAGCTCGGCCATATGTCGGTGGCCGCCGACGCCATAGGCGTGGAAACCTTCCGACACTTCCGAGAACAGCATGGCCTCCTTGGCCGAGCGCCCCGCTCCCGTCATACCGGACTTGGCATCGATCACGATGCCCTCGGTCTCGATCGCCTTGTTCTTCAGGAGCGGCACCAGCGGCAGCTGGGCGCAGGTGGTGTAGCAGCCGGGATTGGCGACCAGCCGCGC
>CAZXJZ010000238.1:0-7108 GCA_964641065.1 uncultured Hyphomicrobiales bacterium | reverse complement strand
CGCTCGCCGATGTGCGGGCCAAGGTCGATCAGGCCAAGCGCGACCTGCCGCGCGACGCCGACGAGCCTGTCGTAACCGAGGTCAATCTTTCGCTCTATCCGGTGCTTGTGGTCGCGTTGTCCGGCGATGTGCCGGAGCGCTCGATGCTGCGCATCGCTCGCAACGCCAAGAACATCATCGAACAGGTGCCGGGCGTGTTGTCGGCCGAATTGCGCGGCACGCGCGACGAGGCGGTGGAGATCATCGTCGAGCCGATGCTGCTGAAGAGTTACGGCGTCTCGCTCGATCAGCTGATTTCAACCGTCAACGCCTCCAACAGCCTGATCGCGGCCGGCGCGCTCGAGGGCGGCACCGGCCGCTTCGCCGTGAAAGTGCCGGGGTTGATCGAGAAGCCGCAGGACGTGCTGAAAGTACCGGTGGCGGCAACCGCGGGTGCGACGATCACCGTGGGTGACGTCGCGCAGGTCAAGCCGACATTCAAGGATGCGACTTCGATCACGCGGGTCAACGGCCGCTCCGCCATGACCATCGAGGTCTCGAAACGCACCGGCGCCAACCTGATCGAAACCGTCGACGGCGTGAAAGCTGCGGTGGAGAAGATGAAGGGCACCTGGCCCAGCTCGGTCGAGGTCACCTTCACCCAGGACAAGTCGAAAGTGATCCGCCAGATGCTGGCGGACCTGCAGAATTCGGTTGCGACCGGCGTGTTGCTGGTTGCCGTCATCATCCTGTTCGCACTGGGCTTCCGGGCCTCGCTGTTCATCGGCATCGCAATTCCAGCGTCGTTCCTCGCGGGCGTGCTGGGGCTTCAGCTTGCGGGACTCACGATCAACATCGTGGTGCTGTTCTCGCTGATCCTTGCCGTCGGCATGCTGGTCGACGACGCCATCATCGTCTCCGAATTTGCCGAGCGCCGCATGTCGGAAGGCATGCCGCCGAAGGAGGCCTATTCGCTGGCGGCCCGGCGAATGTCCGGTCCGGTGATCGCCGCGACCGCGACCCGCGTCGCCGCATTCTCGCCGCTGTTGTTCTGGCCCGGTGTGGTCGGCGAATTCATGAAGTACATGCCGATCACGCTGATCGCGACGCTATCTGCGTCGCTGGTGGTGGCGCTGTTCTTCACGCCGACGCTCGGTGCGCTGCTCGGCAAAGCGTCGCTGATTCCGCATGACGAGCGGGTGTCCGATCGCGGGCCCTACATGCGCACGGTGAAGTTCGCCCTGCGCTATCCGGGCGGCACGCTAGCCACCGCTTTCGCCCTGCTGGTGGTGGTGATCGTTGCCTATGGGAAATTCGGCAAGGGCGTCGAATTCTTCCCGAGTGTCGAGCCCGATTACGGCCAGGTCATCGTGCATGCGCGCGGCAACATCTCGCTCGACGAGAAGGACCGCATGCTGGCGGAAGTCGAAAAGCGCGTGCTCGCCTTCAAGGGGCTGAAGACGGTCTATACCCGCGTCGGCGAGCAGCCGCGCGGCATGAGCGAGATCAGCGAAGACACCGTCGGCGTGATCCAGTTCGAGTTCGGCGACTGGCAGACTCGCGATCCCGCCAACAAGATCATGGATGCAATCCGGGCGAAGACAGCGGATATTCCGGGCATCCTGGTGGAGGTGACGGCGCCGCGTGCGGGGCCGCCGACCGGCAAGCCGGTCCAGGTGCAGATCGGCGCGCTCAACCCGGAGGTGCTGCCGGCCGTGGCCAAGAAAGTGGCCGGCATCCTGGCGCAGCACAAGGATATCCGCGATCTCGATGACGGCTTGCCGCTGCCCGGCATCGACTGGAAGATCGACGTCGACAAGGCCGAGGCTGCGAAATATCAGGCCAGTCCGAACACCGTCGGCACCGCCGTGCAGCTTGTGACCAACGGCGTGAAGGTCACCGAATATCGTCCGTCCGAAAGCGACAAGGCGGTCGATATTCTGGTGCGCTTCCCCAACGATCGCCGCAGCCTCGATCAGATCGACGAATTGCGGGTGCAGACGCAATCCGGCCAGGTGCCGATCGGCAATTTCGTCCAGCGTGTGCCGGTGCAGCGCGTCGGCTATATCAACCGGGTCGGCGGCAACCGCGTGATCACGGTGTCGTCGAACGTGGCGGAAGGCGTGCAGAGCGCCAAGGTGCAGCAGGAGATCGCCGCCGAACTGGCGAAAGCCGATCTCGGTGCGGGCGTTACCTTCCGCATGAAGGGCGAGGACGAGGAACGCGAGAAGGCCGGCGCCTTCCTGATGAAGGCGTTCGGCACCGCCATGTTCCTGATTTTCGCGATCCTGCTGGCGCAGTTCAATCGCGTGACTTCGGTTCTGCTGGTGCTCAGTGCGGTCATCCTGTCCACCATCGGTGTGCTGCTGGGCCTGATGATCATGGGCCAGCCCTTCGGCGTGGTGATGACCGGCATCGGCGTCATCGCCAATGCCGGTGTGATCGTGAACAACAACATCGTGCTGATCGATACCTATGACCGGCTCAGGCAGGAGGGCATGGCGGCCTATGAGGCGATCATGGAAACCTGCCGCGAGCGCGTGCGGCCGGTGCTGCTAACGGCGGTGACCGCGATCCTCGGCGTGCTGCCGATTGCATTCGGCGTCAATCTCGACTTCATCCTGCGCGAGGTCACGGTCGGCGCGCCGGCGACCCAATGGTGGATTTCGCTGTCGACCGCGATCGTGTTCGGCTTGAGCTTCGCCACCATCCTGACGCTGATCGTGACACCGGCGGCGCTGATGCTGATCGCGAATGGCGCGGAGTGGCGGATCGCCAGGCTGGCGAAGCTGCGCGCGTGGTGGAAGCGGCGGCGGAACAAGACCGCGGCAGCGGCTTGATACGACGAGGTCTCATGTCCCGGATGCTGCGCAGCACAAGCATAGCGCAGTGATGCGCTGCTGATCCGGGACCCATTACAGAGACTTTATGGGTCCCGGTTCTGCAGCGCACCGTTTCACGCTGCGCTGCGCCCGGGACGCAAGAATTTACAACGTCGCTTCCACCGCGCGCCGCAATTCGTTCGAGACATGCGGGCGAACGCCGTAGAACGCTTCGAATGCCGGGACCGCCTGGTGCAGCAGCATGCCGAGCCCGTCGACGGCGATGTTGCCGCGTTTGCGTGACGCGGCGAGCAGCGGGGTCTCCAGCGGATTGTAGACAATGTCCGCAACCATCCCCGCCTTCGGCAGCGCGTCGAGCGAAAGATCGAGCGGCGGATAGCCGACCATTCCCTGGCTCGTGGTGTTGACGACAAGCGCGGCGCCGTCGAGCGCATCGTTGCGCTGCTCCCACGACACCACATGAATGCGCGATGCATCGATGCGTGCCAGGTCCTGCGCCCGCTGCAGCGTGCGATTGGCCACCCGGATGTCGCCGGCGCCATCATCGAGCAGGGCGACCACGATGGCCCGCGCGGCACCGCCGGCTCCGAGAATGACGATCGGCCCCGCGCTCGCCCTGAAGTCTGATTGCACGTCGCGCAGGCTCGCCAGGAAACCATAGGCATCGGTGTTGAAGCCGGACAGCGTGCCGTCATCCTGGACGACGACGGTATTGACCGCGCCGATCCGCGCCGCCACCGGATCGACCCGGTCGACCAGTTCAAGCACGCCGCGCTTGTGCGGGATGGTGACATTGCAGCCGGAAAAGCCGAGCGCGCGCAAACCGCGGATCGCGTCAGCCAATCGGTCCGGCTGAACCGGCAGCGGCAGATACGCTCCGGCCACGCCGTATTGCTTCAGCCAATGCCCATGCAGCGCCGGTGAGCGCGATTGCGCCACCGGCCATCCGATCACGCCGGCCATTTTGAAGGGTTGCGGTGTTGCCATGATTGCAGATACGGAGCGTTCGATTGCGGTTGGTAGAGGTAACCTGCAAAGGTTACCCATGAAGTAACACGTCAGGCACCCCCGTCATGAGCAAATCGAACGTCATCCAGATCCGCATGGGCGGCTATGGGCCTGCCACCACCGGCTTCAGCAAGGCGCTGAAATTCATCGGCGACCGGCTGGTCGCGGAATTCGGCGACCGGATCGACGTCAAGTATGTCTGGAACATCATGGATTTCGGCTATCGCTCGGAGGACATCCTCTGGCTGGTCGAAAGCGGCGTTCTCTCGCTCGGGTATCAATCGTCGAGCTACCTGACCGATCGCGTGCCAGAGCTGGGCTTCGTCGATCTGCCGTTCCTGTTTTCCAGCAAGGAGCAGGCGCGCGGCGCCATGGACGGCGCGCTGGGCGCGAGGCTTGCGCAGGCGATCGAGGACAAGGTGAATTACCGCATCGTCGGCTGGTTCGAGAACGGCTTCCGTCATATCTCCAACCGCCTTCGTCCGGTGCGCAGTCCTGCCGATCTTGCCGGGATGACCATCCGCGTGTTGCCGAGTGAGATCCAGAAACGCACCTTCGCGCTGCTTGGTGCCGTCCCGCAGCGTCTTGATCTGACCGAGGCGCTGGAGATGATCGTCGCCGGCACCATCGATGCGCAGGAAAATCCGCTCGCCAACACAGTCACCTATGGCGCGCACAAGTATCATCCCTTCCACACGCTGACCGGCCACTTCTACATCTCGCGGCCGATCTTCATCTGCCGCGCGCAATTCGATTCATGGCCGATGCCGCTGCAGGACGCGATGCGACGCGCCGCGGCGGATGCCGTCACATTCCAGCGCGATCTTGCGGTGCAGGAAGAGCTGGAGGCACGGCGCGCGATCGAGGCGCAAGGCTGCCTGATCGAGGAATTGACCGCGGCCGAACATGAGGCCTTCGCCCATGCGGTGAGGTCGATGATGGCTGAGGCCGGTGAGACCTATGGTCGCGACATGCTGAAACAGGTGGGCCGGTAAGGAATTTCTTTCACATCACGAAAGTCGACTTTACCATCTCGAAAATGCCTTGACTCCGCTGCCCACGCGCCGTTTTCTTTCAAGAACAATAACAAGCTGCCAGAGGGAAACGCCGTGTCCGATACCGCCGTCACCCCAATTCCGCTTGCCCCCGTCACGACAAACGGGAGCGCGAAGGCGTCCAACGGGAGCGTGAAGTCGCCGCATCGCGGCTCGATTCAATCCGTCGATCGCGCGCTGTCGCTGCTGGAATCACTGGCCGAAGCTGGCGGCGAAGCCTCGCTTACGGACCTGTCGCGGCGGACTCATCTCAACGTGTCGACCTGCCACCACCTGCTCTCGACGCTGGTCAACTGGGGCTATGTCGCGAAAGTGCCCGGCCGGCGGTCCTATGCACTGGGCGCGCGCGTGCTCTATCTCGGGCATGCCTGCCTGCGGCAGGTGGATCTTCCGCGCCGCTCGCAGGTCTATATGGACCGGATCAATCAGGCGACCGGCGAGAGTGTCCATCTCGCGGTGCTGCAGGCCGACAACATCATCACGCTGGTTAAGCGCGAAGCGCGGCATGCCGTGCGTGTCGATTCCGGCATGCTCGGAAGGAGCGATGCACCGCATGCGACCGCGACCGGCAAGGCGATGATTGCCTGGTTGCCGGAAGACCAGATCCGGCGGATGCTGCCAACAGACCTGAAGCGGTTCACGGACAACACCATCGTCGACTTCGACACCCTGATCGAAGAACTGCGGCACGTCCGCCGCAACGGCGTTGCGATCGACCGCGAGGAGTTTCAGCCCGGCGTGATCTGCATCGGCTCGGCGATTCGCGATCATGCGGGCGCTGTGGTCGGCGCCATTTCCGCATCGGCGCCGGCAATGCGCGCGACCGAGGAACATCTCGCGCTGATGAAACGGGAAGTGATAGGCGCAACGAGCGCGCTGTCGGCCGAACTGGGCGAACCCGGCGCAATGCAGCCGATCGTCACGGACGCTTAGGACATTTTTTCAACGGAGAGTGGGCGATGTACGCACCTGCAGGCGTGAAAACCAGCAAGGATTTCCCGATCCCAGACAACATGAAGGCCTGGGTGCTGGGCGATCCCGGCGAACTCAAGCTGATCGACAAGGCCGTGCCGGTGCCGAAGAAGGCCGAGGTGCTGGTGCGAATCGATGCGGTGGCGATCTGCGCGACCGATCTCGAGATCATCTATCACGGCCCGCCGGCGATGATTCAGGGCGGCATGCCGCACAACAAGAACTTCACCCCGGGCCATGAATATATGGGCACGGTGGTAGCGCTCGGACCGGGCGTCGACGAATACAAGATCGGTCAGCGCATCACGGTCGAAATCCATGCCGGCTGCGGGCAATGCAAGCGCTGCCGCGAGGGCATGTATACCTCGTGCCACAACTACGGCCTGAACTACGGCGAGGTCGACAAGGGCCATCGCGCCAACGGCTTCACCACCGACGGCGGCTTCTGCGAATACCAGGTCAACCACATCAACACCCTGGTCGCGATCCCCGACGACATGACCGACGAGGAAGCGACGCTGGTCGTCACCGCCGGCACCGCGATGTACGGCCTGACCGAACTCGGCGGACTGGTGGCGGGCGAAAGCGTGGTGGTGACCGGCCCCGGTCCGATCGGACTGCTCGGAGTCGCGGTGGCGAAAGCGCTCGGCGCTCAGCCAGTCATTCTCACCGGCACTCGCGACAACCGTCTGCAGATCGGCAAGGAGCTCGGCGCCGATTACGTCGTCAACATCCGCAAGGTGAATGACGTGGTGCAGGCGGTGAAGGACCTCAACGGCGGCAAGGGCGTCGACTACGTGGTCGAATGCTCGGCTGCGCCGAGCGCGATGAACGAGGCCATCAAGATGGTCAATCGCGGCGGCAAAGTCTGTCTCGCCGCGTTTCCGCATGGCGAGGCGCCGGTCGATATCGCGCATATCGTGCGTAACAACATCTACATCTACGGCATCCGCGGTGAAGGCAAGACCGCAACCCACCGCGCCGAAGCCTTCATGAAGCAGAAGCGTTTCGACGCCACCAAGATCCACACGCATACGTTCCCGCTGGAGGATCTGCCGACGGCGATCCGCTATGCCAAGGATCGCGTGGAAGATGCGATCAAGGTGGTGGTGAAGATGAAGCCCGGCGCCGCGCAAAAAATCGCGGCGGAGTAAAGAGAGACGCTCGAGCGGCCAGTTTTCTTCACTCTCCGTTAGGGAGAGGGGGCCGTTCTTCTTTTCCCTCTCCCCGCCTGCGGGGAGAGGGTGGCGA
>CAZXJZ010000237.1:0-7130 GCA_964641065.1 uncultured Hyphomicrobiales bacterium | reverse complement strand
GCATGATCTGGTATTCCTTGTCCGTCAGCGTCAGCGCCGGCGCGACGGTGATCGAGTCGCCGGTATGCACGCCCATCGGATCGAGATTTTCGATCGAGCAGACGATAATGCAATTGTCCGCCTTGTCGCGGACGACTTCCATCTCGAATTCCTTCCAGCCGAGCACCGATTCCTCGATCAGCACTTCGTTGGTCGGAGACGCATCGAGCCCGCGCTCGATGATGTCGAGAAACTCCTCGCGCGTATAGGCGATGCCGCCGCCGGTGCCGGCCAGCGTGAAGGACGGCCGGATGATCGCCGGAAGGCCGATCACCGTCAGCGCTTCCAGCGCCTCGATCAATCCGCGCTCGATGTATTTCTTCTTGCGCTCGGCTTCGCCCGCGGCCCAGCTTGTGTTGAAGGCAGCGAGCGCCTTCGCCTCTTCCCCCGCCGGCAGTTTCTTCGCCTTGATCGCGGCGATTTCGGCGGTCTGTTTTTCGCGGTCGGCCTGTTTCAGGATCGAGGCATTGGCGAGCGCGGAACGCGGCGTCTCCAGCCCGATCTTCTTCATCGCCTCGCGGAATTGCTCGCGATCTTCGGCCTTGTCGATCGCTTCGGCGGTGGCGCCGATCATCTGCACGCCGAGCTTGTCGAGCACGCCCATTTTCTTGAGCGACAGCGCGCAATTCAGCGCGGTCTGCCCGCCCATGGTCGGGAGCAGCGCATCCGGACGTTCGATCTCGATGATGCGCGCGACGATCTCGGGCGTGATCGGTTCGATATAGGTGGCGTCGGCCAGTTCCGGATCGGTCATGATCGTGGCCGGATTGGAATTGACCAGAACGATCCGGTAACCCTCTTCGCGGAGCGCCTTGCAGGCCTGGGTGCCGGAATAGTCGAATTCGCAGGCCTGTCCGATGACGATTGGGCCTGCGCCGATGATCAGGATCGATTTGATGTCGGTTCTTTTGGGCATCGGCTCCGCTACATGTCCGGGGGCGGCTCGCGCATAAAAAAAGGGCGCGCCTTGCGCGCGTCCTTGGCCACCGGGCGGGACGGCTAATGCCCCGCGCGGGCCGGTGTCTAGACCAGAATCGGACGTGGGGGAAGGCAAAAGCGGCCGATTCCCGCAACTTTCACGGCTGCTTTGCGTTGGCGGAACAGGCTTGCCTTCGGGCGGCCGCGCACCGGTCTGCGGACCCAAATTTTCGGCCAATCCGGGATTTCATGTCCGTACAGGCGCACAAGGCTCAAAACGCGGAAACCCGGCCCACGCCCTTATGGGTCCAGGGTCTTGTCATGGCGGCCGCCTATGCGGTCGCCCGCTTCGGCGGGGGCAGCCCCGCCCGGGCTGCGGCAAAGCCGCGCGATCCACGTCCTGAGATGCCGCAGGCTGCGGGTCTGGACGCGCCGTCCGGCAACGATGTCCATACGCGGGAGAAATCCGCATTCTTCGGTGAGACCAAGGTCGACGGGACGCCCGCCGAACAGCGCGATCGCGCGGCGCAATCCGGGCGCGGCCGCCGCGCCGAATCTCCGCTCCAGATTCCACTGACGGGCTGGAAGGACATTGGATGGCGCGTCGTCGCCGGGATCGGCAATGACCGCCTGCTGGCGGTGGCGGCTGGCGTCGTCTTCTACGGATTGCTCGCCTTGTTTCCGGCGATTACCGCGCTGGTATCCTCTTATGCGCTGTTTTCCGAGGCGGCGACCATTTCTCGCCATCTGGCTTTTGTTGCGGCGTTGATGCCTCAGGGCGCTTTCGGGATTGTGGAAGAACAGATCACCCGGATCGCGCAGGGCAGCAGCGGCGGACTGAGCACGGCCTTTATCGTCGGCTTCCTGATCGCGTTGTGGAGCGCCAATGCCGGCATGAAGGCCATGATCGATGCGCTCAACGTGATCTATGGCGAGACCGAGAAGCGCGGCTTCATCAAGCTCAATCTCCTGACGCTCGCGCTGACCCTGGCCGGGCTGGTGTTCCTGCTCCTCGCCATCAGCGCGGTGATCGTACTGCCGCTGGTTTTCGCGTGGCTCGGCATCGGCGGCTGGGCCGAATGGGCCTTCGCCTGGTTGCGCTGGCCCGCGATCATGATCGTCATCGTGCTCGGTCTCGCGGTGCTGTATCGCTTCGGTCCCAGCCGCGAGCACGCGCAATGGCGCTGGCTGACTGTCGGCGCCGTAGTCGCGATGGTGTTGTGGATCGCGGGCTCGGCGTTGTTCTCATGGTATTTGTCGAACTTCGCAGATTTCAACGCCACCTATGGCTCGCTCGGCGCCGGTATCGGCCTGATGATGTGGCTGTGGCTCACCTCCATCGCGATCCTGCTCGGGGCTGAGATCAATGCCGAGATCGAGCACCAGACGGCACGCGACACCACCACCGGCGCACCGAAGCCGCTTGGCACACGCGGCGCGGCGATGGCGGATACGGTCGGCGAGGCGCAATAGCAACAATACGGATTGCGACAAGATGGACGATGAGAGCACGACCAAACGGCAAGCCGTGTTTCCGCCCGGTCGCAGGGCGCTGTACGACAAGCATCGCTATTCGGCCGCCATACGCTCGGGCGATCTGCTGTTCGTGTCCGGCCAGGTCGGCAGCCGCGAGGATGGCAGTCCCGAGCCGGATTTCAAGCGACAGGTCGCGCTGGCCTTCGACAATCTCCGCGCCACGCTGGCGGCCGCAGATTGCGGACTGGACGACATTGTCGACGTGACAACGTTCCATACCGATCCGGGCAGCCAGTTCGACACGGTCCTTGAGATCAAGAACATGATCTTCCCCGAGCCGCCTTATCCCGCGTGGACGGCAGTCGGCGTCACCTGGCTTGCGGGCTTCGATTTCGAGATCAAGGTCATTGCCCGCATCCCGGCAAAGGCTTGATGCTTTGCCGGGCGCCTGCGCGGTAACCTTCAACAACGGTAGGGAAACTTGTCGAGCGGAGCGGCGTTGAACTTCATGGCAAAAGAACCGATCCAACCACCCAAGCCGCCGGCGGAAGTGCCCGAGAAACCCTATCCGGTCGAAAGTCCGCCAGAGCCTCACCCGAATGAAGACCTGCCGCTGGTCGATCCGGTGCCGCCGGACAAGCAGTTGCCGCGCATGCAGCAACAGGACGCACGCGGCTCGATGAAGCGCGACCAGCCGTCGCAACCGAATGGCGCACCGGATCAGCAGCCGGGCGCGGTTCGCGGTCTTTGACGCGCGTTAAACGGTTCAACACAACCGCGACCTTTTGGCCCCAAAAAAAGAACCCGGCGCGAGCCGGGTTCTCTCATATCGGGTGGTTGGGATGTTCGGCGACGGCTGCCGCTAATACGCCCAGGCGGTCCCGTAATAATCCGACACCTTGCGGCCGCGCGCCGGATCGTTCCAGTCCCACTCATTCTCGTTGGCGTATCGTGGCGCGCCCTTGAGTTGATCCTCGGTGATGTGGGTCTGATAGCCGCCCAGTTCGGTATTGTATTTCAACGAGGCCCACGGCAGCGGGTAATGCTCATCGCCGATGCCCAGAAAGCCGCCGAAGCTCAGCACGGCATAATCGACCTTCCCGGAACGCTTGCCGATCATCACGCGCTCGATCGATCCGATCTTGTTGCCGTCCGGCCCATAAACGTTGGTGCCTTCGACCTTGTCGCTGCCGATCAAGTCGTAGGTTTCTCTGCTCTCGGTCATGGATGCTCCTCCTGTTGCCTACAGAATGAAGCGACAAGCCAACCGATGGTTCCGGTGTGTCATTTCA
The DNA here is from genome assembly GCA_964641065.1 of uncultured Hyphomicrobiales bacterium. Taxonomy (GTDB): domain Bacteria; phylum Pseudomonadota; class Alphaproteobacteria; order Rhizobiales; family Xanthobacteraceae; genus Pseudorhodoplanes. The sequence goes on along the minus strand of CAZXJZ010000237.1, from coordinate 3,405 downwards.
CATAACGGAACGTGCTGCGCGTCAGCAACGTTGGCTCGCTGCGGAGATCATTCCGCAAGGGAGCAAGAAAGCCATGAGCCAGAACAATCAGCAGAACCAGCAAGGCGGACAGGGCGGTCAGCAGGGCGGTCAACAGGACCGTGACCGCGACAATCAGCAGCAACGCCAGAACCCGGGCCAGGGTGGTCAGCAGGGTGGTCAGCAGGATCGCCAGCCGGGGCAGGGTGGACGGCAGAGCGATCAGAACCGCTAGTTGGTTCGCTGAAATTGATATGCGTCCGAAATGAAAAGGCGGGGCTCGATCGATCATCGAGTCCCGCCTTCGAAACTGGAGGCCCGGCCTGGATTCGAACCAGGCTAAGATAAGGTCTTGCAGGACCTTTTGCGTCTCCGCTCCGCCACCGGGCCAATGCCGACGATAACGGAGCGGTGATTGCGGGCAAGCACAGCACGGCCCTACAGCTAACGTTTATGCTGAATACACTCTGTTAGGGTTAACTCGCCGCCGGTTCCCTGCGCGCGACGAAGGTCATCCGTGTCTGCAGATGTCCGATATTGCGCGCGGCGCGCCCGCTCCGAAAGCCCGCAGCGCCCAGTTTGGATGTCATCTCCTGTTCGCTGTAGCGCGTCAGTCCCGCATTCTTGCGCAGCTTCGCATAATCCGAGAACACCGTGCGCATGAGTCCGCGGAGTGCGGCGAGGAAGAAACCGTCGCGCCATCCGAAGCGGAGCAGCGCCAGCGCATCCTTCCACGCCGGCGTATCGGGCTGAACCACGTCGCCGATCACGAGCTTGCCGGCCGGCTGCAGCAGGCGGCGAAATTCCGCGAGCAGATCGTCAAGATCCTTTGGAGACAGATATTGCGACACCGAATGCATGATGATGACGTCGAACGAGCCGTCCGGCAGCGCCGCGACCGCTTCCGGTGACAGCACCGCGATACTGCGCTGATGCGCGACGCGCGCGGCCAGGCGCTCGCGCAGGGTCGGCGCCGCTTCGCACAGCGTCAGTTGCCCGGCCTTGCGGAGCAGCCGTTCGGCATAGGCCGCCTCGCCGCAGCCATAATCCAGCACGCGGTCGCCGTCATTGATATGATCGAGCATGCCATCGCCGGTGATGATGGCGTGCACCTGCTTGTGCCGCGCATTCACATAGATGGCGTGATCGGAATCGAAGAAGGTAATCCAGTCGCTCATGCGGCCTTATAGCGTGCTGCGCCGGGCCGAAGCTACCGGCTATCGCCTCGGCCGATCGGCCACGAGACCGGACATTTCCACCACCTCGAAGTCTTTCGTGGTCACCCGGCGAAGCTCGCGCAGCGCCGCCATGTTCCAGCGCGGGTCCGGCGCGCCGGTGATGAAATTGTCGCTGCCATTGTCGGCGAGGATCATGCCGTAGGTCTTCAGCGCCTGCAGGATCACCCGCGCTTCCGGCGAGAAGCCTGACAGGTCGTAATCGGCCTTCAGACGCATGCGCATGCCCATCGGCGCCAGGTCGTCATCGAATGCCTTGCTTGCCCAGTGACTCGCCGGCGGGATGTAGGCGCGCCGTGTGTTCACCAGCGTGAAGCGGATCGCGTGCTCGACCTTGCCGGCGCCGACCACCTCGTCGTACCGGACGAGACCCGGCAGAATCGGCAGGCCCGCGGCGTCAGCGGAAGTCCAGCGCGCCGGGCGCTCCTGGTTCTTTTTCAGGTCCCAGATCGCGCCGCTGCCCGCATTCCAGCCGCCCTTGCCATCCGGAAACGCGTTGAAGAGTTCGTACAGAACCCACGCATCGCGATCGAGCACCAGCACATGGCGATCGCCCTTGCCGTTCGGGCCGCCTTCGATCGGGGCGTCGGCGGGAATCGGGTAGGGGCCCGGATCGCTCTCCTGCGGCGCCTCGGTGAAGGCGACCGGCACGCGCGGCTGAGTGCCCGGCACCACCACATACGGAATGCCGATCGGCGCGCCGTCATATTCGGTGCCGAAATCGGGATGCAGCGGCTTGTCCCAGCCGATGCGCGCCAGGATGCGCGACGAGTTCGGATCGACCGGCTCTCTGGAGATGTCCCGGTGCCACGGGCTGTCATCGGGCAGGAGCCGCCGGCCCTTCAGATCGGCATTCGCGCCGAGGTCGATGCCCGAACCCCGGTCGGCGGCGGGAGCAATCTCGAACTTGGGACGCGCATATTGCGCGTTGCTTGTCGTGAGCAAGACGGCGCTGCCGATCAGCGCCACCAGCAGGCGGAATGCATTCGTCATGGGAGACACGCGTCTGCGAAACCGGGGCAATCGCGGCAATGCAATCAGAACCGGCCGCCGCTGTCACGACCATTCACGGATCAGCGGACCCTCCCGCCCGAAAAACGGATCGGTCTCCGGCCGCGCCACGCCCGGTATTTTCACCAGCGCGCGTTCGTATTCCGGCCGCGTGCCGAGGCAAAGATCGTAGATGCCCTCGGCCGGATAGGCGCCGACGACCAGAAGATCTTCCGATGCCTCGATGCATTGGTGGCCGGTCCCGGCGGGAAGGACCGCCGCGTCGCCTGGCTCGACGCTGAAGTTTTCGCCATGCGCGCCGCCGAACCGCAATGTCGCGCTCCCGCGTGCGACGACGAGCACTTCGTGAATGCGCGGGTGGTAATGCGGGAAAGGGTACACTCCATCACGCCAGCTTCGGCCCCAGCGATTGGCGCGCAGTGTTCGTTCTATCGCTGCGGCAGGGTCGGACTCGCTCGTCAGTTCGAACACCCGCGGGTAGAACAATAACGGCAGCGACGGATTGTTCGGGATCGCGCCGTCATCGGGAAACATGAAGCCGTAGGCTTTTACCGTAGCGTTTGCAGTCATGACACGACCGCAACGCGCGATGCGTGTGGCCGTTCCGGGTGCCGACGCGTGGATTATGATGCCGCTTTGTGGCGAGAACCGCCGATATGCGTCAGCACGGCGACTCCGACGGTGTGAGGTTACGCCGCCTTGCGCTTGTGCTCGCGCATCAGTTCGACAAAACGCCGGAACAGGTAATGCGAGTCGCGCGGACCGGGCGAGGCTTCCGGATGATACTGCACCGAGAAGACCGGCTTGTCCTTCAGCGCGATCCCGCAATTGGATCCGTCGAACAGCGAAATGTGGGTCTGCTCGACATTGCCCGGCAGGGAGTCCTTGTCCACCGCGAAGCCGTGATTCATCGAGGTGATCTCGACCTTGCCGGTGGTAAGATCCTTCACCGGATGGTTGGCGCCGTGATGGCCCTGATGCATCTTCATGGTCTTGCCGCCAAGCGCGATGCCGAGCATCTGGTGGCCGAGGCAGATCCCGAACGTGGGCATCGACTTGTCGATCATCTCGCGGATCACCGGCACCGCATATTCGCCGGTCGCCGCCGGATCGCCCGGTCCGTTCGACAGGAACACGCCAT
>CAZXJZ010000236.1:0-7146 GCA_964641065.1 uncultured Hyphomicrobiales bacterium | reverse complement strand
CCCGCAGTTGCGCGGACCACCCTTCCGCTTTCCGGCGGCGGGATGAACCGGCGCAACGGCGCCGGGACATCGGCGGCGGACAACGCGGTCTTCACTCCCGTCTCGCTCGCCGAAGCGCGCCTTGCGAAACTGAAGGCGCTGCCGTTCGACCGCTCGAAATACGAGACCGTCCGCGATCTTGCGCGGCTGAAGGCGTGGATCGTGCGCGCCATCGATGTCGGGCAGGTTGCGATCGATACCCAGACCAATTCGCTCGATCCGATGCAGGCGACGCTGTGCGGCTTCTCGCTCGCGGTGGCGCCGAACGAGGCCTGTTACGTGCCGGTCGCGCACCGCAATGCGAGCGAGGGCGAAGGCCTGTTCGATGCGGGCCTCGTGCCGCACCAGATTTCCGAGAAGGATGCGCTGGAGGCGATGAAGCCTCTGTTCGAAGACACCGGCGTCCTCAAGATCGGGCACAACCTGAAATTCGATTGGCAGATTTTCGCGCAGCGCGGCATCGACGTTTCGCCTTATGACGACACCATGCTGATGTCCTATGTGGTCGATTCCGGCCGCATGTCGCATGATGTCGCCTCGCTCGCGAAGCGATATTTCGACCACGCCGTGATCGACTTCAACGAGATCACCAAGGCCGGCAAGACCCGCGTCTCGTTCGACTGCGTGCCGATCGAACGGGCCGCCGAATACGCCGCGGAGGACGCCGACGCGACGCTTCGGCTGTGGCAGGTCCTGAAGCCGCGGCTCGCCGCCGAGCACATGATGAATGTCTACCAGACGCTGGAGCGTCCGCTGATCGCGGTGCTCGGCCGCATGGAGGCGCGCGGCATTGCCATCGACCGGCCGACGCTGGCGCGGCTCTCCAGCGAATTCGCGACCGAAAGCGCACGGCTCGAAGAAGAAACCCAGAAGCTCGCGGGCCAGCCGTTCAATCTCGGTTCGCCGAAGCAGATCGGCGACGTGCTGTTCGGCGCGATGGGCCTGCCCGGCGGCACCAAGACCAAGACCGGCGCCTGGTCGACATCGGCGCAGGTGCTGGAGGAATTGGCCGAACAGGGTCACGAATTGCCGCAGAAGATTCTCGACTGGCGGCAGGTCTCGAAGCTGCGTTCGACCTATACCGACGCATTGCCGACCTATGTCGATCCGAAGACGCAGCGCGTGCACACCAATTACGCGCTGGCAGCGACCACGACCGGACGGTTGTCATCGTCCGAGCCCAACCTGCAGAACATTCCGATCCGCACCGAGGCAGGGCGCAAGATCAGGAAGGCGTTCATCGCCAAGCCCGGCCACAAGCTGGTCTCGGCCGACTATTCGCAGATCGAATTGCGGCTGCTGGCGGAAGTCGCCAACGTGCCGGCGTTGCGGCAGGCGTTCAAGGACGGCACCGACATTCATGCGATGACGGCGTCGGAGATGTTCGGCGTGCCGGTGAAGGACATGCCGGGCGAGGTGCGGCGGCGCGCCAAGGCGATCAACTTCGGCATCATCTACGGCATCTCGGCATTCGGTCTCGCCAATCAGCTCGGCATCGAGCGCAGCGAAGCGGGCGATTACATCAAGAAGTATTTCGAACGCTTTCCGGGCATCCGCGATTACATGGACGAGACCCGCGATTATTGTCGCGAACACGGCTATGTCGAAACGCTGTTCGGTCGCAAATGCCATTACCCCGACATCAAGGCGGCGAACCCGTCGCTGCGCGCATTCAACGAGCGCGCCGCGATCAATGCGCGGCTGCAGGGCTCGGCGGCGGACATCATCCGCCGCGCGATGACGCGGATGGACGATGCCCTCGCCGAGGCGAAGCTGTCGGCGCAAATGCTGCTGCAGGTGCATGACGAACTGGTGTTCGAGGTGCCGGATGCGGAAGTGGAGCGCACTCTCCCGGTGGTGAGGCGGATGATGGAAGACGCGCCGATGCCGGCGGTGCAGCTGCATGTGCCGCTGTCGGTCGAGGCGCGGGCCGCCGACAACTGGGACGAGGCGCATTAGCGCATGGCTGTCATTCCGGGGCGCCGTGCAGCGGCGAACCCGGAATCCAGTTACAAGCCTCGCTCTCTTCTGGATTCCGGGTTCGCGACTTCGTCGCGCCCCGGAATGACGAAAGGCTCCCCATGTCCTCTCTCTCCGCCTTCCCCATCACCAAACTCTGGCCTGCGAAAAACCCCGGCATCCTGCAGCTCTATTCGTTCCCGACTCCGAACGGGGTGAAGGTCTCGATCGCGCTGGAGGAGATGGGGCTGCCGTATGAAGCGCATGCGGTAAACATCACAAAGAACGAGAGCTGGACGCCGGAATTTCTCTCGCTCAATCCGAATGGAAAAATTCCCGCGATCGTCGATCCGGACGGGCCCGGCGGACAGCCGCTGGGCTTGTGGGAATCCGGTGCGATCCTGCAATATCTTGCCGAGAAGACCGGCAAGCTGATCCCGGCCGATCCGGTCGCGCGCTGGCACACCATCCAGTGGGTGCATTTCCAGATGGGCGGGCTTGGCCCGATCTTCGGGCAGCTCGGTTTCTTCCACAAATTCGCCGGCAAGGATTACGAGGACAAGCGTCCGCGCGATCGCTACGTCAACGAGTCGAAACGCCTGCTGGGCGTGGTCGAGACGCGGCTGCAGGATCGCGCCTGGATCATGGGCGATGACTTCACCATCGCCGATGTCGCGATGATCGGCTGGGTGCGCAACCTGATCGGATTTTACGGCGCGCGTGAGATCGTGGAATTCGGCACGCTGACGCAAGTGCCGCGCTGGCTCGAGGCGGCGCTGGCGCGTCCAGCGGTGCAGCGCGGGCTGGAGATTCCGAAGCGGCCCTGACGCCGGTCATGCGCGGGCTTGACCCGCGCATCCATCATTTTTTTGAAAGATGCATTGCCGGGTCAAGCCCGGCAATGACCACAAGTCACATCCACACACTCACCTCATCCAGCGTCTTCTTTTCGATCGCCGGGACCCTGCAATCCTCCGCCGGATAGCCCGCCACCAGCAGGATATAGGCCTTCTCGCTCTCCGGCCGCCCGCAGATCTCGTTGAGAAAACCCATCGGCGACGGAGTGTGCGTCAACGTCGCAAGCCCGGCATTGTGAAGCGCCGCGATCAGGAAACCCGAGGCGATGCCGACCGATTCCGGCACGTAATAATGCTTCACCTTGCCACCGTCCGGCGCGGTGCCATAGCGCTGGCCAAAGATCGCGATCAGCCACGGCGCGGTCTCGAGGAACGGCTTCTCCCAGTCGGTGCCGAGATGGCTGAGCGCCTTAAGCCATTCCTCGCCGGCGCGACCCTCGTAGAATGACTTCTCCTCCTCCTCCGCCGCCACGCGGATGCGCGACTTGATCGCCGCATCGGAGATGCAGACGAAGGTCCAGGGCTGCTGGTTGGCCCCGGACGGCGCGAGCGATGCGGTGCGCACGGCATTGGCGATGATCTCGCGCGGCACCGGCCGGTCCGAATAGTCGCGCACGGTCCGGCGCCTCGCCATCAGCGCCAGGAAATCTTGCGATCGCTGTAGCATGTCGTCCGGCGCCAGTTCCTCGAAGCGAAGCGGTTGATAGACAGGGTTGAGCATGGTCGATGGTCCCGATTGCGGCCGAATTTGATCAAGATCATTGGGGAAAATGCGCCGCGCGGCCAGCGTCAAATGGCAGGACCTGCGTGTTGATGCTAGGGAGGCATCCATGACACAGACAGCCGCACCATCGAGCCGACCGCTTGCCGAGACGCGGGCACGCCTGCGCGACATCATCCGCAAGCGCTCGTTCGGCTTCGGCGAGATCACGCTCGCCTCCGGCCGCAAGAGCAATTTCTATTTCAACCTGAAGCCGACCATGCTCGATGCCGAAGGCGCGGCGCTGCTCGCCGAACTGACGCTCGATGCGCTGTCGGGTGAGAATATCGATTATGTCGGCGGGCTGGAGATGGGTGCGGTGCCGCTCGCCGGCGCGATCGCGCAGCTCTCCTACATGCGCGGGAAGCCAATCCAGGCCTTCTTCGTGCGCAAGAAGCCGAAGGAGCATGGCGCGCGGCTCGCTGTCGAGGGGCTCGCGCCCGGCGAGTCGCTGGCCGGCAAGCGCGTGGTGATCGTCGAGGACGTGACCACCACCGGCGGTTCCGCGATCAAGGCGGTGGAAGCGGTACGCGAGTCCGGCGCCGAGATCGTCATGGTGCTCACCATGGTCGATCGCGAGGAAGGTGCCGACGAAAGCTTCCGCGAGGCCGGGCTGGCCTTCCGCTCGCTGTACAAGGCGGCGGAGTTCCTGAAAGGGTGATTTGCCGGGCATAGCCGCGCGCCTTTCGGCGCGGCCCGATGATGACACATTCCAAACCCATGGTTCCGTGGCGTAGGGCGTCCGGGCCCGCCGATGTAACGCAACCAATTCGTGTCTGGTGCGTTGGCTGGGCTTCGGCGCTCGCGGATGAAAGGAGCCCGTCGTGATTCGGGCTGGATCGTTGCGTTACCGGAGACTGCTCGCGATTGCGGCATTGGCCGCGTTGTTCGTGACCGAACTGCCGTCCCCCGCTCCCGCATCGGCGCAGAATCTGCTGGAAGCCCTGTTCGGCGGCTTCCGCCGCGCGATGACGCCGCAGCGGCCCGCCTACGTCGATCCGAACCGCACCGCCGATGGCGCGATATCCTCCGGCTATTGCGTCCGCACCTGCGACGGCCGCTATTTCCCGGTCAGCGGCCGCGGCAAGATGAACGCCGCCGAGATGTGCCGCGCATTCTGTCCGTCGGCGCCGACCCAGATCTTCTCCGGCGGCGGTATCGATCGCGCCACCGCTCCCAACGGCCAGCGCTATACCGACCTGCCGAATGCCTTCGTCTATCGCGAGAAGATGGTGGCGGATTGCAGCTGCGACGGAAAAAGTCCGTTCGGCCTTGTGCGTTTCGATGACGTCGATGACCCCACCCTGCGAACCGGCGATATCGTGGCCACCGCGAACGGCCTGATGACCTATCGCAACGATGGCCGCAGCGGCGAGTTTTCGCCCGCCAATGCCGCGCCCGGTCTGTCACCGGCGCTGCGTCAGCAACTGACAGCGACACGGGTGACGCCGGGTCGCAGCGCACCGGCCGCGGAGTAGCCGGACGCCGGATCGTCAGTGCTTCAGCGCGGCGATCACGTCATCCGCCAGCGGCAGCGACGATGTCAGTCCGGGCGATTCGATTCCGAACAGGTTGACCAGTCCCGTCATGCCGTGTGCGGCCGGCCCCTCGACCATGAAGTCTGCGGCGGGCTCGCCGGGGCCGGTGAGCTTCGGACGAATGCCCGCATAGTCCGGAACCAGCGATCCCTCGGGCAGGCCCGGCCAGTAGGTCCGGATCCGTGCATAGAACGATGCGGCACGCGCCGGATCGACCTCGTAGGTCTCGTGCTCGATCCACTCCACATCCGGCCCGAACCGCATGCGCCCGGCCAGATCGAGCGTGACATGCACGCCGAGGCCGCCGTCCACCGGCGTCGGATAGATCAGCCGCGTGAAAGCCGGCCGGCCCGCATAGGCGAAGTAATTGCCCTTCGCCAGAACCTGCTTCGGAATCCGAGGCGCCGGATAGCCCTCGATCGAACGGGCCACTGTTTGCGCCGACAGCCCCGCGCAATTCACGACGGCGTCGACATCGAGTTGTCCCGGCTCGCGTCCGCCGAATTGCACCCGCCAGCCATGCAGGGTGGGGGTGAGCCGCTCGACCGGCGTTTCGAAAGCAATAGCGCCGCCATGCGCTTCGATGTCGCCCTGCAGCGCGAGCATGTAGCCGTGTCCGTCGATGATGCCGGTGGCGGGAGAGACGAGCGCGGCGATGCAGGACAAGTCCGGCTCGAGATCGCGCGCGGCGTTTCCGCCGATCAGTTCGAGTCCCTCGACGCCGTTGACTTGACCCTGCGCATGGATCGCTTCGATACGCGTGCGCTCGGCCTCGTTGGTTGCCACGATCAACTTGCCGCAGCGGCGATGCGGCACGCCGTGGCTTTCGCAGAAATCGTACAGCATGCGGTTGCCCTGCGCGCACAGTTTCGCCCGAAGCGATCCGGTCGGGTAATACATCCCGGCATGAATGACCTCGCTGTTGCGCGAGGAGATACCGGTACCGATTGCGTCGGCCTGCTCGGCGACGATCACGTCATGGCCCGCAAGGGCTGCCGCGCGCCCGACGGCAAGACCGATCACACCTGCGCCGATGACCAGAATCTGCATGAGCCGAACCCATAAAAAAGCGGCCCGGTGGGCCGCTTTTGTCGTCGCCGTCGATGCGCCAGCGGCGCCTATTCCGCCGCCAGCCGCACTTCCGGAGCGGCGGCCAGCACTTCGGCGTCCACCTTGCTTTCGAATTTGGTGAAGTTGTCCTGGAACATCTTCACCAGCGAACGGGCGGTTTCGTCGAAGTCCTTTTTGTTCTGCCAGGTCTTCATCGGATACAGCAGGTGCGGCTCGATCCCCGGCACCGAGGTCGGCACCGCAAAACCGAAATACGGATCGGTGCGATACGACGCGCTCTTCAGCGAGCCGTCGAGCGCCGCGGTCACCAGCGCGCGCGTCGCCTTGATCGGCATGCGGCGGCCTTCACCGTATTTGCCGCCGGTCCAGCCTGAATTGACCAGCCAGCAATCGACATTGTGCTTGGCGATATAGTCGCGGAGCAGGTTGCCGTATTCCGCCGGCGGACGCGGCAGGAACGGCGCGCCGAAGCAGGTGGAGAATTCCGGCTGCACGCCGACGAGACCCTTCTCGGTGCCGGCGACCTTGGCGGTGTAACCCGACAGGAAGTGATACATCGCCTGCGCCGGCGTCAGCTTGGCGATCGGCGGCATCACGCCATAGGCGTCGGCGGTGAGGAAGATGATGTTCTTGGGACGCCCGGCGCGGCCGGTGCGCGAGGCGTTCGGGATGAAGTCGAGCGGATAGGCCGAGCGGGTATTCTCGGTCTTGGAGATGTTGGTGTAGTCGGGCACGCGGGTGATCGGATCGAACACCACGTTTTCCAGCACCGCGCCGAAGCGGTTGGTGGCGTCCCAGATCAGCGGCTCTTTCTCGTAGGTGAGATCGACGCACTTGGCGTAGCAGCCGCCCTCGAAATTGAAGATGCCGTTCGGGCCCCAGCCGGTTTCGTCGTCGCCGATCAGGGTGCGGTTCGGGTCAG
>CAZXJZ010000235.1:0-7265 GCA_964641065.1 uncultured Hyphomicrobiales bacterium | reverse complement strand
CGGCTACAAATACGCGATGGCGGGCGAGGGCGCCTGCTTCATGCATTGTCCCCCGGGCTTTGGCGCACGGCCGCGCAACACCGGCTGGTATGCGAGCTTCGCCTCGTTGTCGGGTCCGCAGGATCGCGTGCGCTACGCGACCGACGGCCAGCGCTTCATGGGCGCGACCTTCGATCCGAGCGGGCTCTATCGCATGCGCGCCGCGCTGGACTGGATGGCGTCGCGCGGTCTCGACGCGGCAAGGATCCATGCGCATGTGATGGCGCTGCAGGACATCTTCCTCGCCGGCATTTCGGAAAGCCCGATCGGCCTGTTCGATCCCGCGCGTCTTGTGGTGCCGGCGCAGGAAATGTCGCGCGGCAATTTCCTCACCTTCGATCATCCCGAAGCGTCGGAATGGCAGGCGCGGCTGAAGGCGCGCAATATTGTGGTCGATGTGCGCGACACGCGGCTGCGTGTCGGCTTCGGTCTGTACCACAATGCGGACGATATGAAGCGGCTGCTGGAGCGTCTGCGCGCGCTTTGACGCTTGACGAATGGGGCGGGCGATGCGCTCAATCCGCCGCTTCTGAAACGACAAAATCCGGGGTTGGAAATATGGCGAAGGGCCGCAAAGTCATCATCACCTGTGCCGTCACCGGCTCGATCCATACGCCGTCGATGTCGCCGCATCTGCCGGTCACCGCGCAGCAGATTGCCGATGCCGCGATCGGCGCGGCGGAGGCGGGTGCCGCGATCGTGCACCTGCATGCGCGCAATCCGCAGGACGGCCGCCCCGACCAGACGCCGGAGGCTTTCGCGCCGTTCCTGCAGGTGATCAAGCAGCGCTCCAATGTGGTGGTGAACATCACCACCGGCGGCGCGCCGACCATGGCGATCGAGGAGCGCGTACGTCCGGCTGCCACCTTCAAGCCGGAAGTCGCCTCGCTGAATATGGGCACGATGAATTTCGGGCTGTACCCGATGATCCCGCGCTATAAGGGCCAGTTCAAGCACGACTGGGAGGAGCCGTATCTCGAAGGGTCGCGCAAGGGCATGTTCAAGAACACCTTCGCCGATATCGAATACATCCTCACCACCTGCGCCGAAAACGGAACCCGCTTCGAGGTCGAGTGCTATGACATCGGCCATCTTTATACGCTGAAGCATTTCCTCGATCGCGGCGTGATCAAGGCGCCGGTCTTCGTGCAATCGGTATTCGGCATTCTCGGCGGCATTGGCGCGCACCCGGAAGACATCATGCAGATGAAGCGCACCGCCGACCGCCTGCTCGGCGACAATTACCACTGGTCGGTGCTGGGCGCTGGCGCGAACCAGATGCGGGTCGCAGCGATCGCCGCAGCGATGGGCGGCAATGTGCGCGTCGGACTGGAAGACTCGCTGTGGGTCGGGCCGGGCAAGCTCGCCGAGAGCAATGCCGCGCAGGTCACGCAGGTGCGCAAGATCCTCGAAGGCCTCGGCCTTGAAATCGCATCACCGGACGATGCCCGCGAAATCCTCGCGCTCAAGGGCGGCGACAAGGTCGGCTTCTGACCTTACGTCCCTCCTCGCTGCCCGATGGGAAATCCGCGCGGCCATCGCCGCGCGGATCGTCGCGGTGTCTCGCCATCGGCGCATTGTGCCTTTAAGAAAGGCGAATGCATCACGATACTCCCCTCATTTCCACACTCGTCACCGGTCTGGTTCTCGCCTTCATCCTCGGGGCTTTGGCGCAACGCATCCGCATCTCGCCGCTGGTCGGCTATCTCCTTGCAGGCATTCTGATCGGGCCGTTCACGCCCGGATATGTGGCGGATCAGAAGATCGCCGATCAGCTCGCCGAAATCGGCGTCATCCTGCTGATGTTCGGTGTCGGCCTGCATTTCTCGCTCGACGATCTGCTCAAGGTGAAGGCAATCGCGATTCCCGGCGCGATCGGGCAGATCGCGGTCGCAACCGGGCTCGGCATGGGCCTCGCCTATCTGATGGGCTGGCCGGTCGGGGCCGGGCTGGTCTTCGGTCTCGCCCTCTCGGTCGCCTCCACCGTCGTGCTGCTGCGTGCTCTGCAGGAGCGCCGGCTGGTCGAAACCGAGCGCGGCCGCATCGCGGTCGGCTGGCTGATCGTCGAGGACATCGCCATGGTGCTGGCGCTGGTGCTGCTGCCGGTGCTGGCGGACACGCTGAAAAGCGGCGGGCAGGACCTGACCTGGGACCAGTTGCTGTGGCCGCTCGCGCTCACGCTCGCCAAGGTGACGGCCTTCGTGGTGATCATGCTGATCGTCGGCCGCCGCGTGATTCCCTGGATCATGCACTGGGTCGCCCATACCGGTTCGCGTGAATTATTCCGGCTGGCGGTGCTGGCGATCGCGCTCGGGGTGGCCTTCGGCGCCGCCGTGCTGTTCGACGTCTCGTTCGCTCTGGGTGCGTTCTTCGCCGGCATGATCCTGGCCGAATCCGAATTGTCACAGCGCGCCGCGCAGGAGACGCTGCCCTTGCGCGACGCCTTCGCGGTGCTGTTCTTCGTATCGGTCGGCATGCTGGTCGATCCGATGATCGTGGTGCGCGAGCCGCTGCCGGTGTTGGCGACGCTGTTGATCATCGTGCTCGGCAAGTCGATCGCGGCCTATCTGATCGTGCGGCTGTTCCGCTATCCGCCCTCCACGGCGGTGACGATTTCGGCCAGCCTCGCGCAGATCGGCGAATTCTCGTTCATCCTCGCAGGTCTCGGCGTGACCCTGGCGCTGTTGCCGCCGGATGCACGGGACCTGATCCTCGCCGGCGCGATCCTGTCGATCCTGCTCAATCCGCTCTTCTTCGCCATGCTCGACCGCTATCTCGCGAAGGAGAAGCCGCGGATGAAGGAGGAGGAAGAGACCCGCAGGCGCGCCACGCGCGAGCCGATCCCGCAGACCCGGCTGACCGACCACGTGGTGCTGCTGGGCTATGGCCGCGTCGGACGGTTTGTCGCACCGCGCGTGATCGAGGCGGGACTGCCGCTGCTTGTCATCGATACCGATGCCGAAGCGCTCAAGCGCCTGACCGGCGAGCGGGTCGAGACGCTTCGCGGCAATGTCGTGAACAAGGAGGTGCTTGCCGCGGCCAATCTCGCGAATGCGCGCTGCCTTCTGGTCGCGGTTCCGGATGCCTTCGAGGGCGGGTTTGCAGCGGAACTCGGCCGCAAGGCCAATCCTGTGCTGCCGATCATCGCGCGCTCGCATTCCGAGGACGAGACCGCGCATCTGAAGAAGCACGGTGCGAACGCGGTCATCATGGGCGAGCATGAGATCGCCAAGGCCATGATCGCAGCCATTCCGCAGGACACCGAGGCGAGCGCACGATCGCAGACGCCGGGTGCCGATGGGCCGGTGACGGACAGCGTCGAACGGAACGATCAGCCGGCCTGATCGGCCGCGCTGATCGCGCACATTTTTATTGCACCGCAGCGTCCAGCCGTTACCAAGGGTGCGGAGAAACATCACGGATGGCGGCGCTCGAATCGATCAATATCGTCATTCTGCTCGGAGCGGTGCTGGTTCTGACCGGCATCCTGTCGAGCCTGGTGGCGCTGCGGTTCGGTGCCCCGTTGCTGTTGATCTTTTTGGCCGTCGGCGTGCTCGCCGGCGAGTCCGGCCCGGGCGGCATCAGTTTCAACAACGTCGCCATGACCTACACCGTCGGATCGGTGGCGCTGGCGCTGATCCTGTTCGACGGCGGCCTGCGCACGCGCTTTGCGACATTCCGCTCTGTGCTGGCGCCGGCGGGCACGCTCGCGACACTCGGCGTGTTGCTGACCGCCGCTCTCACCGCGCCGGTGGCGCATTATCTTCTCGATCTTGGATGGACCGAGTCGCTTCTGGTCGGCGCCGTCGTCGCCTCGACCGACGCCGCGGCGGTGTTCTTCCTGATGCATTCGCGCGGACTGCGGCTGCGGCCGCGGGTCGGCGCCACCATCGAGGTGGAATCGGGGACCAACGACCCGTTCGCGATTTTCCTCGCCATCGTGCTGGTCGAGATCATTCTGCATGGCGCGCGGCCTCCTGCCGAACTGGCCATGCTGCTGGCAAAACAGGGCGTGATCGGCCTGATCATGGGGATTGCCGGCGGCTACGCCATCACCGCGGTGCTGAACCGCCTGACGCTGCCGCAGGGCCTGCATGCGCCCTTTGCCGCGACCGGTGCGGTGGTGACCTTCGGTATCGCCGCGGTGGTCGACGGGTCGGGCTTTCTCGCGGTCTATCTTGCCGGATTGATGGTCGGCAACCGGGTCAAGCGCGCCCATTCCGCGATCGTCGCATTCCTCGATGCCGCCACCTGGCTCGGCCAGATCGTGATGTTCGTGCTGCTCGGTCTGCTGGCATGGCCGGCCTCGCTGCCGGACCGGCTGCTACCGGCGCTTGCGATCGCGGCCACCCTGATCCTGGTGGCGCGTCCGATTGCGGTGTTCCTGTGTCTGACGCCGTTCCGTTTCAGCTTTCGCGAAATGACGTTCATCTCCTGGGTCGGCCTGCGCGGCGCGGTCGGCATCTTTCTGGCGTCGATTCCGCTGCTCGTCGGCTTGCCCAACAGCCAGCTCTATTTCGATGTCGGCTTCGTGGTGGTGGTGGTGTCGCTCCTGGTTCAGGGCTGGAGCGTGCCTTACGTCGCGCGCAGGATGCGGATCGCCAAGCGCCGATCCGACACGTTCCAGCCGCGCATCGAACTCGATCTGCCCGGTCAGCGCACGCAGGAACTCGTCGGCTATCGCGTCACGCCCGGCAGTCCGTATCTGCGCGGTGGCATTCTGCCGTCATGGGCGAAGCTCGCGCTGGTCGTGCGCGACCAGAAGGTTCTGACGCCGGAAGAATCGCGCGGCCTGCATGAGGGCGACCACGTCTTTCTGCTTGCGCCGCAAGAGAAGGCAACGTCGCTCGACCGCTTCTTCGCCAATCTGCCGCCGCCGTCCTCACCCGACCCGGAATTGCTGGGCGATTTTTTCATCGGCGGCGACACCACGCTCGGCTCGCTGGCTGAAATCTACGGGATCGCGGCAGATCCGGCGCAATACGCGATGACGGTGGCGGAGCTGTTCAGCAAAAAGCTCGGCCGTGCGCCGCATGCGGGCGAAACCATCCGGCTCGGCGACGTTGCGCTGGTGGTGCACCGGGTGAAGGACGATCAGGCGCTGACCATCGGCCTGCAACTGGCCGACGAGGAGCCGAAGCCCTGGTACGAGCGTGCCTGGAAGCGGTTCCTGCGCCTAGCGGGGTGACGGCTTATTGTTCGAACAGCGTCGTCACCAGCCGGCGCGCCAGCACCGAGGCGACGCGGCGGCGATAATGCCCCGGCGTGAAGGTGGTCTTCATCGCCATGATCTGGTCGCGGACCAAGTCGTCGAGCCCCTTGTAGAAGGCCTCATCCAGCGGACCGCCGCATAGGTCCTGCGTACCGGTGAGCAGAACCGGACGCGGATTGGTGCCGGTGAAGGCAACGCGCAGATCCGACAAGGTATCGCCGTCGCGGCGTAGCGCCACCGCCACGCCCGCGACCGGATATTCGATCGAGCGGCGGATGCGGATCTTGTCATAAGCCGAGCGCAGTCCGGCGGTGTTCTTGGCGCGCACCGCGGTGACGATCTCGCCCGGCCGTAGCGCAAGGAAGAACTTGCCGTCGCCTTGCGTCTCCGTCACCGGAATGTCCTGCCGCGCGAAGCCGATATAGATATCGTTGAGCGGCACCGTGCGACGTCCCTCCGGCCCCGCGAGATCGACCTCGGCGCCGAGCGTGAGAAAGGCCGGCGCCAGATCGCCCGAGAAGGTCGCGAAACAGACGCCGCGGCTTTTCGGCGCGACATGGCACATCGTGCCGGTGGTCTTGAGGCAGTGATTGTTGGCGTCGCGCCACCATTCGCTCTGATTGTAATAGATGCAGCGCGTATCGAGGCACAGATTGCCGCCGACCGTACCCATGACGCGATGGGTCGGACCCGCGATCTCATGCGCGGCCTGCGCCACCACGGGATAATGCGCGCGCACCTGCGGATGTTCGGAGAGTTCGGCGAGCGTCACCGAGGCGCCGACCTCGATCGCGTTTGCGTCGGCTTTGATCGCGCGCAGTTCGGCGACATTACTCATCTCGATCAGGACCGACGGCGCGACGATGCCGCGGCGGATATTGACCGTGAGATCGGTGCCGCCGCCGAGCGGCTTTGAATCGGGATTCGCGGCGCGCGCCTTCAGCGCTTCGTCGAGGCTGCCGGGGCGGAGCAGCGAGAATTCGGGCAGGGCGTCCATGGTATCAGCCCCCGTTTTTCTTGCCACGCGCTTCGGCGCGCTTCTTCTTCTCGATCGCCTCGTAGACGCGATCCGGCGTCATCGGCAGATCGTTGAAGCGGATGCCGATGGCGTCGTGAATGGCGTTGGTCAGCGCCGGCAGGAACGCGGCGAGCGAGCCTTCGCCCGCTTCCTTGGCGCCGAACGGGCCGTGCGGATCGTTGCTCTCGACGATGAAGGTCTCCATCGGCGGCGAGTCCTGGATCGTCGGCACCCGGTAATCCAGCATGTTGCCGGTGACCATCAGGCCGTCGTGATATCCCACTTCCTCGCTTATCGCCTGGCCCATGCCCATCCAGACCGAGCCCTGCACCTGACCCTCGACACTGAGACGGTTGAGCGCCTTGCCGCAGTCATGCGCGACCCACACCTTGTCGACGGTCACCACGCCGGTGTCCTCGTCGACGGTCACCTCCACGACCTGAGCCGAATAGCTGTAGCCCATGGTGCCGCCGATGGCCGAGCCGCGATACTTCTTGCCGCCATGCGATTCCGGGATGGTCGAGTAATTGCCGGTGACGGTGATGGTGCCGGAGTCTTTCAGCGCTTCGACCACGACTTCCTCGAAGGTCGCGCCCTTGTCCTGTGCGCCGGCGCGATAGACCTCGCCGAGGCATTCGATATCCTCGGGCCGCGCATCGAGCTTGCGTGCCGCCGCCTTGATGAAGAGGGCTTTCAGATTGCGTGCGGCATCGATCGCGGCATTGCCGACCATGAAGGTCACGCGCGACGAATACGAGCCGTTGTCCTTCGGCACCACCTCGCTGTCGCCGGTGACCACGCGCACCCGCGACATGTCGAGGCCGAGCACCTCCGCGACCGCCTGCACCAGGATGGTGGATGAGCCCTGGCCGATATCGGCGGCGCCCGACATCACCACCAGCGAGCCGTCGAAATCGACCTTGATCTTCACCGTCGCATGAGGCTCGCCGGTCCAGTTCACCGGCTTCGATGCGCCGGAAATGTAATGCGAGCAGG
>CAZXJZ010000234.1:0-7281 GCA_964641065.1 uncultured Hyphomicrobiales bacterium | reverse complement strand
GGTGGTATCGTCGCCATCGAAGGAGAGGTCGTCGCAGAAGACGATGAAGCGGTAGGGCGCCTCGCGCAGCATCGCCATCAGGACCGGCAGGCTTTCGATATCCTCGCGGTGGATTTCGATCAGCTTAAGCTGGCCGCGCTTGCCGGACGCAGCGTTCACATCCGCATGGGCGGCCTTGACCAGTGAGGACTTTCCCATCCCGCGCGCGCCCCAGAGCAGGGCATTGTTGGCCGGCAGCCCCTTCGCAAATCGCTCGGTATTCTCGATCAGGGTATCGCGCATCCGGTCGATCCCCTTGAGCAGGCCGAGATCGACGCGATTGACCCGCTTCACCGGCACCAGAACGCCGCCGCGATCGGCATGCCAGACGAACGCGTCGGCTGCGCCGAAATCGGGTTTTGCGCCTGCGGCCGGCGACAGCCGCTCAAGTGCCGCGGCGATTCGGTCGAGCGTATCGGGGGCAGCTGCGGCGGTCTGCCGACGTGCCGGCGCGGCGGCGGGCCGCTTGACGCGTTTGGCGGGCTTTCTGACGTTGCGCATGCGGTCGCGCGTCCTCTTGCATTGACTTGCCGCACCCCTTAGCTGGGCCTAAAAAGGCCTGCAAGGCCAGTGATTTGCCGGCGGCTTGCGGCATCTTGGCTTAAACTGGCCGCAACATTGCAATTGGGCGGGCGGCAGCTATAGTCCGCGCCGTTTTGGGCGCGGTGTTCGCGCCGGACGACACGCTCAAAGAGGCCGTTCGATGCTGATTTCGCCCGCTTATGCGCAGGCCGCCGGTGGTGATGCCAACTCGATGCTGGTGTCGCTCCTGCCGTTCGTTTTGATTTTTGTGATCATGTATTTTCTGATCCTTCGCCCGCAGCAGAAGCGGGTGAAGATGCATCAGGAGATGGTCAAGAACGTACGCCGCGGCGATACCGTCGTTACCTCGGGCGGGCTGATCGGGAAGGTGACCAAGGTCATCGATGACGACCAGCTCGAGGTCGAGCTTGCCGATGGCGTCCGTATCCGGCAGGTGCGCCAGATGATCAGCGACGTGCGCGCCAAAGGCGAACCGGTGAAGGACGAGAGCTGAAGGCAGTTTCCGGCGTACAGGGGCGCGCCTGACTATTCCGCCACAACGACGCCATAACGGACCAGGTTGATGCTTTACATTTCGCGCTGGAAGATGCTGGCGATCATCGTGATTACGCTGATCGTATGCAGCTTCGCGATTCCGAATTTTTTCCCGAAGGATGTCGTCGAGTCCTGGCCGAAATGGGCGCAGCGGCACATCGTGCTCGGGCTCGATCTGCAGGGCGGCTCGCACATCCTGCTCGAGGTCGATGCCGGCGCCGTGCGCAAGGAAAAGGTGGAAGCGCTGCGTGACGATGTCCGGCGCGTGGTGCGCGAGAACCGTCTTGGCAGCCCGGCGTCGGTGACGGTGCGCGGCAACACGGTTGAGTTCCGCGTGCGCGACGGCGCCGATCAGAAAGTTGCAGCGCAGAAGTTCCAGGAATTGTCGCAGCCGCTCGGCGGACTGCTTCAGGCGACCGGCCAGCGCAGCATCGACGTGGTCGATGCCGGCGGCGGTCTGTTCCGCCTGACCGTGACCGAGCCCGCCATGCTCGAGCGCATCCGCCAGTCGGTCGATCAGTCGATCCAGATCATCGAGCGGCGCGTCAATGAGCTCGGCACGGTCGAGCCTTCGATCGCGCGCCAGGGCGTCGACCGGGTGCTGGTCCAGGTACCGGGCCTGCAGGATCCGCAGCGCCTGAAGGACCTGCTCGGCAAGACCGCCAAGCTCTCATTCCGGATGGTCGACATGACCACCACGCCGGATCAGGCCGAGACCGGCAAGCTTCCGCCCGATTCCGAATTGTTGCGCGGCAGCCAGAGCGAGAACAGGCAGCCTTATGTCATTGAGAAGCGCGTCGTGGTCTCGGGCGAAGACCTGGTCGATGCGCAGCCCGGCTTCGATCAGCGCACCAGCGAGCCGGTCGTCAATTTCCGCTTCAACAACAACGGCGCCCGGCGCTTCGCGGAAGCGACGCAGGCCAATGTCGGGCGGCCGTTCGCGATCGTGCTCGACAACGAGGTGATCTCGGCGCCGGTGATCCGCGAGCCGATCATCGGTGGCTCGGGCCAGATCTCCGGCAGCTTCACGGTACAGGCGGCGAACGATCTCGCGATCCTGCTGCGCGCCGGCGCGCTGCCGGCGCCACTCACCATCATCGAGGAACGCACCGTCGGTCCCGGCCTGGGTCAGGATTCGATCGAAAACGGGGTGCGCGCGGCCTGGATCGGCTCGCTCGCCGTCGTGATCTTCATGTTTGCGACTTACGGTCTGTTCGGGCTGTTCGCCAATATCGCGGTCGCGATCAACGTCGCGATGATCTTCGGCATCCTCTCGCTGCTCAATGCAACGCTGACGCTGCCCGGCATCTGCGGCATCGTGCTGACGGTCGGCATCGCCGTGGATTCGAACGTGCTGATCTATGAGCGCATCCGCGAGGAGGTGCGGGCGGGACGCTCCGCGCTGAACGCGCTCGATGCCGGCTTCACCCGCGCGCTCGCGACCATCCTCGATTCCAACATCACGACCTTCATTGCCGCCGCCGTGCTGTTCTATATCGGAACCGGACCGGTGCGCGGTTTCGCGGTGACGCTCGGCATCGGCATCATGACGACCGTTTTCACCGCCTTCACCCTGACCCGATTGATGGTGGCTCTGTGGGTGCGCTGGTTCCGCCCCCGCACCGTCCCGATCTGAGCTTTAGAGAAACCCCGTGCGCATTCCTCTTCTCCGTATCGTTCCCGACGATACCAAGTTCGACTTCATGCGCTTCCGGCGCATCAGCTTTCCGATTTCGGCCGTGCTGTCGATCGCGGCGATCCTGCTGTTCTTCTTCAACGGGCTCAATCTCGGCGTCGACTTCGTTGGCGGCACGCTGATCGAGGTGCAGTCGAAGTCCGGACCGGCCGATATCTCGAAAATGCGCGCGACGGTCGGGTCGCTCAATCTCGGTGAGGCGCAGCTTCAGCAATTCGGTGCTGCGACCGACGTCCTGATCCGCATTCCGCAACAGCCTGGCGGCGAACTTGCGCAGCAGGAAGCGGCGCAAAAGGTCCGTGCAGCGCTCGGCAACGAGGTCGAAGTCCGTCGTATCGAGGTGGTCGGACCGCGCGTGTCGACCGAACTTCTGGCCTACGGCATGCTGGGTCTGCTGCTCGCGATCTGCGGCATCTTCATCTACCTCTGGTTCCGGTTCGAATGGCAGTTCGCCCTCGGCGCCATGATCGCCAACGTCCACGACCTCGTGCTGACGATCGGCTTTCTGTCGCTGATGCAGATCGATTTCGATCTGAACGGCATTGCCGCGCTGATGACCATTCTCGGCTATTCGCTGAACGACACCGTTGTCATCTACGATCGCATTCGCGAGATGCTGCGGCGTTACAAGAAGATGCCGATGGACGATCTGCTGAACATTTCGGTCAATTCGACCCTGTCGCGCTCGGTCATCACCCACGTCACCGTGACCCTTGCGCTGCTCGCGCTGTTCTTCTTCGGCGGTCATGCGATCCACGCCTTCACCGCGACCATGCTGTTCGGCGTCGTGCTGGTCGGCACCTACACCTCGATCTTCATCGCGGCGCCGATCCTGATCTATCTGGGCGTCGGTCTCGGCCGGCAGGAGGCTGACGAGCCTACGCCGGCGAAATTCGAGCCGGAAGCTGCTGCCAAGGTTGCGACCGGCAAGTCCTCAGCAAAGACAGCTGCGGCGAAGCCCGCCGCCGCCAAGCGCTGAGCTTGGACCGGCCGGCCGGAACGCCTCATTACCCGCGGCCGGCGCCGATCGAAACCTATGGACGCGGCGGTTTCCGCTTTGCAGGGATGTCGCATCGCGGATCACTGCTGCTGCTGCCGAGCGGGATCTGGGCCTGGCCAGTGACCGAACCCGCGGCAATTACGGCGGAAGCGCTCGCTCCGGTGATAGCCGAGTCCGACCGGATCGGTCTGCTTCTGATCGGAACCGGTCCCGCGCGCTGGCCGTTGCCGATTGAACTGATGCAGCTATGCGCCGCGCATGGGATTTCAGCTGAGACTAGCCGGACCGGTCAGGCTGCCAACACCTATAATCTCCTTCTGGATGAGGGACGCCGCGTCGCCGCGGCACTGATCGCGGTCGATTGAAGCGATCCTACGGTCCAACACGCATGACCGACGAGAGCGATTATTGCGAGAGCCTGGTGCGAGATGCCGACAAGGATCGCTTCCTTGCGACCCTGTTCGCGCCGGCGTCCTGTCGGTCGGACCTGCTGACCCTCTATGCTTTCGATGTTGAAACGGCCGCGGTGGCGCACCGCGTGCGCGATCCGGTGGCGGGGGAAATCAGGTTGCAATGGTGGCACGACGCGCTGTCCCGGGACGGCGGCGCAGCGGGGCACCCGGTCGTCGATGCCCTGTCGGCGCTTTTGCATCGTCATGACATCGACCGCGGCATCGTTCTCGAACTGATCGATGCACGGCGACGCGCCCTGTATGCCGATGGGAAGATCACCGAGGCCGAGTTCGAACTTGCGGCCTCGGGAAGTGCCGGTGCGGTCGTCCAGCTCGCGGCACAGGTACTGGATGGTCCGCCAGGCGACGCGACGCGGCTTGCCGTGCATCACGCCGGGGTGGCTGCGACGGCAGCCCAGGTTGCGCCGGATGCCGTCGGGTTCGATGCGGCGGCAATGTCGGATCGGCATCGCGATGCAGTCAAGGCGCTGATCCCGAAATTGCCGGGCGCGGTGCTGCCAGCTTTGTTGCCGCTCACGCTCGTGGTGGATGGCCGCATGTCGCTGCCGCAATGGCGCAAGCAATGGATTTTGTGGCGGGCATCGAAACGTCTGGCGCGCTGGGTTTGAACCGAGCCGCTTGGGCACGTGTCGTCAGAACGCGAAGCGGTCCCGCAGATTTTGCCGGCCGGCGACGATACGGGCGACCACTTCCTTCTCGGTTTCGCTCGCCAGCAGAGGGTCGATCAGATCGATCTGATTCATCGCCACCAGTTGCAGAATATCGAGTCGGACCGCGCCGGAGCTGTCGCGCGGCAGGCGCTCGACCACCTGCAGGCGTTCCGGCGCGGTGATGCGCTGCGGATTGTCAGTGACAAAGCGAACGAGATCGCTTTCGGCAACGCGCTCGCCTTCGACAAAGGCATAAAGACCGGTGCCGGTGCGCCGGTCCGGAAACGCCACGATCACGGCGTCGCGCACGCCGTCATATTGCTTGAGCCGTGCGGTGAGTCGGGGCGCGTCGTTGACGAAACGCGGGCCGGAGCCTTCGCGATCGGTGAAATTGAGGAGGCCGCGCGTGATCCAGTAATAGACCTTCTTGCCGGTCGCCATCCAGATCCGCGTCGGCAAGGTTTTGCGTGCAAGGATACGCTTTTCGGTGGCGGTCAGGGACGCGCCAGCATAGCGGCGCTTGTGCTTGAGCATGTGCCGCAGGTCTTCATAGGCGGCCATGCGATAGAGCCGTCCACGCCGGCTGAAATGGGTCGCAAGCTGAAAGTCGGTGAGCGAGGCATACCCGGTCGGCGTCCGCAGCCAGTTCTGTTCCTTGGCCAGGTCGTTATGGGTCAGGCCTTCGCGATGGATGGCGCGCAGCGCCCGGCGTGCCGAGCGGAAGAAATTGAGGTCGCCTTCCGGCTTGGCAAGTTGCAACGGCAAGCCGTCGATCCAGCTGCGGACCAGCACCTTGTTGCCGAGATAGAGCAGGGTCGGGGCGATCCCGATCGAGCCTGCGATCGCAAGCCCGCGCGCTTCTCGCTTCAGGAAGTGCCGCGCGATGCCGTAGCTCCACCAGGGAACGACATCGATCCGGCGCAGCACCGCCTCGACATCGCCGTTGGGCGTCACGAAGGTGCCGCGCTCGACGGTGGAGAACACGTCCTGCTTCAGAATGACCCGGCTGCGAAAGCGGCCGGTGAGTTCGGAGGGAGTGGAATCGTGATCGGTCATCGTTCGGGCTGCTGGTCGCGCGGCAGGACTTCTAGCACGGGATCGGGTTGCAGGGGCCGGTCATGCTGCGGCCGTCGCCGCATTGCGGGCCCAGCCATCGAGGTCTGACAGCGCGCGGGCGGTGAGGGCGCGCTTTTTTGCCTGGGTCTTGGCGGGCCCCCGCAGCCGTTCGCCGGTTTCCGATCGCGTTGGCGCCTGCTGTAGCGGTGGAAACAGGCCGAAATTGATGTTCATCGGCTGGAAACTGCGCGGGCCGGCATCGATGGTCTCGATATGGCCGCCGGTGATGTGCCCCAGCAGCGCGCCGTGTGCGGTGGTGGGCGGCGGCGGCGTCGCCTGAATTCCGATCCGCTCGGCGGCGGCAAAGCGGCCGGCAAGCAGGCCGATCGCTGCGGACTCGACATACCCTTCGCAGCCGGTGATCTGGCCGGCGAAGCGCAAGCGCGGCATCGCGCGCAGCCGCAATTGCGTGTCGAGCAGCACCGGTGAATTCAGATAGGTATTGCGGTGCAGCCCGCCCAGCCGGGCGAATTCGGCGCCTTCGAGCCCGGGGATGGTCCGGAACAGCCGCACCTGCTCGCCATGTTTCAGCTTGGTCTGGAATCCGACCATATTGAAGAGGGTGCCGAGCTTGTTGTCCTGGCGCAGCTGGACCACGGCATAGGCCTTGCGATCCGGGGCGTGCGGATTGGTCAGCCCGAATGGCTTCATCGGACCGTGCCGCAGCGTCTCCCGTCCGCGTTCCGCCATCACCTCGATCGGCAGGCAACCGTCGAAATAGGGCGTCGAGGCCTCCCACTCGTGAAACGACACCTTTTCGGCAGCCACCAGCGCATCGATGAAGGCATCGTATTGAGCGCGGTCCAGCGGGCAATTGACGTAATCGGCGCCCGAGCCGCCGGGGCCCGGCTTGTCGTAGCGCGATTGCAGCCACGCAACCGACATGTCGATGCTCTCGCGATGCACGATCGGCGCAATCGCGTCGAAGAAGGCGAGCGATTTTTCGCCGGTGAGATTGCGGATCGACTCGGCCAGCGCGGGAGAGGTGAGGGGGCCGGTCGCGATGATGACGTTGTCCCAGTCCGCCGGTGGGATGCCGTCGATCTCCTGACGGTCCACCTCAATCAACGGATGGGCTTCGATCGCCCGCGTGACCGCCGCGGAAAAGCCGTTGCGGTCGACTGCGAGCGCACCGCCGGCCGGCACCTGGTTTTCGTCCGCTGCGCGCATGATCAGCGAACCGACGCGGCGCTTCTCCGCATGCAACACACCTATCGCACTGGTCTCGCG
>CAZXJZ010000233.1:0-7289 GCA_964641065.1 uncultured Hyphomicrobiales bacterium | reverse complement strand
CGACGGTCGACCTCCCCCTTTCAGGGGGAGGTGAAGGAAAAAGTCAACGCGGCGCCATGCGCAAGGCGCCGTCGATGCGGATGGTCTCGCCGTTCATATAACCGTTTCGCACGATGAACATCGCCAGATCGGCATATTCCTCTGGCCGCCCGAGCCGCGGCGGGAACGGCACCGACGCGCCGAGGCTCTTTTGTGCCTCTTCCGGCAAGGCGTCGAGCATCGGCGTATGGAAAATGCCGGGCGCGATGGTCATCACGCGAATGCCGAACTGGGCGAATTCACGCGCCGCCGGCATGGTCAGTGCCACCACGCCGCCCTTCGACGACGAATAGGCGGCCTGGCCGATCTGCCCTTCGAAGGCGGCGACCGATGCGGTCGAGATGATGACGCCGCGCTCGCCACCATCGAGCGGTTCGGCCTTGCTCAACGCCGCCGCGAACAGCCGCATCATGTTGAAGGTGCCGATCAGGTTGATCTCGATCACCTTCTTGTAGTCGGCAAGCGGCATCGGCCCGTCGCGGCCGACGATGCGCTTGGGCGGGCCGACGCCGGCGCAATTCACCAGCACGCGGCCGACACCGTATTTCTTCTGCACCTCGGACAGCGCGTCCGCCGCGCTCTGATCGGCGGTGACGTCGCATTTGACTGCGATGCCGCCGAGCTTGTCAGCAACCTGTTGGGCTGCGGCCAGATTGATGTCGAGCAGCGCCACCTTGGCGCCCGCCTTGACGAAGGCTTGCGCGGTCGCGGCGCCCAGCCCCGATGCGCCGCCGGTGATGATTGCGACTTGTCCGTTGATGTCCATGTGACCGCCTAATTCTTCGAGGCTTCGGTATTCTCGATCAGCAGCGCAATCCCCTGGCCGCCGCCGATGCAGGCCGACGAGATGCCGTAGCGCAGGCCCTTGCGCTTCAACTCGCGGGCGAGCGTCGTGGTGATGCGAATGCCGGTCGCGCCGAGCGGATGGCCGATAGCGATGGCGCCGCCATTGACGTTGAGCTTGTCCTCGTCGATGCCGAGTTCGCGCGCGCAGGCCATGACCTGCGCGCCGAAGGCCTCGTTGATCTCGATACGATCGATGTCCGACAGCTTGAGCCCGGCGCGTTCCAGCACCGCCTTGATAGCGGGCACAGGTCCGATCCCCATCACCTCCGGCGGCACGCCGACAGCCGCGGACGCCACCAGGCGCGCGAGCGGCGTCTTGCCGTTCTTCTTCAGATAATCGCCGCTCGCGACCAGCGCCGCCGCGGCGCCATCGACAATCGCCGACGAATTGCCGCCGGTCTGCACGCCACCAAAGGCTGGCGGGATTTTCGCGAGCGTATCCACCGGCGAGGGCCGCACATGGGTGTCGGTCTTCACTTCCGGGGTCTTGCGCGACAGTTTGATGCCGCGCGGTTCGTAGCCTTCCAGTTCGAACGTCTCGGTCGTGACCGGGACGATCTCGCCATCGAGAAAACCGTCCTTTTGAGCGGCGAGCGCGCGGTCGAACGAACGCGCGGCAAACTCGTCCACTTCCTTTCGGGTGATCTGATATTGCCGCGCGAGATTTTCCGCGGTGTCTCCCATCGTGACCTTGGCAGCGGGATCGAGCAAAGCCTCCCACAGGAAATCCTTGAACTCGACCTGGCCGAGGCGGAAGCCGCTGCGGCTGGTATAGGACGCGACCGGATTGCGGCTCATCGATTCCGTGCCGACGCAGAGCGCGACATCCGCGCGTCCGAGCGACACCGCATCGGCGCCCTGCGACAGCACTTCGATCCCGGTGCCGCAGACCCGCTGCACATGATGCGCCGGCGTCTCGATCGGAGCGCCGGAATAGAGCGCCACA
The DNA here is from genome assembly GCA_964641065.1 of uncultured Hyphomicrobiales bacterium. Classification (GTDB taxonomy): domain Bacteria; phylum Pseudomonadota; class Alphaproteobacteria; order Rhizobiales; family Xanthobacteraceae; genus Pseudorhodoplanes. Next base: position 5,458 of record CAZXJZ010000233.1, on the reverse strand, counting down.
TGGCGCGGCAGGCAGAACACGTCGAAGCTCGCCTGTGCCATGTTGCCGGTGATGACGGTGTCGATATCGTCGCCCTTGACGCCGGCGCGCTTCAGCACCTCGCGCCCGACCTTGATGCCGAGATCGGTCGGCGAGATCGCCGCCAGCGGTCCGTTGTAATCGGCGAACGGTGTGCGCACGCCCTCGACCAGCCATGCATCGGTGAACGTGGCGCCGATGCCGCGTGTTTTTTCAGACATGTCAGGCCTTCTTGTCGATGGTGATCACGCGCGCCGAGGGCGGATCGGAATACATTTCCGCCACCATCGCCTTGCGATGGCTCAACACCGCGCGCTGGTTGATCGAGCCCTTATCGGTGATTTCACCGACATCGAGCGACGGCGGCTCGGCGAGCAGGATCGCCCGCATCACGCGATTGGACGAGCCGGTCGAGGACTTTGCGAAGTCCGCCAGCAAGTTCCTGAACTTCGCCTTCACGCCGGCATGGTCCAGCACGTCGGCCGCGGCTGCGTCCTTCGGCAGGTCCGGTGCATATTTCCGCAGCGCTTCTACGTCGGGGATGACGATGACGCCGATATAGTCGCGGTCGGCGCCGCCGATCACCACGTCGCGGACATACGGCGCAAAGTGCGAGATGAACGCTGCCCGCAGCGGGCCGACGCTGACCCATGTGCCGGTGCCGAGCTTGAAATCCTCGGCGATGCGGCCGTCGAAGAGCAGGCCCTGCAGCGGATTGTTCTCATCTTCGAATTTAAGCGCGTCGCCGATCTTGTAGAAGCCTTCCTCGTCGAAGGCTTTCGCGGTCAGGTCCGGCTGGCGCCAGTAACCCGGCGTGATATGCGGCCCCTTGAAGCGCGCCTCCAGCTTGCCGTCGACCGGCACCAGTTTCAGCGTCGAGCCGCGCGCCGGCAGGCCCATATTGACGCCGTGGACGCTCTCCCACATCCGGCTCATCGCGAAGGGCGCGGTTTCGGTCGAGCCCAGACCGGTGAGGAACAGGACGCGCTGCCCGATCGTCTGCATCGCGAGGTCCTGATACTCGTCATAGACGTGCTGCGCGATGGCGGCGCCCGCGTACCACAGCACTTTGAGGCGGCTGAAGAAGTTGCGCCGGAGTTGCTCGTCCGAACGGAAGAATGGCAGCAGCGCCTCGTATCCTTTCGGTACGTTGAAATACCAGGTGCAGGCGACGTCTTTCAGATTGCGCACCGTGTGCTCGATCGCGCCCGGCAGCGGCTTGCCCTCGTCGATATAGAAGGTGCCGCCGTTATAGAGCGCGAGGCCGACGTCGTGGTTGCCGCCGGCGGTGTGATGCCAGGGCGCCCAGTCCAGCACCGTGGGCGGCTCGTCCTGCAGATACTGCAACGCCGAGCGCACCATGATCTGGTTCGAGCACCACATCCGCTGGGTGTTGATCACACCCTTCGGCATGCCGGTCGAGCCCGAGGTGAACAGGAATTTCGCGATGGTGTCGGGCACCACCTTGTCATGCGCGTCCTCGACCGCATCGGTCGGGATGGTGGCGGCGAGATGATTGAAATCGATCGAGTGACGGCCCGGGATCGCGTTGCGCGTGAAGACCAGTTCGGTCTCTTTCGGAACGATCGCCTCGATCGCCTTGGAATATTGCTGGCCGTCGCAGGCGAATACCATGCCCGGCGTGAGCAGATCGAGGATGTAGCGCAGCTTGCCGAAGTCCGAGGAGACCAGCGAATAAGCCGGCGAGATCGGCGCATAGGGGATGCCGACATAGAGGCAGCCCAGCGCGAGCATCGCATGTTCGAGATCGTTGCCGGACAGGATCGCGACCGGCCGCTCGGCGGACAGGTTGCGCGTGAGCAGGGCCTGACCGATGCATTTGGCGTATTGCAGCGCCTGCGCGTAGCTGATGTGGCGCCATTCGCCATCGGCATCGCGCGCCGCCATGAAGGTACGGTCGGGCGTTTTGTTAGCCCAATGCACCAATCGGTCGGTGATCCGCGCCGGATAGTCGTCGAGCGGATAGCGCGAGCGGATCAGCATGGTGCCGTCCGGCCGCCGCTCGATATCGATCTCCGGCTTTTCGAGCTTCACCGGCCGGATCGGAGCGGATGTATCGATACGCGTCGTCTGAGGCGCTTGCGCCATGGCTATCCCACCCTGCCGGCGCCTTCTCGTCAGCCCTTGTGCAGAGCCTTGGGCGCCCGTTTCTCAAGAAAATCCTTCAGCCGCGACTGCGCTTCCTCGCTGCCGGAGGAAATCGCAGCCATCAGCGCTTCCATCATATAGCCGCCCGGACGGTCGATGTCCGCAATTCGTGGCAGCGCATGCATCACGGCATAATTCGTCATCGGGGTATTGGCCGCGCAGCGCTTGGCGAGTTCGATACCCTTCTCCAGGCCGGTGCCGTTTTCCACCAGATAGTGGGACAGGCCCATCGTCAGCCCATCTTCGGCGCCATAGGTGCGGCCGGTCAGCATCATGTCCATCATGCGCGAGGCGCCGATCAGGCGTGGAATGCGAACCGAGCCGCCGCCGCCGACATAGATGCCGCGTACGCCTTCCGGCAGCGCGTAATAGGTCGACTTTTCCGCCACCCGCACATGGCACGCCGAGGCCAGTTCGAGGCCGCCGCCAACAACCGCGCCATGCAGCACCGCGATCACCGGCACCTTGCCGAATTCGAACATGTCGAAGACGCGATGCCAGTTGCGCGAGTGATGCACAGACTCGACCGTGCCGCGAACCGTCAGTTCGGACAGATCGAGGCCGGCGGAGAAATGGTCGCCATCGCCGGTTAGCACCACGGCGCGGATGTCGGAGGGCAGGCCGGCGAAATAGGCCTCGATGCCCATCACCAGCGTGTCGTTCAGCGCGTTGCGCTTTTCCGGTCGCGACAGCCGCAGGAATCCGATCTCGCCGTCACGTTCGGCGGTAATCGAGGCAGGCAGATTTGGAATGTCGATCTTGGTCCTTGGCATCTGTCCCCGAGACGGCCTGTCCGGCCTTGGTCTAATCGTTGTCGTTGACAACAAATTCCCGAAAACCGGCCCGGGGTCAATCCCCATCCTTGGAGGTATGGAGAAAAAAGCCACAAAATATTGGGATTTCTGCCCACTGAACCTGCCGCCACGCCGCTATGACGGTTGGCCGGGACGAGCTAAAGGACCTCATATACCTCCAGCTTCACCGCATTCTTCTCGCGCTGCCCGCGGGCGATGGTGATGACGCGGTTCAGCCAGTCCAGGTCCTTGTCGCCGGTCTCAAACCGCATACAGGTGCGGAAATAATAAAGCGAGGGATCGACCTGCTCTCCGGTCAGGAGGCGCGCCAGTACTTCCGGCGGCCCATGCCTGATGCCCTCGCTATAGACCAGAATATAGGCGCCGCTGTCGGCCTGGATGGTGTAGCGCGCCTCGACATGGGCAGCGCCGTCGGCGCGGATGAACTGCCAGTCGGCGCCGCCGGGCAGGATTTTGCCTGTCACCTTGCCGGTGACAATTCCGCCCAGAATGTTGATGACGCGCCGTTCGCCGATCGGCGTCGCCCCGAACTGGAGGATGTCGGCAAGTTCGGCGTGGACGGTCAGGATGGGCGCGGGCGAGATCAGGTTCATGTTATTTCCGGCTGGCGGTCATGCGATGCGGCGGGCGTGCGTCAGGGCAGGGCGTTTCGTAGCCAAAAATATTGGACTTGGCGCGAATTCGCTGGCATTTGACCCTCCGAAACCCGCTCCGTAAATAGAATAAAGCAAACCGGCGCGACAACGCGCCCGAGGAACCGCTTGATATGTCGCGTGTGATGTCGCTTGCCGAGGCCGTGTCATCGACCATCAAGGATGGCGATACGGTTGCGATGGAAGGCTTTACCCACCTGATCCCGCATGCCGCGGGGCACGAAATCATTCGTCAGGGCAAGAAGCATCTGACGCTTCTGCGGATGACGCCGGATCTGATCTACGACCAGATGATCGGGATGGGCTGCGCCGACAAGATCATCTTCTCCTGGGGCGGCAATCCGGGCGTCGGCTCGCTGCACAGGCTGCGCGATGCGGTCGAGAACGGATGGCCCAACAAGCTCGAGATTGTGGAGCATTCGCATGCCGCGATGGCGAATGCCTACGCCGCAGGCGCAGCGGGGCTGCCGTTCACGACGTTCCGCGGTTACATCGGCACCGATCTGCCGAAGGTGAATCCGGCGATCAAGTTCATCGAATGCCCGTATACGGGCGAAAAGCTGGCCACGATTCCTGCGCACCGACCGGATGTTGCAGTCATCCACGCCTTGCGCGCCGACAAGGGCGGCAATGTGCTGCTGGAAGGCATTCTCGGCGTGCAGAAGGAAGCGGTGCTGGCCGCGAAGAAGTCGATCGTCACCGTCGAGGAGATCGTCGACGATTTCGGCCCGCGCAATCTCAACGCGGTGATCATTCCGGGCTGGGCGCTCGGCGCAATCGCGGTGGTGCCGGGCGGCGCGTTCCCGTCCTATGCGCAGGGCTATTACAAGCGCTTCAACGCCTTCTACAAGCAATGGGACGGCATCGCGCGCGACCGCGATTCCTTCCTCGCCTGGATGAAGGAGAATGTGCTCGACAAGCGGCCGGAGGATTTCGCCCGCCATGTCGAAGGCCTGCGGACGGCGGCGGAGTGAGAGTCATGAATTACAAGCCTAATGAGATGATGACCATCGCCGCGGCGCGTGCGCTCAAGAACACCGATGTCACCTTTGTCGGCATCGGCATGCCCTCGGCGGCATCGAACCTCGCGCGCCTCACCCACGCGCCCGACATCACGCTGATCTACGAGTCCGGCACGCTCGCGACCAAGCCGACCGTGCTGCCGCTGTCGATCGGCGACGGCGAACTCTGCGAGACCGCGCTGACCACGGTGTCGGTGCCGGAAATGTTCCGCTACTGGCTGCAGGGCGGACGCATCACCGTGGGATTTTTGGGCGGCGCGCAGATCGACAAATACGCCAACCTCAACACCACAGTGGTCGGCCCCTATGACAAGCCGAAGGTGCGGCTGCCGGGCGGCGGCGGCGCGCCGGAAATCGCGACCTCGTGCGGCGAAATCTTCATCATCATGGCGCAGGGCAAGCGCTCCTTCGTCGAGAAGCTCGATTTCATCACCTCGCTCGGTTTCGGCGAGGGCGGCGATCATCGCGAGCGGCTCGGCGTCAAGACCAAGGGCCCGACCAAGCTCGTCACCGATCTGTGCATCTTCGAGCCGGACCCGGTCACCAAGGAAATGACGGTCACCTCGATCCATCCCGGCGTGACCCGCGAGCAGATCCAGGAAAACACCGGCTGGACCGTGAAATACGCCGACAAGGTCGCGGAGACACCGCCGCCGACCGAGAAGGAATTGTTGGTGCTGCGCGAATTGCATGCCCGCACTGCGCGCGCCCACGGCGAGGCGGCCTGAGCGGCGATTATATGAGTCGCGAGTCTTTCCCTCCCCCCGCGAAGCGGTGGGGA
>CAZXJZ010000232.1:0-7363 GCA_964641065.1 uncultured Hyphomicrobiales bacterium | reverse complement strand
GGCTATGCGGCGATCGACGGGTGGATGCCGGCGCTGAAGATGGCCGGGCTCGTGCCCTATCAGATGGCCAGCGCCTATTCGCTGTCGGTCATTCCCCTGTTCCTGCTGATGGGCGCGGTGGCGTCGCGCGCCAATATGGCGAGCGAATTGTTTCAGGCCTGCAACGCGGTATTTTCCGGCGTTCGCGGCGCGCTCGCCAACGCCACCATCGGCGCCTGCACGCTGTTCGGCGCGATCTGCGGCTCGTCGATCGCGACCGCCGCGACCTTCTCGCGTGTCGCCATCCCCGAAATGCGGCGCCACGGCTATGACCCCGCTTTCGCGGGCGGTGCGGTGGCATCGGCCGGAACGCTGAGCGTGCTGGTGCCGCCGTCGGTGCTGACGGCGATCTATGCCATCGTCGCCGAAGAATCGCTGGTGAAGCTGTATGCCGCCGCGCTCATTCCGGGGCTCGTGCTGGCCGCCTTGTATGTTGTCACGGTGTGGCTGGTGGCGTGGTTCAAGCCACGCTGGATCCCGAGCGTCGGCTCGATGACCTTGCGGGAGCGGCTGCGCGCCTCGCGCGGAATGTGGAAGCTCGGGCTGTTATTTTTCATTGCGGTTTTTGGAATCTATCTCGGCTGGTTTTCGCCGACCGAAGCGGCCGCGGTTGCCGCCTTTGTCGCCATCCTGATTGCCTTCGCCACCCGCTCGATGAACCTGCGCGGGCTGGCGGATTGCATGCTGGAGACGATCTACACGTCTGCAGCGATCCTGCTGGTGGTGGCGGGGGCCTTCATCTTCTCGCGCTTCATCGTGCTCACGCAATTCCCGAACGAACTCGGGCAATGGGCGCAGTTGCGCGAATTGTCGCCGTTCTGGGTCCTGATGGCGGTGATGGCGCTCTATATCGCGCTCGGTACGTTTCTCGACGAAGTCTCGACCATCCTGATCACGGTGCCGATCACGCTGCCGCTGATCAATGCGATCGGCTATGACGGCGTCTGGTTCGGCATCTTCGTCACCGTGATGTGCACCATCGGGCTGATCACTCCGCCGACCGGCATGACGGTGTTCGTCATCCAGGCACAGCATCCGGAGATTCCGGTGATGCGGATCTATGCCGGAACGATGCCGTTCCTGTTGGCCGATCTTGTCCTGGTCGGGCTGCTGATCCTGTTTCCGGCCATTGCGCTGTGGCTGCCGAGTATCATCGGGTGATGCCGCTTGCCGTTCGTCCCCGCGAAAGCGGGGACGCAGCGCAAAGGAAGACCGGATTCCCGCTTGCAGCGGGATGAACGGAAAGTTGCTGCTTACCGGCAGCAATTCGCGCGCAGGAATCCCGACAGGTCGTCGGTGACGTAATTCACATGCGCCGCCTCGCGGCCTTCGAGTTCCCAGTCCTCGCGCAGCACCTCGCGCGTGCCCTCAGGCACCACCAGAACGGTGGTCATGCCGAGCGCATGCGGAACCGCGAGATTGCGCGCCAGATCCTCGAACATCGCCGCATGGGCCGGGTCGACGTCATGACGTTCGAGAAAGCGCTCGTAGGTTTTCTGCGACGGCTTTGGCTGGAGTTCGGCCGCGACGATGTCGAACACGTCTTCGAAATGGCCGTGAATGTCGAGCCGCCGCATCACCGCATCGGCATGCTTCCGGGTGCCGTTGGTGAGGATCAGCTTGCGGCCGGGCAGTTGCTCGAGCGCGTGGCCGAGCGCCGGATTGGGCTCAAGCGGCGAATGGTCGATCTGGTGGACGAAATCCAGGAAGTCGTCTGGCTCCATGCCGTGCTCGGTCATCAGTCCGCGCATCGAGGTGCCGTAGCGCCGGTAATAATCCTTCTGCAGCCGGAACGCCTCGTCATGGGTGATGGTGAGGAGGTTGGCGATATAATCGCGGATGCGCTCGTCGACCTGCTGCCAGAGATTGAGGTGATGCGGGTACAACGTGTTGTCGAGATCGAAGATCCAGGTGGTGACGTGGGAGAACGCGCGGGTGCTGCGCTCGCCGTCCGTGGACCCGTGCTTCGTGTTTGATGTTGCCGCCATGGCGGCCTCTCTAACCGAGCGCCGCGTGCCTTTCCAGTGGTGGGCTTACTTGAACCGCACGATGGCCGGGCCGTTGCCGGTCTCGATTTGCGCGAAGCCAGCCTGGGTCAGACCACGCGCGGTGCAATCGGAATGATCGTTGGTCTCGAACCGGGCCGGGCGCGTGCACAGGACGGCGCTGCCGCCCCAGGCCAGCGGCTTGCCGGCGCTCATCAGGGTCTGGCCGTTGCCGTCGACCGCCTCGGCGAAGGAGAAGATGCGCTTCGCATTGGCGCCGGTATCGGGCCGCAGGCAGCGGCCAGGTTCGACGCGATACCAGCCGCGGGTGGTGATCGCGCCGCCGTCCTCGACGCCGATCGCTGCCAGCACCGGATAGGCCGTGTCGTTGCACCATGAGAAGCCGGATCCGGGCTTCTGGGCCGCGTCCGCCAGCAATGTGAAGAAATCGGAACGCGCCGCGGCGGTGACGGGGAGATTGTTGTCCTGCGCGAATTGCCGGATGGCGTTGTCGGTGCGGTCGCCGCGCACGCCGTCGATCGGACCCGCATCGTAGCCGGCCACCGCGAGCAGCCGCTGGATGCCGGCGTCGCGCGCCTGGTCTTCGGAATAGCCGGCTTCCTCGGCGAGCGTCAGGCGAAAATCGGTTTCGGATTGTTCGACCGGTGCCGGCTTGGCGGCCGAGAACAGCACCGGGCGCTGGCCGCTCCGGCAATTGCGCGCATTCGCGATCGAAAAGTCGGTCGTGCCGACGCAGAATTCGGTGTCGCCGCGCCGGGGCAGCGGTGCGGGGCCGTAGAACGCCGGCACCCGCGCATGCACGTACAGGTCGCCCGCCGGTAGCGCGCCCTGCAGCGCCTTGCGGCACTGGCCAGGATCGAGCCGGACCCAGCCGCGCGAGGTCGCGCTGCCGCGCTGCTCCACCGCAAGCGCGACATCGACCACATAGCTCATGGTGTTGCACAGGGTCAGGTCGGCGCGTGCGGACGTGCAGGCGACGCCGGTCAACAGACCGGCCGCGAGACCGAGCCAATAAGGTGCCTTCGCCATCGCCCGCCTACGCGATTGCCGTGCGGGCGAAAGTGGGGTGCGCAGGGTTAATGCGCGGTAAACGGCCTTGAGGTCAGGCTTTTGCGGTGAGCGGCTGGAGATCAGCGGCCGGGCGTCGGGGCCGGCCGGAACGGATCGAACCGCTTGGTCACGGCCGCGGTCACGACGTGATCCTTGAACGACTTGGTCGGGTCGTTGGAGTCGTTGTCCAGGTAGCGGTAATCGAACCGCAGATCCCATTCCTGCCAGAAGAAGCCGGGGAACAGCACCATGGCGCCGGGGATCAGCAGCGTGTCCTTGCGCTTCTCGCCGGTGGTGGTGCCGAACACATAATCGTCGCTGTAATCGCGCCAGCTGGCGGCGAGGCTGGCGCCGACCGTCAGCCAGGGCGTGAGCTGCTGATAGATTTCTGCGCGCCCGCCGATTTCGCGATACTTGCCGGGCTGGATTTCGGTGACCAGCGTATTGGTCACGGCGCCGGAAATATCGCTCCACAGCACCCACGGGGAGAATGCGACCAGGTTGCCATCGCCGAACACCTTCGGGATCGCGACGCGGGCGCGGATGTCGTAGTACCAGCCCTCCTGGCTCGGCCAGTAGCTGTCATACGACCGGTAAGCGGCGCGGAAGCGCAGCGAATGGAAAACCCCCTCTGCGGTCTGGCCCTCGAAGGTCGCGCTGCCGGAGCCTTCTGCGTAATAGAAGCGATCGTCGAAGTATCCGACCGCGGCGCCGAGCGCGGTGGTCAGGCTCATGCCCGGCCACAGATCGAACACCGGACCGCTTTCGCCGCCGGCATGGGCGTAGTTCAGGTCGCCATAGCGGGTGTTGGCGCGGCCGAAGATCGCGGCATTGGTGCGCCACGCCTGATTGCCGATCTTGCGCTCGTCCTGCAGCGCGATCAGGCCCTGTCCGAAGAATGTGCCCTTGCCGGATCCGCTGCCGGGATCGGTATACGGGTTCTGGTTGGCGGGCAGGTAATAGAGCGGATTGGATTCGTAGCCGGTGCCGAGTTCGACGGTGACGAGCGTGAAATTCGGCTGGATCGCGCGGCGGACGCGCATCAGGCCGACCTTGGCCTCCCAGTTATTCGGATCGTTCAGGATGACGCGCTCATAGGCCATCAGCGCCCAGCGCAGCACGCCCTGTTCTTCGGCGAGACGGGCAAAGCGCAGATTCAATTCGGTATTCGCGGGCTCCCGCAGCACCTGCGCGTAGAGTGTATCGATCTCTTTCGCGCTTGCGGTCGCTGCACCGGCCAAAGCCGCCAGTGCAACGAGCAAAAAGCGAACCCCCCGATTCCAGTTCACGCGCGCCTTCCCGACTTCCAAGCAACACTTGGCTGCAAATTACCGTCCTCATCTAGCCTAAACAGGAACTCTCGGCTATGCAGGAAACGCCGCAGCTGGCGTCAAGGCTGTGGCCGTGTTGCAGGAATAACACCCGCGGTTGGCGGGTAAAACAGTAGCGAATTCATGCCATGCCGCCATCAGGTCCAGCCGCTCTCCCGTATGCCCTTGCCATTGCCTCGCTGACGCTTGCGAGCGGGCAGAGTGCGCTTGCGGATTCCAAGGTCGGCGTTGCCGCCGCCGTGAAGAACGATGTGCGCGGCAAGAGCGGCGCGCTCGCGGTCGGCAGCTCGGTCTTCGCCAACGAACGGATCCGCACCGGCGACGCCGCGACCGCGCAGCTCATGTTCCTCGACAAAACCGTGCTGAATATGGGGCCGAAGGCGGAATTGCTGCTCGACAAGTACGTCTACAATCCCAATCGCGGCACCGGCCAGGTGGTGGTGAATGCGGTGCAGGGCTCCATGCGCTTCGTGACCGGCTCGCAGAATCCGACCAATTATTCGATCAAGACGCCGGTCGCGACGCTCGGCATTCGCGGCACGATCGTCGATCTCCAGATTTCACCGCTTGAAACATTTATCGGGGTTCTTGAAGGCACGCTCACGGTGCGCCTCCTGGATGGAACGTTGATGACCGTGAATGCCGGGCAGTATGTTGTGATCGCTGCCAATGGCACCAAGAAGGCCAGCGGGCCCTACAAGGGCAATGGCGCGACCCATCCCGATTTCCCCGATTACATCCGCATCGACGAAATCAATCAGCTCAATGCGATCGATGCGCGGAACTTCGTCGCGCCGAAGCCGAGCTGCCAATACACGTTCTATTGCAACGGGTTCTGACCGGCGCTTCGGCCTAATCGGCGTCAGTTGTCGCAGATCTTTATCGCGTCGCCGGCACTGATCGCGCCGCCCGCTGCGACCTCGGCATAGACGCCGCAATCCATGTGGCCGAAGGCCTGCATCAGCGTCTTCGGAATTTCCAGGTCGCGAATGCCGGTCAGCGGCTCGACGTTGGTGGCGGCGCAACGCACGATCCGCTTCACCACCTTGAGCCGCACATCGCCGACCGCGAGGGTCTGTCCGAGCAGATCGAATTCCCGCCAGGCCGGCCAGCCTTCGACATGCAGGTTGCCGCGAAAGCGCAGCGGGTCGACCGGCGCGCCAACCGCGTTTTCCACGGCTGCGACCGAGGCGAGATTGATGATCGAGACCACCTTGGCCGCAACGTCGGAAAAGCTGTGGCCATTGCCCTGCAGGATTTTCGGCGCGCCGCGCAGCTCGTCCGCGCTGTAGCGGGCGAAAAATTCCTCGATCGCGGCACGGCCCTCCGGCGTTCGCAGATCGCCGCGGGCGGCCTCGGTGCCATTGAGGCTGATGGAGAGGGTGTGACCTTCCACGTCGTAACGGGTGTCGAGCGCTGCCAGCCGCTCGTTCCGCATCAGCATCAGGAAGCGCTGCTTCGGGAAATATTGCGGGGCCTTCGGGTCGAAGCCGGACGGACCGTTCTCGATCGCATAGGCGCGGTCGGCCGGCAGCGTCTGGCCGGGGGTGAGGGAGACCTGCGCCATGCGCTCGGGCGATAGCCCCTTCACCGGGTAGCGATAGATCGACTGGATGCTCGCGGTCATGCGGATGTGTTAGCGGGCGCGTACGCGGAATTCCACCAGCCTCTTCCCGGACGCGGTGCAAGTCTGCCTCTTGACAATATAGGAATAAAAGCATATGGGGTGTCCCATCTCGCTCATGAGGGGCGTCAACCGGTGACGTCTGTTGATGGAGCGGGGTGCGGCGCCTGCGGGCCGTGGTTCGTCGCCACGGCACTCGGGCTGCATGGGGGCACCGCCCGGGGTCACTAGGGACCCCTGCCGGGAGCCGGCTGACGCCATGCGCAGATCAAGGCGCATGGAGGCAAAGCGCGGCCCCATGCCGGAAGGAAAACGCCGCCAGTGATGCGCCGTGAGGCGGCCGCGCGCTGGCAACAGTGCGTGGCGTATCAGGAATGCCCTGCGTCTTTCGGCGCATCATTCCCCTCGATTGTCTTCACGGCGGGCCCGCGCCGGTCAAACAACAGGGCCGGCGGAGCTTGGCCTGTCGTCATTGCGAAGACTGCGAGGCGGGGAGACACGACCCGCCGGCCGGTAACGCCGCAGCAACATTTTTGGCGGAACCTCCTTCCGCGTCAAAGACCGCATTCCTACATCCGGTCTGCGGATGCCCGTCCGGGGTCCGCCGGAATGTCCCTGTATCGTGATCCACCGGGTTTGAGGCGGATCATGGCGCCGGGGCCCAGATGCTCCGCAGGTGCCTCCTGAAGGGCCGCGGATCAGACCGAGGGAGCGACATATGGATTTTGAAAAGTACACCGAGCGTGTGCGCGGCTTCATTCAGTCGGCGCATTCGCTGGCCCTCCGCGAGGGCAACCCCCAATTCACCCCCGAACATCTGCTGAAGGTGCTGCTGGACGATCCGGAAGGATTGTGCGCGGGCCTGATCGACCGTTCGGGCGGCAATTCCAGACAGGCTTTGACCGAGGTCGAAGCGGCACTGAAGAAGCTGCCGAAAGTGTCCGGCGGCGGCGCCAGCCAGCCGCAGATGACGCCGGGACTGGCGCGCATTTTCGATCAGGCCGAGAAGGTCGCGCAGAAGGCGGGCGACTCCTACGTCACCGTCGAGCGGCTGCTGCTCGCCTTCGCGATGGACCGCGATAGCGACGCCGGCAAGATCCTCCAGAAGGCGGGCGTCACCGCGCAGAACCTGAATGCGGCGATCGAGGCGATCCGCAAGGGCCGCACCGCAGACACCGCGACCGCCGAAAACGCCTATGACGCATTGAAGAAATACGCGCGCGATCTCACCCAGGCGGCGCGCGACGGCAAGCTCGATCCGGTGATCGGCCGCGACGAGGAAATCCGCCGCACCATCCAGGTGCTGTCCCGCC
>CAZXJZ010000231.1:0-7375 GCA_964641065.1 uncultured Hyphomicrobiales bacterium | reverse complement strand
GACGTCGCCCTTTCACGGCGAAAACAGGGGTTCGATTCCCCTTGGGCGCGCCAACACCGGCGCGACATCGCCCGCACATCTCCCTGTCAGAATGTCGTTCGACGGGTGCAGCCCGCCAGCGGCACAATCGATGCTGTCTGTTTCGCACCTGCCCGCACGCTCGGTGCGGGGGCGCCGCACCACTCTTAAGGTTTACAGGCATCGGCGCTGGCGTGCCGACTATGTACATGCAAGAAACGGAATATCTGCTGCTTGCAGATCGCGACCCGCTCAGCGTCGCGAATAGTGCGAAGCCCCCAGCGCCCATGTCGCCCCCAGCGCTGGGGGCTCTCGATCTTCGGCAGGATCGGTCGGCACAGATATCTCAGACAAGCACCCGCCATCGACATGGCGCGCGCCGAGCAATCATCAACCGTCGCGACTTCGAAGCTGACCGGGCCCGCTCGATCGGGTTATCTTCCAGCTTCATGCGCCGTTCGATCATCCGTCGGCGGTCGCCGACAAAACCAGCTCGACGCCGCGTTCAGGCCGGGACAGCGAAGCATCCGGCGCATCGGCGCGGCATCCGCGATTGCCGACCGGAAGCTCCGGCACAAGGTGCAACGATATGGCCGCCACGACTGACACCCTGATCAAAAGCCTGCCGAAATGCGAACTCCACATCCATATCGAGGGCAGCCTTGAGCCCGAGATGATGTTCGCGCTGGCGCGGCGGAATGGCGTCGCCCTGCCCTATGCCTCGGTCGAGGACATCCACGCCGCCTACCGCTTCAACAACCTGCAGGATTTCCTCAACGTCTATTATCTGGGGATGTCGGTCCTGATCACCGAGCAGGATTTCTACGATCTTGCCTTCGCCTATCTGCAGCGCGCGCAGGCCGACAATGTCCGGCATGTCGAGATGTTCTTCGATCCGCAGGGCCACACCGATCGCGGCATCGCCTTCGAGACCGTGATCAACGGCCTGTCGCGCGCCATCGCCGACGCAAAGCAGACACTCGGCGTTTCCGCGAGCCTGATCATGTGCTTCCTGCGCGATCTCGACGAGACCAGTGCGCAGAAGACGCTCGATGCCGCCATGCCGTTCCGCGACCGCATCATGGGCATCGGGCTCGACTCGGCCGAACGCGGCAACCCGCCCGGAAAATTCGCCCGCGTCTATGCGCGCGCCCGCGACGCCGGTTTTTTTCTCACCGCCCATGCCGGCGAGGAAGGGCCGGCAAGCTATGTCTGGGAGGCGCTCGATGTCCTCGGCGTGATGCGGGTCGATCACGGCAACCACGCAATGGATGACGACGCACTGGTCGGACGGCTGGCGCGGGAGAAAATGGCGCTCACGGTCTGCCCGCTGTCGAATCTGCGGCTACGGGTGGTCGACGACCTGCGGCATCATCCGTTGCGGCGGATGATGGACAAGGGGCTGGTGGTTACCGTCAATTCCGACGACCCCGCCTATTTCGGCGGCTATGTGAACCAGAATTACCGCGCGGTGTCGGACGCGCTGACGCTCAGCCGCGACGAGATCGTGGCCATCGTGCGCAACGGCTTCCATGCGTCGCTGATGGGCGACGACGAGAAGAAAAAGGCGCTGGCCGAGATCGACCGCGTGCTGGCCGCAACGCCGTAGGCACAGTCGGCCGCCGCTCAGAATTCCTTCCGCGCGCCGGCAACGATGCAATCGATCCCCTTCGCTTCGCTGCTGACGAAGCCGAGCGAGACGTTGCGGATCGTCCGTTCGGTGCGCGGCTGGACGATGTCGTAGACGCCCTGCGCATGATCTTCCATGGCACCGTCGGGGCTCCGGAAGCGGCAACTGATGCGATCGACGCGAACCGAATAGCTGTTGTTGTTGCGGACCGACACATCGGCCACCGCCGTATAACCGAAGCCGTCGCGACGCCAGTCCACCTTGACCACATTCATCGCGGTCCGTGGATCGGTCGTCAGAACCGGGGTCGCGGTCTTGACGCTTCCGGTCTTGATCGTTGCGTCGTCCGTCGAAGCGAACAGATAGCCACCGGCGCCGATAATGGCCGCACCCAGCAGGCCTGCAAGAGCGATTGTTTTCATCACCTCACCAACGGGCAAGCCGCACAGCAAGACAAGGCTGCGCTCGGGTACCGGGTTAAGGCAGAAAACTTTAATCAACGTCTATGCGTGGCGCGGGCGCGGGCGGGCAGCGCCGGATTTTTCGAAACGCGGTTGCCGCTCCGTTAACAGCCGCAGCCGGCGCCGGCCGGCAGCCCGATGCGGTGGATGCCGCATTCGGTGCGGTTCTGATTGCGCCAGCGTCCGGCGCGCGGGGATTCGCCCTCGCGGGTGCGGCTGGTGCAGGGCATGCAGCCGACCGAAGCGAAGCCGAGCCTTTCCAGCGGATGGCGCGGCAGGCCCTCGGCCTCGAACACCTGCGCAACCTCCTGGCGCGACAGCGCCGCCAGCGGATTGAACTTCAGCAACCGGCCATCGGTTTCGACATGAACGATGTTGGCGCGGACATCGCCATGGAAGCGCTTGCGTCCGTTGATCCAGCCGTCGAAGGCGCCGAGCGCGTCGGACAATGGCCGGACCTTGCGGATATGGCAGCAGCTGTCGGTGTCGCTCATCCAAAGATCACGGCCGGGATCGCGTCGCTCCACCAGGTCGATCTGCGGCTTGAGCGAGCGCACATCGGTCAGCCCGAAAAAGTCAATCAGGCGATCGCGATAATCGAGCGTCTCGTCGAACAGCATGCCGGTATCGAGAAACAATACTGGCAAGCCGGGATCGACATCGGCGACATATTTGAGCAGCACGGCCGATTCGGTCCCGAACGACGACACGATGGCAATCCGGCCGGCCGGCATCGTCTCGACCGCCTTTTCGATCACCGCCGCGGGCGACGCAGCAGCGAGCGCCTTGTTCAGCCGGTTGGTGCGGGCGCTGAGGGTTTCCATTGCGTTCATTCAGGCGTGCTCGGTCACGGGACGCTGCCGCTGCGAGGTAGCCTTCAGCCGCTGGCGCAACACGCTGACGGCCCCGTCAGCAGCCGGTTGATAGAAGGCGATGTAGCGTTGCAGCGCCGCGCAGAAAGCCGGCGCGTCGGCGGCCTTCTTCAGCTCGTATGCATTGAACCCCGCGCGATGCAGGAACAGGAACTGGTCGCGCAGGACGTCGCCGGTGGCCCGCAATTCACCCGCGAACCGGTAGCGTTCACGCAGCGTCCGCGCCTGGCTGTAGGCGCGGCCGTCCTTGAAGGTCGGGAACACCAGCGCGATGAGCGACAGCCGGCCGAGATACGGCGCGAGTTCGGCGATGTCGCGATCGTTCGGCCAGAGCACGCCGGTGGCGCCGGGACGGCCGGCGATGCGCTCGGCGTCGGCGAGGAAGCGCGCCGCCGACAGCAGGACCGGACCTTCCTCCGGCACCGGACTATCGTCGGCGATCCGCACATATCGATCCTGGACTACTTCGCCGTCTTCAATGAGTGGCATAGACGCGTTCCTTGAAAGGCTCGACGCCGAGCCGCCTGACGGTGTCGACGAACAATTCATCCGGGCGCGCCCGCAGTTCGATATAGGCTGCGACCACATCCTCGATCACATCGGCGACCTGCTCGTAGGGCACCGCAGGCCCGAGCAGCGTGCCAAGCTCGGCATTCTCGTCGGCACGGCCGCCGAGCGTGACCTGGAAGAACTCCTCGCCGTTCTTCTCCACGCCCAGAATGCCGATATGGCCAACATGGTGGTGTCCGCATGCATTGATGCAGCCGGAAATATTGATGTGCAGACGGCCGATATTGTGCGCCGACTCGATGTTGCGGAAGCGGCGGGTCAATTCCTGCGCCACCGGAATCGAACGGGTATTGGCGAGGCTGCAATAATCGAGGCCCGGGCACGCGATGATGTCGGACACGAGGCCGACATTCGGGGTCGCCAATCCGACGACGTCGAGTGCGCGGAACAGCGCCGGCAGGTCGCGCTGGCGCACATGCGGCAACACCAGGTTCTGCTCATGCCCGACTCGGATTTCGCTCGACGAATAGCGGTCGGCAAGATCGGCAATCGCGTCCATCTGGTCGGCGGTGGCGTCGCCGGGCGGCGCGCCGACCGGCTTCAGCGACACCGTGACGATCGCATGGCCGGGGACTTTGTGCGCAGCGACGGAATTGCCGTACCAGGCGTCGAACGAGCGATCGGCTGCCCGCTCGGCTTTCAGCATCTCGCTTGCATCGGCCAACGCCTCATATGCCGGATAGCGGAAGCGCGAGGCGATGTCGGCGATGATCGCGTCGTCGAGCGCAAGCGCAGAGTCCCTGATCGCACGCCATTCCTCCTCGACCGCGGCGGCAAACTTCTCCGCGCCGAGTTCATGGACCAGGATCTTGATCCGCGCCTTGTAGATATTGTCGCGGCGTCCATAGAGATTGTAGACCCGCAGGACCGCCTCGATGTAACTGAGCAGATCACGCTTCGGCAAAAACGGCTTGATGGTCTTGCCGATAAATGGCGTCCGCCCGAGCCCGCCGCCGACCACCACCTCGAAGCCGGTTTCGCCAGCATCGTTCCGGTGCAGGCGCAGTCCGATATCGTGCACGCGGATGGCGGCCCGATCGTGCTCCGCCGCGGTCACCGCGATCTTGAACTTGCGCGGCAGGAACGAGAATTCCGGATGCATGGTCGAGTGCTGGCGCAGGATCTCGGCATAGACGCGCGGGTCCTCGACCTCGTCGGGCGCGACACCCGCCCATTGATCGCTGGTGATATTGCGAATGCAATTGCCGCTGGTCTGCATCGCATGCAGATGGGTCTCGGCCAGGACCGCGAGCACCTCCGGCATGTCGTCGAGCTTGATCCAGTTGAACTGGATATTCTGGCGGGTGGTGAAATGGCCGTAGCCGCGGTCATAGCGCCGCGCCACATGCGCAAGCGTTCGCATCTGGTCGGATGATAGCGATCCGTAGGGGATCGCGACACGCAACATGTAGGCGTGCAGTTGCAGATAGACGCCGTTCATCAGCCGCAGCGGCTTGAACTCGTCCTCGCTCAGCGCTCCGGATAGCCGCCGCGCAACCTGATCGCGAAACTCCTCGACCCGTTCGGCAACCAGAGTGCGGTCGTATTCGTCATAGAGATACATGGCTCAGGCCGCCTCGCTGCCCGGCAGCGCAAACGTCGGCCCGGCGAGGCGGATGCGTTCGCGCAGATTACCCGGCCTGATGTCATCGCCCTCGAGGATCACTGGCGCGACATAGGCGCCGACCGCCTCGATGTCGCTCGCGTTCGCGTCTTTCAGGAGCCGAGTCGCTTCATCGGCTGTCGTTGTCACGATCGCTTCGCTGAGAGACGTCGACCAGCCGCGCGTCGCGGTGCGATAGACCACCGCGCCGTCGCCGAGGCGGTTGCCGGTGATCACCACCGGCCCCTTCACTTTCAGCTTCTGCTGTTGCGGCGCGGTCATTCGGCAGCCTCCAGGAGTTCGACCGCTTCTTTCCACGCGCGCGAATGCGTGACCACATCGCCGACCACGATCAGCGCGGGCCCCTCGCCTGCACCCGCCGCAAGCGCTGGCAATTGCGACAGCGTGCCTGTGAGGCTGCGCGAGTCCGGACGCGTGCCGCGCGCCAGCACCGCGACCGGTGTTTGCGGATCGCGTCCGGCTGACACCAGTCCGTTGCGAACGGATGCCGCCGCGGTCAGTCCCATATAGATCGCGACCGTAGTGGTGCGGTCGGCAAGCCCGGTCCAGTCGATCTTGTCGGCGCCATCGGCAGTGTTGGCGGTGACGATCGACAGGCGTGTGGCTTCCTTGCGGAAAGTGAGCGGCACGCCCGCTTCCGCCGCGCACCCCAGCGCAGCGGTGATGCCGGGGACGACGGTTACGGCGATGCCCTCGGCTTCCAGCGCTTCGCGCTCTTCGCCGCCGCGTCCAAAGATGAAAGGATCGCCGCCCTTCAGGCGCACCACATTGCGTCCGGCTTTCGCTTCCGCGATCAGGCGGCGATTGATGGCGTCCTGGCCGATGCCTATATGGCCCTTGCGCTTGCCGACATGGACGATCTCGGCATCGCGCCTGACGCGACCGAGGATCTCCGACGACACCAGATCGTCTGTCAGAACAATGTCCGCCGATTGCAGAGCATGGAACGCTTTCAGCGTCAGCAGGTCGGGATCGCCCGGACCGGCACCGACGATCTGGACCTGGCCTTGCAGCGGCGCTTCCTGCCCAGCGCGTTCGATTTCGATGATGAGGGCCGCTTCCGCCTTGGCGGTGCGCCCGGCCAGAAACAGCGCGCCGATCGGTCCGTCTATTACCCACTCCCAGAAGTGACGGGTGGAAAAGCCACGATGGCGCAAGGCGTGGAGCCGCTCGCGATACCTGCCCATCAGGCTTGCGAATTCACCGATGCGCTCGGGAAGAAGCTGCTCGATCTTTTCCCGCAACCGCCTTGCCAGCACCGGCGAGGTGCCGCCGGTGCCGATCGCGACCACCACGTCGCCGCGGTCGACGATCGACGGAAAGATGAAGGTTGAGAGGTCCGGCCGGTCGACGATATTGACCGGCACATTCATGGCGCGCGCACGCGCTGCGAGGTGCTCGTCGAACTCCGTGCCGGCGGAAGCAACCAACGCAATGACGCCGAGGAAATCCTCTTCGGCAGGCAGCCCGATCCGAAGGTCGACATCCTGCGCATCACCGTCGTCGACATCTTCTCGTGCCAGCACATACCAACGAATTTGCGCGCCAGCGGCCTTGAGGATGCGCAGTTTCGCGAGCGCCTCCTTGCCCGTGCCGACGAGGATGACCGGACCCTTGCCGAGATCGAAAAACAACGGGAGGAAACGCATTGCGGCTCCATTCGCGCTTGCGTGCCAGACACTTGTCGTGACGCCATATATGGCACCGCGCGCGCAAAATGTTCTCCCGAAGTTGAATGCGAAGTTGGAAATTGCCTCTGTCAAACGGCTGCGGCGAAGAAAGGCCATGCTGTTGCGCGGATAAGCCGACGCGAGCCGTTTCGAGTCGCGGACGCAACAAAAAAGCCCCGGCCGAGGCCGGGGCTTTTAACGCACGTTCGATGATCAGTTCTGATTGGTGGCCGGCGGCGGTGCGGTGCGCTCTGCGGGCGCCGGATTGGCCGGTGCCGGTGTCGCGTTTGGCGTCGCTGTCGGCGCCGGGCTCATCGGTGAAGACTGGCCCGTGGTGGCGGGCGGCGGGGTCGTTTCGGCCGTGCGGTCATCGCCACCCAGGAAGCTCAAGGCGACGAACAAAACAACGATGGCCGCAATGCCGCCGATGATCCAGCTCCAGTTGAAGCCGCGATCGGCGGCATAGCCAGCCTCATTCACGGCCGGCCGTTTCGGGTCCACCCGCGTGGGATCGAAGTCGGACATGGTGA
>CAZXJZ010000230.1:0-7377 GCA_964641065.1 uncultured Hyphomicrobiales bacterium | reverse complement strand
CGTCGTGAGACAGTTCGGTCCCTATCTGCCGTGGGTGTAGGAGAATTGAGAGGATTTGTCCTTAGTACGAGAGGACCGGGATGAACAGACCTCTGGTGGACCTGTTGTGGCGCCAGCCGCAGTGCAGGGTAGCTATGTACGGACGGGATAACCGCTGAAAGCATCTAAGCGGGAAACCCACCTCGAAACGAGAACTCCCTTGAGAGCCGTGGAAGACCACCACGTTGATAGGCCGGGTGTGTAAGCGCAGTAATGCGTTGAGCTTACCGGTACTAATCGCTCGAATGACTTGATTGCTCTTGTCTTCAATGCCCATTCGCGAGGCCTTGCGCGCTGTCTTTGACATCGCGCCGGTCCTTGCAAGATGGCTTTGGTCAAGACTTGAATGGTCCAAGTGACGCTCGTCCAAGTGACAATACGTCAAGTGACGATAATTCAAGCGACCAGTCTTTGCTTCTCAATCCGTCTTTCGCCGGCCTGGTGGTTTTGGCGGAGAGCCTGAACCCGATCCCATTCCGAACTCGGCCGTTAAACTCTCCCGCGCCAATGGTACTAAGTCTCAAGACTTGGAAGAGTAGGTCGCTGCCAGGCCTGCCAAGGACGGATTTCCCCTCATCACGATTTCTGCATTTCAAAAAAACACCGGCAGCCGTTCGCGGCTGCCGGTGTTTTTTTATGCGCTTCGTCATGCGCGATGTCGGCCGCCGCTACGCGTCGGCTGCGACACTTTCCGTAAGCGTGATCCGTCATCCAATGACCTGTGCTTACTGGGCATATCGACGGGGCCAACCGCGTCGTTTGGCCCGTCAAGCCGTCGGTTGACAGGTCCTCAGCCATGCCGGCTAATCAAAACAACAACAAAGCACCGGATCGCTTCCGGCCTGCATCTCGGAGGACGCTGATGATCAGAACCCTTCAACATTCATCGATGGCGGCACTGCTTGCGACCTTGTCGATCGTTGCCGCGGCCGGCCCCACGCTGGCGCAGGAATTCCCGACCAAGACCGTGACGCTGGTCGGCGGCTATCCGGCGGGTGCTGCGTCCGACACGCTGGCGCGCGCGATTTCCGACCAGCTGCAGCAGCAATGGGGGCACCCGGTCGTGGTCGACAACCGGCCCGGCTCCTCCGGCAACCTCGCCGCCACCCAGGTGGCTCGTTCGGCAGCGGACGGTCACACCATTCTGGTCGCAACCGACGCGATGCTGACGTCCAACTCCTTCATGTTCAAGGCGATCGCGTTCGATCCGGCCAAGGACTTCACGCCGGTGCTGAACGCCGCGAAAAATATCCTGGTCCTCGCCGTGCATCCCGACCAGCCGATCAAGACGGTCGCCGATTATGTCGCCGAGGCCAAGAAGAACCCGGGCAAGATGGCGTTCGCCTCGTCCGGTCCGGGCTCGCCGCATCATCTCGCCGGTGAATTGCTGGCGCAGAAGGCCGGCATCAAGCTGCAGCACATTCCCTACAAGGGCGGCGGACAGGCCATCAACGATCTCGCCGGTGGGCATGTCCCCTCGGCTTTCCTGAGCCTGTCGGCGGCGCGCGGTCTGCATGATTCCGGAAAGATCCGCATTATCGCAGTGGCGGAGCCGAAACGATTCTCGGAACTGCCGGATATCCCGACCATCGCCGAGACCGTTCCCGGGGTCGAGATGGGTTCGTTCGTCGCGCTGGTGGCGCCGGCGGGCACCCCGAAGGCGGTCGTCGACAAGATCAGCGATGCTGCGGCCAAGATTCTCAAGGATCCCGCGGTCTCCAAGCGCCTCGCGGGCGCCGGTCTTGTCGTCACCGCCGACCCCCCGGCGGACCTGGCAAAGACCATCACTGACGGCCTCAAGATGCGCGGCGACCTGATCAAGGCGGCCGGCATCCAGCCGGAATAACGCGAGGCGCTCTAACTATTTGACGGATCGTGCCTATCTTTCGCTTGCAATCATTTCGTCACTTGCTAGATAGCGCGACGATTTCATGCGGTCGAAGCCCTCGCGGGCGCGATCGCGACGGCGGCAAGAACCGGTTTGCCGCCCGATTGAACCCGGCTTATCGCGGGGTGGAGCAGCCCGGTAGCTCGTCAGGCTCATAACCTGAAGGTCGCTGGTTCAAATCCAGCCCCCGCAACCAAACAAGAGGCCCGGCATCGCAAGGCGATCGCCGGGCTTTTCTTTTTCAGCGATAAAGCATCGCAGGTTTCTTCGATGCCGGATCGCAAGCGCCGTCGACCGTAATCGCATCGGAGCTACGGCGCTCGGACCAAGCGCGTGCCAGCGCCTCAACGCTTTTCCGCGTCGCCGGCGATCGCATGCCGAAGCCTTCGCACAAAGCGAGCGAAAATTTCCTCCATGACTCCCGACGAGATCACCACCGTTGCGCCGGCGCGCGTGCGCTCGCGCTGCAGGAAGCCCGCCTGTTCGCAGGCGACAACGATCTTGCGGCAGCTTTCCGCCGACATCAGCGTCACCACGAAGCGCGCGAGATTCGACTGATCGAGTGCGCCCGGCCGCTCGGCCCATTGCTGAACCAGCCTCGGCATGGTGTCGCCAGTGAAGATCGCGTCGAGCAGGCGATCGGGTGACAGCCCGAAGCGGATGGCTCGCTCCCTGTCGCCGATCAAGTCAGAGATGTAGTGATTGTGCAGCTCCGCGAGCCGCTGCAATTGTTCGGCCGTGTCGATTCCATGCGCGCGGATCAGATAGAAAAACTCCGCGATCATCGCGGTCGATTCCATCCGCAGCACCGAGAGCACGGGCTCGGTCTGCACGCGGCTCGCGGCACACAATTGCTCGGCGAACGTCTTGCGGCCGGACTTCAGATGCTCCAGCAGAACAAGATCGGCTTCGACCTCGGTTTCGTCCGCGAAGACGTTGTCCTGCTCGTGCGGCGCGGCGCTGTCGGACCCTTTGTTCACTTCCGGCCCGATGCCTTTTTGAGCAACTGAAACAGGTCGTGCGCCGCTTCCGGCGAGGCGCGCTGGAAAATCGCGAGATCCGGATTTGTCGCGGGATCGAACGTCGCTTCGGCTTGGGAAGGGTCGCGCGGGTCTGAGCCGGCGTTACCCGGCGCACCCGGGCCGAAGACGTCGCGTTGCCTGTCCTTGCTTTGGCCACGCGATTTGAGCGCGTCGAGAACGCGGCGAACCAGCGCCGGATCGGTCTGGTAAAGCGAGCGCAGCGTTTCGTTCCGGTCGATGATCGCCTCCTCGGCGATCGTGAACGGACGCGGCGCGGCGCTTGCCGGCTGCAGCAGCGCGCATGCCAGGGCGAGGACCGCGGATCGTATCACGTACATCGCACTTCGTTCCCACCGGGCGGTCATTGTGCCAAGAAATGCCCATGGCGCAAAGGGACGGGGAGTTCGTTCGGCCGCCACAGGGCCCGGGAGGTCATCAGGTTCGGCGTGGTGGGCGCATGCAGCGGCGGCAAAGCGCCGGACTGTAATCCGGTCCTCGCCCCTTAAAATTTGACGTTGTCGGTTGCGGCACGCTACGGGACGCAATCCAGGACCGATGACAACCGACCGTGCCCAAACCAAGCAAGCCAAGAAAGGCCGTTCAGACCGACCGCGTCGGCGCCATTTATCGTGCGCTGCGCCGGGCCATCATCGAGCAGGCACTGGAGCCGGGTGCCAAGCTGCCGGAAGATGCGATCGGCGAGCGTTTCGGCGCCAGCCGCACCATCGTTCGCCATGCGCTCGGCCAGCTTGCGGCGGAGGGTTTGGTCGAGCTTCGCCGCAACCGCGGGGCCGCGGTCGCGACGCCGAGCTGGGATCAGGCGCGCGACATCTTCGACGTCCGCATTGCGATGGAGCGGCTGGTTATGCAGCGGCTCGCCGGCAAGCTGACGGCCGCGCAGATCGATCAGCTCAGGAGCCATGTGGAAGAGGAGGAGCGGGCGCGGGGCCGCGACGAGCCGCTGTCGATCCGGCTTGCGACCGAGTTTCATATCGTTCTCGCGGAGATGACCGGCAGCGCGGTCTTGGAACGCTATGTCAGCGAAACCTCGTCGCGCTGCGGCCTGATCCTCGCGCTCTATAGCCGGCCGCATTCGTCGGAATGCGCAGTCAGCGAGCATCGTGAAATCATCGACGCGTTGGTCAAGGGCGATGCCGCCCGTGCCATCGCGGTGATGGACCAGCATCTCGAGGCGGTTGCGAGTCGCGCGCTGATCGTGGCGCGTCCGAACAAGGGACGCGACATCAAGGATATCCTGTCGGGCTATCTCAGCGGCGACGAGAAGGCGAAGAGCGTGGCGCGGCGATAGGCCCCTTTCTTCTCTCACGCTGCCCCTCTTCGAGACAGTTGCGGCGGGCTTGCCTTCGGCTTACGCCACAATGCCTCGTGCGGTGAGGATCCGTTCGGCGCTGTCGTTCCAGACATCCATCTGCACGATCTTGCCGCCGCGCACCACGAACCGGTCGACATAGCGATTGCCTTCGAACGGTGTGCCGTCGGGCCATTCGCCATAGAGCGTACCGAGATTGTAGACGATGGTCTCGCCGCGGCCGGGCACCACGTCGGTCCGCTCCATCTTCTTCTTCACCCACTTGTAGCGGCCGGCATTGAAGGCCGTGGTCTCGCGCGGATGCTTGTATTTGCGACCGCCGGTGAAGGTGATGGCGAGATCGTCGGCGATATAGCGCGCAGCCGTCTCCGGATCCGGCACCATCGAGGCGACCAGAAAGCGCTCGACAATGTCCGCGGCTTCGGCGGTCTCGTCGGTAGCAGAAAGGATCTGAGCGGTGGCTGGTGACATGGCGCATCCTCGTCGCGTCGCGCCCGGACGTCCGGGCGCCCCTAGACCATGCATAATCCCTGCCAGAGATCGAATGCAATACAGGCTTTCAATCGTATACAATATCGCATACGATTTTGCCTGAATCCGTGGCTACCTGCCTATAAGATGTGCGGAAAGCTCATCGGGGTGGAGATTCTCCAGCATTTACGGTGCATGCGGTGTGGCATGCGGCTTGCGTCAGAAGACCCCAGTTGTCCCCCGACCGGAGAGGTTTGCCATGATGTCTCGCCTGCCGCCTTCCATCAACCGACGGATCGTTCTCGCCGGCGCTGCGGCGCTTGTCATGCTCTCACCGGCTGCGGCCCAGGAAACCATCAAGGTCGGCCTGGTTGCCGCCATGTCCGGCCAGTCCGCCAAGTCGGGCGAGGCTATCACCCGCGGGCTGTCGCTTGCGATCGACGAAATCAATGCCAAGGGCGGCGTGCTCGGCAAGAAGCTGGAACTGGTCTCGCGTGACGACGAGAGCAATCCCGCCAAGGGCGTGGTCGCCGCGCGCGAACTGGTGCAGCGCGAAAAGGTCGTGGCCCTGTTCGGCGGTGTCGATACGCCGGTCTCGCTTGCGATCGTGCCATTCGCGAACCAGGCGAAAGTCCCGTTCATGGGCGTCTGGGCGGCCGGCACGCCGATTACAAAGAACGGCGCGCCCGAGAATTACGTCTTCCGCGTTTCGGCCGTGGATGAAATCGTGGACGTGGCGCTGGTCGATTATTCGGTCAAGAAATACGGCGCCAAGAAGCCGGGGATGATCCTGATCAACAATCCCTGGGGCGAGTCGAACGAGAAGGGGCTGAAAGCCGCGCTCGCCGACAAGAAAATGGAATATGCAGGCGTCGAGAAATTCGAGACCAACGACGTCGATGTGGTGCCGCAGCTCACGCGTCTGAAGCAGGCTGGCGCGGATGTTCTTTATCTCGTCGCAAACGTCGCGCCGTCGGCGCAGGTGGTGAAGTCGCTCGATCGCATGGGCTGGAACGTGCCGATCGTCTCGCATTGGGGCCCGGCCGGCGGACGCTTCGCCGAACTGGCAGGCGCGAGCGCGCCGAAGGTACATTTCATCCAGACCTACAGCTTCTCCGGCAAGCTTCCGCCGAAGGGCGAAGCGGTGCTGGCGGCGCTGAAGAAGAAATATCCGGAGATCAAGTCGCTCGCCGACGTGACCCCCGCTGTCGGCATCGCCAATGCGTATGACGCGATGCATCTCACTGCCGCGGCGATTGCCAAGGCGGGTTCGACCGAGGGTCCGAAAGTGCGTCAGGGCTTCTACGGCATCGACAGCCATGAGGGGCTGATCAAGACCTACAAGAAGCCGTTCACCCCGACGCAGCACGACGCGCTCGGCCCGGACGACTACATCTTCACGTTCTTCAACAAGGAAGGCGAAATCCTTCCGCTGACGAACTGAGTCAATCGCTTTGGAGTCGTCCCCGCCTGCGCGGGGACGACAACACCCTGACCTCAAGGTGACGGGGCCAATACCCTCATGCTGATCACCTCCGCGATCATTTCCGGCATCGGACTGGGCTGCATCTACGGGCTGATCGCGCTCGGATTTCACGTCACCTACATCGTGTCCCACACCGTCAATTTCGCACAAGGCTCCGCGGTGATGCTCGGAGCGGTGCTTGGCTATACCTTTGCCATTACGCTTGGCTGGCCGATCCCGCTCGCGATCGCCGCGGCGTTGTTGCTGTGCGCTTTGTTCGGGCTCTTGGTCGAGCGCACCTTGGTGAGGCCGTTCGCCGATCGCGGTTCCAACGCCTGGCTGATGGCGACGGTTGCCGGCGGCATCGTGCTCGACAATGTCGTGATGTTCACCTTCGGCAAGGAGCCGCGTAGCTTTCCGTCCTTCCTTGCGCAGAAGCCGGTCGAGATTTTCGGTGCCGGCGTCTATCCGCTCCAACTCATCATTCCCGTGGTCGGGATAGCAGCGGCGCTGCTGTTCCATCTGGTCACGCACCGCACCCGCTACGGCAAGGCGCTGCTCGCGGTGGTGCAGAACCCCGATGCCGCGCGTCTGATGGGCATCAATGTGCGGCTGATCGTGGCCGCATCCTTCGCGATTTCCACCATGCTCGCGGGCGTCGCCGGCCTGCTTATCGCGCCGCTGTTCAGCGTGCATTCCGACATGGGCATGCTGTTCGGCATCAAGGCTTTTGCCGTGGCGATCCTGGGCGGCATCACGTCGGCCTGGGGCGTGGTGCTCGCGGGTCTCGCCTATGGCCTGATCGAGGCGCTGGTCACCGCCTATCTCGGCTCGACCTATACGCAGATCGTGGTGTTCTCGGTGATCATCCTCGCCCTCACCATCATGCCGAACGGCCTGCTCGGCCGTGCCGCCGTGAACAAGGTCTGAGCCGATGATCGGGACCTTGCGCGCCATCGGAACGCCGCTTGCAATCCTCGCGGTCACCGCCGCGGGGCTCGGAATGGGCCTGCTGACCGAAGGCTATTGGCATTTCATTCTGGCGCTGGTTGCGCTCACCACCATTACTGGCGTGGGACTGAACATTCTGCTCGGCCTGACCGGCCAGATATCGCTCGGCCATGTCGGCTTCTATGCAATCGGGGCTTACACCGCTGCGATC
>CAZXJZ010000229.1:0-7387 GCA_964641065.1 uncultured Hyphomicrobiales bacterium | reverse complement strand
CTGGATCGCCATCTTCATCGCGACCTCGACCGAGACCGAACCGGAATCGGTGAAGAACACGCGGGTCAGGTCGCCCGGCAGGATTTCCGTAAGCCGGCGCGCCAGCGTCAGCGGTTGCTCATGCACCAGCCCGCCGAACATCACATGCGGCATCACCTCGAGCTGGCGCTGCACCGCCTGCCGGATATGCGGATGGTTATAACCATGACAGGCCGTCCACCACGAGGCGATGCCGTCGACGAGTTCTCGGCCATCGGCGAGATGAATGCGAGTGCCTTCCGTGCGCACCACCGGCAGCGGCGCAGGCGCGGTTTTCATCTGGGCATAGGGGAGCCAGATGTGGTCGAGGCCGGTGCGGAGCCAGTCACGCTTGTCGAGCATGGCAAAAAACCTTCCCGTCTTGGGCTCTTCGCAGCACTGTAGCCGCGGACCCAGTGCACTCCCTCCCCCTGAAAGGGGGAGGGTTGGGGGGGGGGCCCATTCCAGTCAGGGCCATTGACCCCCACCCGATTGCCTTCGCACGCGAAGGCAATCGACCTCCCCCTTTCAGGGGGAGGAAAAGAGAAGAGTCACACCTGCATGGCGCGCAGGCCGAGGCGATCCATCAATTGCCGGTCGCGGTCGGCGGCGGGGTTCGCCGTGGTCAACAGCTTCGGGCCATAGAAGATCGAATTGGCGCCAGCGAGAAAGCACAGCGCCTGCGTCTCATCGGTCATGTCCTCGCGACCGGCCGAGAGCCGCACCATCGAGCGCGGCATGGTGATGCGCGCGACCGCAATGGTGCGCACGAAGTCGAGCGCGTCGATCGCCGCTTTGC
Organism: uncultured Hyphomicrobiales bacterium; assembly: GCA_964641065.1. Lineage (GTDB taxonomy): Bacteria > Pseudomonadota > Alphaproteobacteria > Rhizobiales > Xanthobacteraceae > Pseudorhodoplanes. The sequence continues at coordinate 6,570 of CAZXJZ010000229.1, read as the reverse complement.
TTTCGCCCGTTGCGCGATCGGCCAGCGGCGTGCCTTCGACCTGCACCAGCATATTGATCGGTACGCTTTCGGGATGCACCGGCAGCGTCGCCAGCGCATGGATCATGCCGACGCGATCCTCCGCGCCCTCCCCCATGCCGACGATGCCGCCGCAGCAGACATGGATGCCGGCGTCACGGACATGCTCCAGCGTGTCGAGCCGCTCCTGCCAGGTGCGCGTGGTGATGATCTCGCCATAGAATTCCGGCGAGGTATCGAGATTGTGGTTGTAATAGTCGAGGCCGGAAGCTTTCAGCCGCGTCGCCTGCGCACCGGTCAGCATGCCGAGTGTGACGCAAGTTTCCAGGCCCATCGCGCGCACGCCCTCGATCATCGCGCAGACCTTGTCGAGATCGCGGTCCTTGGGTTCGCGCCAGGCGGCGCCCATGCAGAAACGGCTGGCGCCGGCATCCTTGGCGGCCTGCGCCTCGGCCAGAACCTTGTCGAGGCTCATCAGCTTTTCGGCCTTCACGCCGGTGTCGTATTTCGCGCTCTGCGGGCAATAGGCGCAATCCTCCGGGCAGCCGCCGGTCTTGATCGACAGCAGCGTCGAGACCTGCACCTCGGCCGGATCGAAATTGGCCCGGTGCGCCGACTGCGCCTGGAACATCAGGTCGGGGAACGGAAGGGCAAACAGGTCGCGGATCTCGCTCCGGGTCCAGTCGTGCCGGACCGCGCCAAACGCGCCCGGAAAAGCAGCTTTTTCGTAGGTTCCAAGGGTCATCGGGAGGTCCCAGGCCGGCGCTCGTCACGCCCTTCTCTTCATGTCCTGTGGCTTCATGTCATAGTGCCGCCGCCAAGCCAAGATAGCCGGTGGAACAGGGCCGGCAGGTACAGCGTACGGGGAATGGGGATGTTTTCACGGCGGACGATACTGGCGGGCCTTGGCGCGAGCGTGGCCGCGCCGGCTTTTGCGCAACACCATGCCGGGCACGATCCGGTCTATTCGCATCTCACCGATCCGAAGATCAAGACGCCGCCGCTCGACACCATGAAGCTGCAGCATGTCTTCGACTCGCCTGCGCCGCCCGCCGCCAAACAGGGGCGCTGGGTGACGAAGGCGCCGCTGCCGCTGCCACGCAGCGAGATGGCCTGGGCCACCACGCTCAACGACCGCATGCATGTCCTGGGCGGCTATGGCGAGCAGCGCGTCGACCGCCCCTATCACCATGTCTATGATCAGGCGTCGGACAAATGGCTCGACGCACCGTTCCTGCCGCGCGGCGCCAATCATGTCGGGGTCGCGGTGGTGAACGGCAAGCTCTACGCCATCGGCGGATTCATCGAGCAGAACCGCAAGCCGGACAATCTCTGCTTCGTGCTCGATGGCGAAAACTGGCGCGGCATCGCGCCGTTGCCGAAACCGTTTGCGGCGATCGGCTGCGCGGCGATCAACGGCAACCTGCATGCGATCGGCGGCGCCGTCGGCGATACGTTTCCGACCAAGAAATCCGTCGACTGGCATCTGGTCTACGATCCGCGCATCGACCAATGGGCGGCGCGTGCGCCGATGCCGACCGGCCGCGACCATACCGGCACGCTCGCGGTGAACGGCAAGATCCATGTGATCGGCGGCCGGGTGGATTCGTTCCACACCAACTCGAACCTGCATCACGTCTACGATCCGAAGGCCGACAAATGGGAACCCCGCGCGCCGTTGCCGACCGCGCGGTCCGGGCACGGCGCCGTATTTCTCGACGGCAGGATTTTCGTCATGGGTGGAGAGGGCACCAACCGCGTCTACGGCCAGAACGAAGGCTACGACATCGAGAAGGACATCTGGGAATCCTATGCGCCGATGCCGACGCCGCGGCACGGCCTCGGCGCCGTCGCGATCGGCGGATATATCCATGTGGCTGGCGGCGGGCCGGTGATGGGCGGCTCGATCCAGAGCGCGGTGCACGAGGCCTTTACGCTGGATTAGGCCGCATCCCGATTGCCTTGGCCGCCGCAACCGCTTAGGACGGCGGCCTGACCATGCCACAAGACGAGCTGCAATGACTGACACCTTTCCCGACCGCCTGAGCGTCGATCCCGACAATCCTCACTACAACGAGGAATTGCTGTCGCGCGATATCGGCATCCGTTTCGACGGCAAGGAAAAGACCAATGTCGAGGAATATTGCATCAGCGAGGGCTGGATCAGGGTCGCGGCCGGCAACGCCAAGGATCGGTTCGGCAAGCCACTGACGATCAAGCTGAAGGGCAGTGTCGAGCCCTATTTCAAGGACCAAGCATAGCGCCGGCTCAGTCCGCCGGGCGAACCGGCCGCCCGGATCCTGCCGAATGCCGCGATCCAGCGCCTGTCAGGCCTAACCTTGGTCACCGTTGGTCTTGTGGGCGTCCTGCCTTGCCGCGGCTTCGGCCTGTTCGAGGTAACGCCGGCCCATCTCGGCATGGACTTTCATCTGGGCCGGGTCGCCGCACTCGGCCGCATCTTCGAAACATTTGCGCGCGAGGTCGAGGAGCCGCTCGCTATCGCGCTTCATTATCGACTTTTCGTTTCGGGGGTGGAGCGCGGGCGGGCCGACGGCGTCAGTTCCACGACCGCGGACAAGGCGTCCGCCCGCTCCAGGAAAGCGAGACCCATTTCCACCTGCAGACGCATCGCGGCAATCGACTTGGCCGCAGCGGCATTGCGAAATGCGGATCGCGCGCGCTCAAAATTCCGGTCGGCCTCGGGCATGGCAACCTCCATAACGAACGCTACTCGCTCATCACGGCGATGTCCTTGATCTAGATCATGCCGGGCGGCCGCCCTTTCCATCGGGCCGGCTAGGGCAGCGTCTGCGTCCTGATGGTCCGGCCGGTCCAGCGGCGATAGAGCCATTCCGCCGCGAAGGATGCGGCGGCGATGGCGACCAGCGCCGTGATCGCCGCGGGTTGCTCCCGCCACGTATAGACCGACAGGATCGCGAACATCGCGAGGCAGGTCAGCAGCGAAAGCCAGACCAGGATGGCGTTGGCGCCGGTGTCTTTCAGAACACGCAGATGGCCGCCATTCACCGCACCATAGATCAGCAGGAACGCGGCGCTGCCCATCATCGCGATGCCGGACAGATCGAAAAAGAGCGTGATCAAAATGACCAGCGCGGCGGTCAGGAAAAGGCCGCCGGTCGCCTGCCGCCATTCGGTGCGCGACAGGCCGTCCGGCAATTCGCCATCGCGGGCGATCATGTAGCAGACATTGGCGGAGCCGAAGAGCGTGGCGTTGATCGCCGACGCGGTCGAGAACAACGCCGCGATCGCGATCAGCCGGAATCCGGCTTCGCCGAGGAACGGCCGTGCGGCCTCGGCGAGCGCGTAGTCCTTCGCCCGCTCGATCTGCGCGCTCGACAGATTGCCGGTCACCGTGACCGAGACCACGAGATACAACACGATCACGAAGATCACGGCGGTATAGAGCGCGCGGGGCAGCATCACCCGCGGATTTTTCATGTCGGACGCGGCATTGGCGATCAGGCCGAATCCTTCATAGCCGATGAACAGGATGCCGGCGCCGACCAGGACGTACGCGGCTTCGGGCGACAGCGCCGGAGAGAAGCGCGCCGGCACGATGAAGAACAGGCCGGCGGCCGCGAACAGGACGAGGATGGACACCTTGATCGCAACGATCAGCGTCTCGCTGCGTCCCATGATGCGCGCGCCGAACGCATTGAGCAGCGTCAGCGCGAGCACCGATCCCACCGCGAGGAACTTCACCAGCAGCGGCTCGGGCTGCGTGGTGATGAAGGTCGCGGCATAGCTGCCGAATGCCGTCGCGTAGAGTGCGAGCGAGATGATGTAACCCGCCCACATGAACAGATTGAGCCCGCCGGACAAGACGCCGTCGCCATATCCCTTCACCAGGAAATGCACCGCCCCGCCGGCGGACGGAAACACCGCACCGAGCTTTGCATAGGAATAGGTCGCGAGCAGCGCGACCACGCCGCCGATCATGAAGGCGAGCCACATCATGTTGCCGGCGGCCTGCGCGACGACGCCGAGGATCGAGAAGATCCCGGCGCCGACCATGCCGCCGATGCCGATCGACACCGCCGCAACCAGACCGATCTGGTCGGCTTGGGAGCCGGACGAAGGTGGAAGGCTCGCGGACCTGCCGGATGGATCGGTCATGGCATGAGGCTCACGGACATTGCGGCAACGGATGAAGGATAGCATGACGCGCGCGCGTCGATCCGGAACCGCCGCGCGCTGGCGCTTCGACTTATCTCGCGAAGCGGAGACGATCTCAATCTCAGCCGGCGTTTCGCTTCGGCAGCAGCTTCTTGAGGACTGCAATCTGACGGAAGAAATCGCGGCTCGGCTGTGCCGGGCTGCCCAGCATCTTCGCGCCCGGCTCGACATCGGAGATGACGCCAGCCTGGGCACCGATCTGGGCGCCGGAACCGATCTGCAGGTGACCAGCCATCGCCGCCTGTCCGCCGACCTGGACGAAATCGCCGAGCATGGTCGAACCGGAAATGCCGACCTGCGCGACGATGATACAGCAGCGCCCGAGCACAACGTTGTGCCCGATCTGCACGAGGTTATCGAGCCGCGACCCGGTACCGATCACGGTATCCCCGGCCGAACCGCGATCCACCGTGGAATTGGCGCCGACTTCGACATCGTCGTGCAGCAGCACGCGCCCGAGTTGCGGCACGGTCTCGAACCCGCGGGCGGTAACGGCGAAGCCGAACCCCTCCTGGCCGATCCTCGCACCCGGATAGACATAAACCCGCTCACCGAGCAGGGCGTGGCTGACGCTGGCATGCGAGCCGATCCGGCAGTCGCGGCCGAGCACCACACCGGCGCCGATCACCGCGGCCGCTCCGATGCGGCATCCGGGGCCGATTTCGGCGCCGGCCTCGATCACGCAGAGCGGGCCGATATCCGCCGACGGATCGATGACAGCGGTGTCGTCGATCACCGCCGATGGATGAATGCCGGGAGACGCCACGGGCGCGGGGTGAAACATCTTTGCGACCCGGGCCCAGCCCGTATACGGCTCGGAGGTCACGATCGCCACGGCGCCGTCCGGCACCCGCGATTGCATGTCCGGATGCACGATCACCGCACCGGCGCGCGTGACGTCCAGAAGCGATGCATAGCGCCGGTTATCCAGGAAGCTGATCTGTCCGGGCCCGGCGGTCTGCAACGGCGCGATGCCCTCGAACACGCGCTCATGGCCCGACGCCACGGCGCCGCCCGCTGCGTTTGCGATGTCGGCCAAGCGGTGCGGCCCGCTTCGCTGAAAGAAGCGGATGTGGCCGGTCGATGCGGGCTGCATGCTGCGTCCTTGAGGAGGACAGACAGCTAGCCGCAAGGCTGGGCGAACACAAGCGCCGCACCGGAAACTTTACATTCCGACGGCAAGGCTGGAGCGGTTCAAACCTGTTCCGCCACCAGGCGGCCTTCTGGCCGCCGCATTGTGTAACGCGGGCGGCTATTCCGCCGCCTCGCGCATCGGGATCGCCTCGACCTTGGCCGCGCAATACTTGAATTCGGGAATTTTCCCGAACGGATCGAGCGCCGGATTGGTGAGGAGGTTCGCCGCCGCCTCGACATAGGCGAAGGGGATGAAGACCACGCCATCCGGCACCGCGTCGTCCTGGCGCGATTGCAGATCGACGGTGCCGCGCCGTGTCGAGACGCGCACCATGTCGCCCGGACGGATGCCGAGCTTGGCGATGGTGCCGCGCGAGAGCTGTGCAATCGCGGTCGGCTCGAGCGCATCGAGCACGGTCGCGCGCCGCGTCATCGAGCCGGTATGCCAGTGTTCGAGCTGGCGTCCCGTGGTGAGGATGAACGGGTAATCGTGGTCCGGCGTCTCGTCCGGTGGAGTGAGTTTCGCCGCCACCAGCTTGCCGAAACCGCCCGGACGCGGGAAGCCCTTGTCGAACACCACGTCGCGACCCGGCTTGTCCGGCGCGTCGGACGGATAGGTGACCGCATCCTCGCGCTCGACCCGCTCCCACGAAATATTGTTCAGCGCCGGCATCATCGACGCCATCTCCGGATAGACATCGCGCGGATGCGTATAGGTCCAGTTCAGGCCCATGCGCTTGGCTATCTCGATGGTGATCCACCAGTCCTCGCGCGCGTCGCCCGGCAGCGGCAGCGCCTTGCGGCCCATCTGCACCTGACGATTGGTGTTGGTGACGGTGCCATCCTTTTCCGGCCAGGCCGACGATGGAAGCACCACATCGGCATAGACCGCGGTCTCGGTGAGGAAGATGTCCTGCACCACCAAATGCTCGAGATGCGCCAGCGCCTCGCGGGCGTGATTGAGGTCCGGGTCCGACATCGCGGGGTTTTCACCCATGATGTACATGCCCTTGATGGTGTCGGCATGGATCGCGTTCATGATCTCGACCACGGTCAGCCCGCGCTTGGGATCGAGTTGCACGCCCCATTTCTTTTCGGCATCGGCGCGAATCTCGGGATTCTCCACCGACCTGTAATCGGGGAAGAACATCGGGATCAGGCCTGCATCGGAGGCGCCCTGCACGTTGTTCTGGCCGCGCAGCGGATGCAGCCCGGTGCCGG
>CAZXJZ010000228.1:0-7406 GCA_964641065.1 uncultured Hyphomicrobiales bacterium | reverse complement strand
AGCGCGACCAGTGGAGGGCATCGAGATGCGCGGACAGGACGCCGGACGCCAGCGGTGACATGCGCAGCGTCAGCGGGCGCCCCATTGCCCCGAATCGCCATGCGGCACGTTCCAGTCGTGCGTCGATGTCCGTCACGTCGCCCGGATCGAGCGGATTGACGGAATTGACGCGGCGGCCGGGGTGACCGGGCGTCAGCCGGATCGCCCAGGTGCCGTCATAATGGACGGACGCCGCCGGCCAGGAGCGGAACCCCGCCGCTTCAAAGCGCCGCACCGTGGTCAGTTCGGGCATGGCGAGCACCGGCAATGGCGGCTCAGCTCCGATAGTCGCCGTTGATGGCGACATAGTCCTTGGTGAGGTCGCAAGTCCACACGGTGGCCTTGCCGCGCCCCAGCCCAATGTCGGCGCGGATCGCGATCTCGTCGCGCCTCATGTAGGCCGACGTCGCCGCTTCCGAGTAATCCGGGTCACGCTCGCCGGCGACGGCAAGCCTGTTGTCGCCGAACCAGATCGCCAGAAGGTCGCGGTCGGCCGGCTCGCCGGCCTTGCCGACCGCCATCACCACGCGGCCCCAATTGGCGTCCTCGCCGGCAATGGCGGTCTTCACCAGCGGTGAATTGGCGATCGACATGGCGATGCGCCGTGCCGATTTGTCGGATGTCGCGCCCTCGACCTTGATCTCGACCAGCTTGCGGGCGCCTTCGCCGTCGCGCGCGACCTGTTCCGACAGGTCCGCCAGCACGGCCTGTAGCGCCTTGCGGAACGCTTTGAGGCGCGGATCGGCGGCGCGCGCGATTTTCGGCGCGCCGCGCGCGGCCGCGGCGCCGGTCGCAAAGGCGAGCAGGGTATCGGAGGTCGAGGTGTCGCCGTCGATGGTCACGGCATTGAATGTTTCAACAACGCCCTCGCTCAGCAGCTTCTGCAAGGCGGGCGCCGATATCGGCGCATCGGTGAAGATGAAGGACAGCATGGTCGCCATGTCCGGTGCGATCATGCCGGCACCCTTGGCGATGCCGTTAATCGTGACCGTGGTCTTGCCAATACGGGCCTGCGCGGTCGCGACCTTTGGAAAGGTATCGGTGGTCATGATCGCCTTGGCCGCGTCCAGGAAACGGCCGGGCGCCGCGCCGGTGACGAGCGTCTGCATCACGCCGTCGAACTTGCTGGCGTCGAGCGGTTCGCCGATCACTCCGGTGGAGGCGAGGAAGACATCGCTGGCCTTGCAGCCTGCGGCCTGGGCGGCGAGTTTCGCGGTGAGCTGCGTGGCCATGCGGCCCGACTTGCCGGTAAAGGCGTTGGCGTTGCCGGAATTGACCACCAGCGCGCGGGCGGCCCCGCCCTTGAGCCGGTCCCGGCACCATTCCACCGGCGCCGACGGGCATTTCGAACGGGTGAAGACGCCGGCGACCGTCGTCCCCGCATCGAAGGATGCGAACAGCACGTCGGTGCGGTTCTTGTAGCGGATGCCGGCTTGCGCCGTGGCGATCCGGACGCCCTCGATGGGCGGCATGTCCGGCACATGTGTGGGGGCGAGCGGGGAGACGGCGGTGGACATTGCGGGCCTCTCAGCCCGGCGACAATGCGGGCGGCCCACGTCATAGCGGGACCACGGCCAAAATAAAACGGGACGCCTACGCGTCCCGTTCGAAATCGCTGCCGGAGCGGAGGTTATTTCTTCGCCGGGGCCTTGGTGTCCGGCGTCGCGGCTGGAGCCGGAGCCGCCGGCTGGTCGCCGATCTTTTCGATCTTGGCGTCGGCACGAAGCTTCTGGATCAGATCAGCCTGCGCCTTGCGCTGCACGAAATTCTCGATCTGGTCTTTCACCTGCTCGAAGGTCGGCGGCTCCTTGGTGCGCTTGTCGTCGACGCGAATGACGTGCCAGCCGAACTGGGACTTCACCGGGTCCGACACCTGGCCCTTGTCGAGCTTGAATGCGGCTTCGGCGAATTCCGGGACCATCTGATCCTTGGTGAAGAAGCCGAGATCGCCACCGCTATCCTTCGACCCGGGGTCTTTGGACTTTTCCTTGGCGATCGCCGCGAAGTCGCCGCCCTTCTTGAGATCGGCGGAGATCGCCTTGGCGTCGTCTTCGGACTCGACGAGGATGTGACGGGCGCTGACCTCCTGCTCGTTGCCGACCTCCTTGATGGCGTCGGCATAGACTTTCTTCATTGCCTCGTCGGTCACTGCGGACTTGGCTTCGTCCTGCAGCAGCGCTTCCATCAGGAGCTTGGTCCGGGCCAGCGCGAGCTTCTTCTTGAATTCGTCGGTGTCGCCGAGCTTTTTGGCTTCAGCCGCCTTCGACACCAGGATCATGTCGCCGACATAGGTGATGAGGTAGTCTTTCTTGGCCTCAGGAGCCATCGGCGGAAGCTGGGAGCCGATATCGGCTTCCGCGGCCGCCAGGTCGCTTTCGCGAATATCGGTGCCGTTGACCTTGGCAACCACCGGGTCGGTCTGGGCCGCTGCGCCCGAGGGGCCGGCGACGGCAAACATAGCCGCGGCAGCAAGCGCGGGCAGCGAGAACAGGGAGGTGCGGGTCCGGGTCATTGGGGTTCCTTGAGAGGCGTGGCGCCGACGATTGCGGCGGACACTTACGCAGGCAATAGGGCTTGGCAATGCCCGAAGACCTTTAATTTTCGGCAATCGCGGCCCCTCGGACGCTGATTGACAAGGGTGTGACCCCCTCCTATTTCTCCAAATAATCCCGGCCGCAGTCCCCGAATTTGCGCACGATCCGCTATATTGGGGTGCGGCCGAGACCGTTTCCGGGGTGGATTTGCGGTCGGCTGGCCGGGGGTCTCCGCGGTTTCAAAACTTCGTGTGGGAACGGCTTGGGCCGAACCGCGGTTCCAGTCGTCCGACCAAAGACGATCTGAAGAAAAGGATTTCGTATGCTTGGCGCAGTCGCCCGCAAGCTGTTCGGCTCCGCCAATGACCGGCGGATCAAGGGCTACCAGCCGCGTGTCCAGCAGATCAACGCGCTCGAGCCCGAACTCGCGAAGCTGTCCGACGACGAATTGCGCGCGCGCACCGCGGATTTCAAGAAACAGCTGGCGGAGGGCAAGACCCTCGACGACATCCTGGTCCCGGCCTTCGCCACCGTCCGCGAGGCCGGCAAGCGGGTCCTCGGCCAGCGTCATTTCGACGTTCAGCTGATCGGCGGCATGATCCTCCACGAAGGCGGTATCGCCGAAATGAAGACCGGCGAAGGCAAGACGCTGGTTGCGACACTTGCGGTGTATCTGAATGCGCTTGCGGGCAAGGGCGTGCATGTCGTCACCGTCAACGACTATCTCGCCAAGCGCGACGCCGAGTGGATGGACCAGATCTACAGCTTCCTCGGCCTGACCACGGGCATCATCGTGCACGGCCTCGACGACGAGGAGCGCAAGAAGGCCTACGATTGCGACATCACCTACGCCACCAACAACGAACTCGGCTTCGACTATCTGCGCGATAATATGAAGTACCGGCTCGAGGACATGGTGCAGCGCGGGCATGTCTTCGCCATCGTCGACGAAGTCGACTCGATTCTGGTCGACGAGGCGCGCACGCCCCTGATCATTTCCGGTCCGCTCGACGATCGCTCCGATTTCTACAACACCATCGACAAGTACATCCCGCGCCTCGACAAGACCGACTACGAGGTCGACGAGAAGCAGCGCACGGTGCATCTCACCGAAGCGGGCATGGAAAAGATGGAGCAGTGGCTTCGCACCGACGAATTGCTCAAGGGCGATTCGCTCTATGACATCGAGAACGTCTCGACCGTGCATCACGTCAACCAGGGTCTGCGCGCTCACAAGCTGTTTCAGCGCGACAAGGACTACATCGTGCGCAACGGTGAGGTGGTGATCATCGACGAGTTCACCGGCCGCATGATGCCCGGGCGCCGTTATTCCGAAGGGCTGCATCAGGCGCTGGAGGCGAAGGAGCACCAGCCGATCCAGCCTGAAAACCAGACACTCGCCTCGATCACCTTCCAGAATTACTTCCGCATGTACGACAAGCTCGGCGGCATGACCGGCACCGCGCTGACCGAAGCGGACGAGTTCCTCGACATATATAATCTCACGGTGGTTGAAGTGCCGACCAATCGGCCGATGGTCCGTGACGATCAGGACGACGAGGTCTACCGCACCAACACGGAGAAATACCGCGCGATCATTGCGCTGCTCGAAGACTGCAAGCAGCGCGGCCAGCCGGTTCTGGTCGGTACCACCTCGATCGAGAAGTCGGAAACTCTTGCCGACATGCTGCGCAAGGAAGGCTGGCAGGCGCACGACTTCACCGACCCGAATGCTTTCGCCGCGCTCTATACCGGCGATGAGGGCGCCAAGAAGACCAAGGTGTTCGCCATCCTGAACGCGCGTTACCACGAGCAGGAGGCGTATATCGTCTCGCAGGCCGGCGTTCCGGGAGCGATCACGATCGCGACCAACATGGCCGGCCGCGGCACCGACATCCAGCTTGGCGGCAATGCCGACATGCGTATCAAGCAGGAGCTGGGCGGGGTCGAGGGCGAGGACCGCGAGAGGCGGGAGAAGGAAATCCGCGAACAGGTGGCGCGTCTGAAGGAAAAGGCGCTGGCTGCCGGCGGGTTGTTCGTGCTCGGCACCGAGCGCCATGAAAGCCGCCGTATCGACAACCAGTTGCGTGGCCGTTCGGGCCGCCAGGGCGATCCCGGCCGTTCGAAGTTCTTCCTGTCGCTGGACGACGACCTGATGCGGATTTTTGGGTCCGACAAGCTCGAGGGCATGCTGACCAAGCTCGGCCTGAAAGAGGGCGAGGCGATCATCCATCCCTGGATCAACAAGGCACTGGAAAAGGCGCAGCAGAAGGTCGAGGCGCGCAATTTCGATCTGCGCAAGAACATCCTGAAATACGACGACGTCGCCAACGACCAGCGCAAGGTGATCTTCGACCAGCGCATCGATCTGATGAAGGATGACAATGTCTCCGACACCGTGGCGGATATGCGCCACGCGCTGATCGACGAAATGGTGTCGAAACATATTCCGGAGAATGCCTATCCCGAACAATGGGACACGACCGGCCTTCAGGATGCGGTGAAGCACATCCTCAATCTCGATCTGCCGGTTCAGGAATGGGCGAAGGAAGAGGGCATCGCCGACGAGGAAGTGCGCGAGCGTATCACCAAGCGCGCCGACGAGCACATGGCGGCGAAGGTCGCGCAATACGGCCCCGAGGTGATGGGCTATGTCGAGAAGTCGATCCTGCTGCAGACGCTGGATCATCTGTGGCGGGAGCATCTGGTGATGCTCGAGCATCTGCGACAGGTTGTAGGCTTGCGCGGCTACGGCCAGCGCGATCCGCTGCAGGAATACAAGTCGGAGGCGTTCCAGCTGTTCGAGGCGCTGATCGCGAACATGCGCGAAGGCGTGACGGCGCAATTGATGCGCGTCGAAGTGATGCAGGCGCCGCCCGAAGATCAGCAGCAGCAGCTTCCCTATATGGAAGCGCACAAGATCGATCCGTTTACCGGCGAAGACGAGATGGCGTATGCGGACGCGACGCTGTCCCCGGCGATGGCGGGTGGAAACGGGACGCAACGCGCGATCGATCGCGATCCCCAGAACCCGGCGACCTGGGGCAAGGTCGGGCGCAACGAGGTCTGCCCGTGCGGGTCCGGCAAGAAGTACAAGCATTGCCACGGCCGCTTCGGGTGATGTGATCGCGGTTCGCGCAAAAGTCTGATAATTGTCAAGGCCGGGCTCACGCCCGGCCTTTCTGCTTGGAGTGTCCGCTGTCAACGCAACCGAACCAACCTTGCGGCTACGCGTTGGCATTCATCAGGCTGATCCAGCGAGTGACAAAAAATGCAGGTCCCTCTCGAAATTGCGTTTCACAATGTCGAGCATTCAGACTGGGCTGAAGGCGAAATTCGAAGCCATGTCGCCCGCCTCGAAGACATCTACAAGCGGCTGACCTCTTGCCGGGTGCGCGTCGATCAGCGTGCGAGCAATGCACATCAGACGATTCCACCGGTGGTGCGTATCGAAATCGGAGTGCCGGGTCACAAGGACATCGTCGTCGCGCACGAACCGGAGCGCCTGCAGCGAAAATTTCAGCGGCCGGATCTGCATAACGCGATCAACGAGGCGTTCCGGATCGCCGAACGGCAACTCACCGAGTTCAAGGACAAGCTCGCGGACCGCACCAAGACCGCGGCGACACATGAAGCCGCCAACGAATTTCTGGGCCAGGTGGCGGAAATGGCCCCGGAAAAGGACCATGGCTTCGTGATGACCAAGGAAGGCGGGCTGCTCTATTTCCATCGCAACGCCGTGTTGATCGGCGATTTCGACCGTCTCCGGCGCGGCGATGCGGTGAGCTATGTCGAGGAGGTCGGCGATACGGGGCCGATGGCGACCAAGATCCGCGTGAAGCCGGCGACGAACGGTGCCAGCACCTGATCCTGTAACCTGACCGCTGGCGCCTGCAGGAGGATTACCGGAAGGCGCTCCAGCGGCTGTCGAAATTGTTCGAGGACGGCGCCGGCTGCGCGCCGTTCATCATCGCGCCGGATGGAGCGGGCGCGGGGTTGGGCTCAGGCGCCTGTGCGGTTTTCACCTTTGCAGCGTCGTCGCGACTGGCGGCTTGACTCGGCGCCGGTGCCGCGGGTGCAGTTGATCCGCGCAGGCCGACCATCTTCGAGACCCGCTGTTTCACGCTTTCGCGCTTCGGTGCAGGCTTCGGCTCCTCTGCGACGGCCACTTGAGCCGGAGCGGGCTCAGGCTTGGTGGAACCGGTGCGGAAGAAGTTACCGAGCTTGTCCGCAAAGCTCGGCTCGGCCGCGGGCCGCTCGGCGGCAAGCGCCTGCGGCGCGGTGCGCGGCATCGGTACGCTCGCAGTCCTGATGGGTTCTGCCGCCGAGGGCGAATTCGCGAACTCGTTGTTGCTCCAGGTTGGAGCATTGGCGACAGCGAGGCTGCCGACCGCGTTGCGATCGACGACCAGTTTCACATTGCCGCGCTCGTCGACAATTTCGCGCGGCTGCAGCTTTGCGACGAAGGTCGGATGCATGCCGCCGTCCCGGCCGCTGCGAACCGGCGCAACCGGAGTGCCGCGCGAAGCGAGTTGCGCGAATTGCAGTTCGTCGTTGCGCTGCTTGTCGTAGACCGCCGACGCGATCTCCTGCGGGACTTCGTAGGCCGGGCATCTGCCGCGCGGACTGAAATTGGCGGGCTGGCCGCCCGGCGCCTGCGCGTTGAACACGTAGCGCCGCTCGCAGACATCGACCTTCGGCTCGAGTCTGGTGACTTCGAAATGGTCGTAGCCTTCCTTGAGCATCCGCCAGAACGGGATGTTCGGGTTGTTGCGGTGCTTGGCCATGTTGGCCGGCGTCATGCGGAACGGATAGGCCTGCACCTGGAACGAC
>CAZXJZ010000227.1:0-7428 GCA_964641065.1 uncultured Hyphomicrobiales bacterium | reverse complement strand
ATCAGAAGGTGATCGAGGAAGCGCCGGCGCCGGGCATGACCGACGACCTGCGTGCACGCATGGGAGCAGCGGCGGTCGCTGCGGCGAAGGCGGTCGGCTATGCCGGCGCCGGCACGGTGGAGTTCATTGCCGACGGCGCAGGCGGACTGAAGCGGGACGGCTTCTGGTTCATGGAGATGAACACGCGGTTGCAGGTCGAGCATCCGGTCACCGAGGCGATCACCGGTTTCGATCTGGTCGAATGGCAATTCCGCATTGCCGCGGGAGAGCGGCTTCCGGTGACCAACCAGACCGAGATCCCGCTGCGTGGTCACGCGGTCGAAGCGCGGCTCTATGCCGAAGATCCCGAGCGCGGCTTTCTGCCGTCGACCGGGCCATTGGTGGCTTTGTCCTTTCCGGACGCGGACGGACTTCGGGTCGACAGCGGCGTGGAGCAGGGCGGGGAGATATCGCCTTATTACGATCCGATGATCGCCAAGCTGATCGCACACGCAGACACTCGCGAAGCCGCGCTCGACCGTCTTCGTGCAGCACTCGACAGCACGATCGTCGCCGGTCCGCGCACCAATCTCGCGTTCCTGTCCGCGCTATGCCGTTCGCCGGATTTCCGCAACGGCGATTTCGACACCGGCTACATCGCGCGCCATCATGGCGAGCTTGGACTTGATGCGCAGGGCATCGATGCGCCCGCGGCGGCAAGTGGTGCCGCGCATCTGATCGCCGGCGCGCGTGCCGAAACAGCCGTTCCGGATGCGCCGGTGTCGCCATGGGACATCGCCGACGGTTTTCAACTCTCTGGCGTGCGAGCCACGAGGTTGCCGATTGTGGTCAACGGCGATCCGGCGCAGGCGGTGCTGGATCTCTCGACCCGGCCATGGCGCATTTCGGTTCAGGATGCCGAACCGGATCCGGCCGCCACGTTGATCGAGGTTCCGAACGCGGTTTACGTCTTGAGGGGTGGCCGGCAGACGCTCGTGAGCATAGCGGATTTCGAGGCGATCGATTCCGACCATGCTGCTGGCGACGGAACCGTGCGCGCGCCGATGCATGGCAAGCTGCTCGCGCTATTGGTTGCAGCGGGCGAGGTCGTGTCGAAGGGGCACCGCCTGGCCATCATCGAAGCGATGAAGATGGAGCATGCCTTGGTGGCGCCGCGCGACGGCGTTGTGACCGACATCGCGGTGGCGGTAGGCGCCCAGATTGCCGAAGGCGCCCGCATTATGGCGATCGGAGAGCGAAGCTGACCTGTGTAGAGCGCGGGACGAGACCTTTGACGGCGGCGCATCGCTGCCGCTATGCAAGGGTATGCCGCTTCATCTGATCAAACTATGCGTGGGCTGCGATTCCGTCGACGAATTGAAATCGTGGGTGGCCGCCCGCCTGAAGGAAAAGAAGAAGCGTGGGCAGAAGCCGGAACACATCCACACCACCCGTATGGTGCCGAAACGGGCCGACGAACTGCTGGATGGCGGCTCGCTGCACTGGGTGATCAAGGGCCAGGTGATGTGCCGCGAGCGCATTCTCGACCTTCGCCCATTCGTGGACAAGGACGGCATTGGGCGCTGCCGCATCGTCCTGGACGGCAAGATCAAGCTGGTTGTTCCACGGCCCTATCGGGCGTTCCAGGGCTGGCGCTATCTCTCCGACGAGGACGCGCCCGGTGCACTCGACCGGGCGGCACGCGGGGCCGCCGCCATGCCCGAACACTTGCGCCGCGAGCTCAGCGAGCTGGGATTGCTTTGAGCTTTCCGCGCCGGCTTTGCTATAACGCAAACCAATAATTCCAATCCGCGCTCAGTCTGGATGGTGGCGCAGCCGTTCCAGCTTCGGGCCGGCCGTGTGTGGAGGAATGGCATGATCATCGGCGACCAGAACGAAGTCACCACGGCGGTCCTCCAGGCGATGGAAAAGACGCCGGACCCGCGGCTGCGCGAACTCGTTACGCTTATGATCAAGCATCTGCACGGCTTCATCCGCGAAGCAAAGCTGAGCGAGGAAGAGTTTCATCAGGCTTGCAATTTCATCGTCCGGCTCGGGCAGAAATCCGATCCCTCGCATAATGAAGTGGTGCTGATGGCGGGCTCGCTCGGTGTCTCGGCGCTGGTGTGTCTGCTCAACAACGGCAACAAGGGACAGACAGAAACATCGGCTTCGATGCTTGGTCCGTTCTGGCGGCTGGATTCACCGAAGACCGAAAATGGCGGCTCGATTGTCCGCTCGCCGACGCCCGGTCCGGTGCTGTTTGCCGAAGGCACCGTCGTTGACGGTGCGGGTGCGCCGATCGCGGATGCGGTGGTCGATGTCTGGCAATCCTCGACCGAAGGGCTCTACGAGAACCAGGACCCGAACCAGGCCGACATGAACCTGCGCGGGCAATTCCGTACCGATGCGCAAGGCAAGTTCTCGTTCCGTAGCATCCTGCCGGCCGGATATCCGATACCGGTCGACGGGCCGGTCGGCGATTTCATTCGCGCGGTCAAGCGGCCGCACAATTACCGGCCCGCGCATATCCACTTCCTGATCTACAAGCCGGGCTTCAAGACGCTGATCTCGCAGATCTACGTCAACGACGATCCACTGCTCGAGACCGACGTGCAGTTCGGCGTGACCAAGGCGCTGATCGGAAATTATGTGCGCCACGAACACGAGGTGCCGCCCGCGCCCGACGTGACCGGGCCGTGGTATTCGTTCGACTATACCTTTGCGATGGAGGCGGGCGAAGCGAAGCTGCCGCGTCCGCCAATCTCCGGAAAGGCGGTCAAAGAGACGCCGTCGCCGGCACTGGCGACCTGAAGGCCGCTCGTCCGGCATGGGATACCCGTGCCGTTTCACAAGTGATTGAAAGCAGGGCACGCTCGCTTGCACCTGCGCGTGTGCTGAGCTAGCAAGCGGCCCCCGCAATAACTGCTGCAGCCTGCATGAACGCTCTTCGACGGCTCGCGACACTGGCGCTTGCCTCTGCGCTGACCGTCGCTCCGTCGCTCGCTTTTGCACAGTCCGGATCTGGTAATCCTTTTCCAACACCGATCGGCAAGCCACCGGCCACGCCGGGCGGCGGCAAGCCATCGGCCGGCACTGGAACCGTGGTCGGCAGCGTGGCAACCGTGAAGCCTGCCGCCAGCGTCGCCCGCGGTGGCGCCGGTGCAGCTGGGCTGAACAAGGGCGACGACGTTCGCAAGGGTGACCGGCTTTCGACCAATACCAGTGGGGCGCTCGGCGTGACCTTCGACGACGAGACAACGTTCAGTTTGTCCGCCAATGCGTCGATCACGGTCGACGAATTCATTTACCGCAAGGGCGCGCGCGGCAATGCCGTCGTCAGCGTCACGCGCGGCACGGTCGGCTTTGTCGCCGAACAGGTCGCCAAGACCGGGGAGATGCGGATTACCACGCCGACCGCGATCGTCGGTGTGCGCGGCACCACCGGCGTGGTCGAAGTGGGAGCAGGCGGCGTCACCAACGTGAAGCTCTACGAGGATGAAAACGGGACCGTCGGCCGCATTGAGATTTTCAACCGTCAGGGACAGCGCCTCGCCGAACTGACCCAGGCCGCAACCGGCTACGCCATCCAGATCGTGGCGCAGCAGGTCGTCGCCAACGCGCTGACCATCTCGCCGCAGCAACTGGTGCGTGACCGCAACATCGTTCGCAATGTCTTCAACTTCAAGAATCTCGGCCGCGACATCATTAACCAGCGGCTGAACCTGCGTGACCTGCCGCGCAATATACCGGGTGCGCCGCAACTGCCGTCGATACCGGGCCTGCCGTCGATCCCGGGCTTCCCGCGGTAACGGAGAGCGAATAGAGAGTGGCGAATAGGCGACTATTCGCTACTCGCTAATTCGCTATTCGCTCGTTTAGACGCCGAGATTGTCGATCAACCGGGTCCTGCCGAGCCGTGCGGCCACAAGCAGGCGAATGGGCCCCTCGGAGAGTGCGCCGACCTTGGCCAGCGTTTCGGCATGGCGCGCTTCGAGATAGTCGACTTGAAATCCCGCGCTTTCGATCGTGTTGCGACCGTCCGCCAGCGCCTTTGCCGGCGTCTCACCGGCCTTGATCCGCGACGCGCTGTCCTTCAGCACGCGGTAAAGCACCGGTGCCGTCTGCCGCTCGTCGGGCGACAGGTAGACGTTGCGAGAGGAGCGGGCGAGGCCGTCCTTCTCCCGCATGGTCGGGCAGCCGACGACCTTGACCTGAAGGTCGAGATCCGCAGCCATCCGGGTCACCACCTTCAATTGCTGATAGTCCTTCTGGCCGAACATGGCGAAGTCCGGCGTGACCTGCAGGAACAGCTTGGCGACCACGGTGGCGACGCCGCCGAAAAAGTGCGGACGGAACGCATCCTCAAGCCCGGCCGTCGCGGGGCCGCCAGGCAGGATCGCGGTGCAAAAACCGTCCGGATACATGGCGGTATCGGTTGGCGCCCAGACCAGCTCGACGCCGAGTTTGGCGAGCGCCGCGACGTCGCTTTCGAAATTGCGCGGATAGGCGCCGAAATCCTCGGTCGGCGCGAATTGCCTGGGATTGACGAAGATCGACACCACCACCGCGCCGGCACGCTTCCGGGCATGGCGGACCAGTGAAAAATGTCCGTCATGCAAAGCGCCCATGGTGGGGATCAGCGCGATATGCTCGTGCTTCTGTCGCAACGCCGCGATGGCTTTGCGCAAAGGCGAGAGCGTTCTGACGATGATCGGCTTTCGAGCCATGAACCCTCCGCGCTTTTGCCGCGACACACATGAACCAGTGCACCGTCCGGTGAATGCCGTTGCCGGACGGCCACGGATTAATGATGAACGCGCCCGGCTGCAACGAATGCTTGACCGGACTTGACGCAAAAGAAGATGATAGCGGCGGCAAGGGTGTTGCGTCATGTTGGTCCAGGCGAGCATTGGGCCCCGCAAGTCAGCGCATGTCGTCGTGGTCGGAAACGAAAAGGGCGGGTCGGGTAAATCCACGACCGCCATTCACGTCGCTATTGCGTTGCTGAAGGCGGGTCAGAAGGTTGCGACCATCGATCTGGATTCGCGCCAGAAAAGTCTGACGCATTACGTTCAGAACCGGAAGCTCTGGGCGCGTCGCGAGAAACTTCCGCTCGAGATTCCACTGCATTTTTGCATCGCGCGCTCCGAAGGGCTGCGCAATGATGAAAACGAAAACAACGAATTTACCGCCTTCGCCGAGACCATCGGTTCGGTCGAGCACACCCATGACTTCGTGGTCGTCGATACGCCGGGCTCCGACAGCTACCTGATGCGGCTCGCGCATGCGATGGCCGATACCCTGATCACGCCGCTCAACGACAGCTTCGTCGATTTCGATGTGCTCGGCACCGTCGACCCCGAAACCTACGCGCTGACCGGCACCAGCCATTATTCGGAGATGGTGCGCGATGCGCGACGCCAGCGCCGCAAGGTCGATCAGGAGGCGGCGGACTGGATTGTGGTGCGAAACCGGCTTTCGACTTTGGGTTCGCGCAACAAGCGGCTGTTGTCGGAGGGGCTGCAGGCGCTCGGCCTGCAACTCGGCTTCCGCGCCACCGACGGCTTCTCCGAACGTGTGGTCTATCGAGAGTTCTTCCCGCGCGGGTTGACCGCGCTCGACGACATCAACGAGACCACCCTCGGCACCCGCCCGAACATGTCGCATGTCACGGCCCGGGAAGAGGTGCAGGCGCTGCTCCGGGCCCTGATGCTGCCGATCGACGAGAAGGGCCGCCGCCGGGCCGCCGCGCGGGCGGAATGGTTCAGCTCCGGCGGCAAGCCTCTCGAAACCCACGACCTTCTGGACTGACCTGCGCCGTCCCGGTCGCCCCGACTGCTGCGGCCGTTGGCCGGGCGCCTAAAACCGCGCCTTGATCCCTGAATCCATTGAGAAAATCGGTGCTGCGCTGTGTCGCGGCCATGTTGCGCGCGGCGCCGCCGGCGAACACATATATATTGCAGTGGCGGAGTCGGACGGCTCCGCAGATCGCCAGAGGCCGGATGAGCAAGGATCGACCCGATACCAAGGTTGCCAAGACCGATACCGACCGTCCGGTGGCATCGCGGGCCGAAATCGATGCGTTCCTGTCCAGGGTGCGCGAGATGGCCCCGACGGTGTCGTCGGGGCAACGCGGGCGGCTGGTCTTTGCGCTCGACGCCACCATGAGCCGCCAGCCAACCTGGGACGCGGCCTGCCAGTTGCAGGCCCAGATGTTTCAGGAAGCCGGTTCGATTGGCGGACTGGATGTGCAACTCGTCTATTTCCGCGGCCTGAACGAATGCCGGTCGTCCGACTGGGTGGCGCAGCCGGAGCGGCTTGGTTCGCTGATGGAAAAGATCGATTGCCGCGGCGGCCATACCCAGATCGGCCGGGTGCTGAAGCATGTGCGCAAGGAATCCGAGAAGCGCCGGGTCCAGGCGGTGGTCTATGTCGGCGACGCCATGGAAGAGCCAATCGACGATCTGTGCGCGGCCGCCGGCGAACTCGGGCTGCTCGGCGTTCCCGCGTTCATGTTCCAGGAGGGCGGAGATGCGATCGCCGAGAACGCCTTCCGTGAGATGGCGCGGCTGAGCCGCGGCGCCTATGCGCGTTTCGCACCGGGTGCGGCGCAGGAACTGGCCGAATTGCTGCGTGCGGCGGCGGCCTATGCCGCAGGCGGCATGAAGGCGCTGACGGATCTGTCTTCGCGGCGCAGCGGCGGCGCGCAAAAGCTGCTACGGCAGATGAGCTGATTCCGGGCGAAGCGACACATGGGTCCCATTATCCTCGGCGTTATCGTGCTGCTCGTCGCGGTATGGGCGATGTATGGCTTTCAGCGCGTCGATCCGAAAATCGCGGCGCAGGTGGTGCGCAAGAGCGGTGGCATTGCAGCGCTGGCGGGCGCGGCCTTCCTGACCGCGCGCGGCCAGATCGGTCTGGCCGTGCCGCTCGGCTTTGCCGGGATGTCGCTGCTTGGCTGGATCCCGGGCATGGCAAGCCTCGGCAAGCGCATGAACAAGAGCACCGGTCAGACCTCGCAGGTCCGCTCCGACTTCGTCGAGATGGAGCTCGATCACGACACTGGCGCGATGCGCGGACGCATCCTGAAAGGCCGTATGGAGGGCGTCACGCTCGATGCACTCGACGTTCCGGCGCTGATGTCGCTGCTGCCGGAGATCGACGAGGAGAGCCGCGCGCTATTGATGGCGTATCTTGACCGCCGGGAGCCCGCCTGGCGTGAACACGCGGATGCGGGTTCGGCAGCGGGGCCGGGTCATGTCAACAGCGGAAAAATGACGGAAGAGGAGGCCTATCAGATCCTTGGCGTTGAGCCGGGAGCGAGCGCCGCCGATATCGGCCGTGCGCATCGTGCGCTGATGAAGAAACTCCATCCCGATCAGGGGGGCTCGACGTATCTCGCGGCGCGGGTCAATCAGGCCAAGGATCTTCTTCTCAAACGCCATC
>CAZXJZ010000226.1:0-7473 GCA_964641065.1 uncultured Hyphomicrobiales bacterium | reverse complement strand
TCCGGCGTCGGCGGCGGCGTGGGCGGTGGAGGGAATGGCGGATTCGGCGGCGGCGGCGGTGCCGTTGGCGGCGTAGGAGGGTTCGGCGGCGGCGGCGGTGACGGCGCGCTCGGGGGCTTTGGTGGCGGCGGCGGCGCGACGGGTGGCTCCGGCGGCTTCGGCGGTGGCGCGGGCGGAAACTTCGCTTCGGCTACGTATGGCGGCGGCGGCGGCGGCGCCGGCATGGGCGGCGCGATCTTCGTGGTCGAGGGCGGCACCCTGAACCTGCAGGGCAACCTCAGCATCAACGGGAACACCGTGGCAGCCGGCGCTGGCGGCACGGGCGGCACCAGCGGGACCGCAGGCTCCGCCTTCGGCTCCGGCCTGTTCATGCAGGGCAGCGGCACCCTGACCTTCGATCCGGGCGCGCTGCAGACCCAGATCATTGGCAACGTCATCGCCGATCAAAACGGCTCGATCCCGGGGGCACCGAATTTCGCCGCCGGCGGTCCGACCTGCACCATCGGAGTCGGATGCGCGGGCTATTCCGGCGCCGGCTTCTGGGCGCTGAACAAGACCGGCACCGGCACGCTCGTCCTCAACGGCAACAACAGCTTTACCGGCGGCGTCACCGTCAATGGCGGCACGATCAGAACCGGCCATAACAACGCGCTCGGCACCGGCACCTTCACCGTCCTCGGCGCGGCGCTCGATATTGCGAATGGCGTCAAGATTTCGAACGCGACCAGCCTGCAGGCCGATCTCGACATCAATGTCGATGCGGCCGCGACCGGAACGCATGCGGGCGTCATCTCATCGACCGGCCTGTTCGGAATCAACAAGGTTGGTGCCGGCACGCTCGTGATGTCGGGGACCAACACCTATACCGGCCTGACCAATATCAGTTCCGGCGTGCTGCAGATCGACAACATCGATGCGCTTGGGACCGGCACCGCGGTCATCAACGCCGGCGGCGCATTGCGCAGCACAGTGACCGGAGATCTGGGCAACCAAGTCAACTTTTCCGGTGCAGGCACGTCGATACTGTCGGCGGCCGCGGGTACCACGCTGACGCTGGGATCCCGCCTCGAATTCGGGGACGGCAATGCGGCCCAGTTCGGTACCGCGACCGATACCGGAACGGTCGTCGTCGGTCCGGGCTCGTTCACGATCTCGACGACGGCCAACATCGCCGTCGGCGGTGGCACATTGCAGGCGGCGACCGGCGAGACCCGGCTGTCCTCCCTCACCTTCACCGCCGCATCCACCACCGTGAATGCGGGGGCGGTTCTCGACTTCAACGACACCACGACGACGTCCTCCGGAGGCGTGCGAAATCTTCTTGGCGCCGGCACAGTGAATATCGGATCCAACTCCGCCAGCGTTCTGAGTATCGGCAGCGGCACGTTCGCCGGCGGCATTACCGGCGCGGGCGGGATCAATGTCACCGATGTGGCGACCGCCGTTGACGGCACGCTCACCCTCAGCGGGACCGGGCTCAACACCTATACCGGTGCGACCAATATCCGGGCCGGCAACACGCTGCTCGGCGGCGCGGCCAACGCCTTCTCGGCCGTCAGCGCGCATGTCCTCGCGACGGGCGGGACCCTGGATCTCGGCGGTTTCAACCAGACCGTCGGCTCGCTCGCCGGGACAGGAACGGTCACATCGAGCGTCGCGGGCGCGGTGACGCTGACGGCCGGTGGCGGCAATACCAGCACCGCTTTCAGCGGCACGCTGCAGGATGGCGCCGGCACGGTCGGCTTCACCAAGACCGGCACCGGCACGCAGACTTTCGACGGCACCGGCAAGACCTATAGCGGCGACACCAATGTGAATGGCGGCTCGCTGCTGGTGAACACGACGCTGACGCAGTCCGACACATTCGTGAATGCCGGCGGCACGTTTGGCGGCACCGGCGTCGTACAGAATGTCACCGTCAATGGCGGCGTATTCGCGCCGGGCAGCGCAACGCCCGGTTCGCAGATGACAGTGAACGGCAATCTCGACTTCTCCGGCGGCGGCATCTATCGCGTGCGTCTTGATCCCGCCACCGTGTCGTCCGCCATCGTCAACGGCGCCGCCACGCTGTCAAACGGGGTGGTGCAGGCCCAATTTGCTCCCGGCAGTTATGTCGCGCGGCAATACACCATCCTGACAGCAAGCGGCGGACTGGGCGGCACGCAATTCGCTGGCGTCACGGGCAACCCGGCCGGGTTCGCAACGGCGCTCGACTATCAGGGCAATGACGTGTCGCTGATCCTGACAGCGCAACTCGGCTTCGGCGCGAGCTCTCTCGCCACCAGCCAGCAGAATGTCGCGACCACGCTCAACAGCTATTTCAACACTGGCGGCGCACTGCCGCCCCAATTCATGACGCTGTTCGGGCTGACCGGCGAGAGCTTACGCCATGGATTAAGCCAAGTCTCGGGCGAGCCCAGCGCATCGGTGTCCACCGCGACCTTCATGGCGTGGAATTCGTTCTTCAACATGATCTTCGATCCGTTCGCGCAGAACCGAGGCGGCTTCGGCGGCGGCGCAAACGCGATGCCATTCGCATCAACGGCCGATACGCAGTCCGACGAGATCCGCCTCGCCTATGCCGGGGTGTCACCACGCGGCGATCTCAAAAGCGGCATTGTCACGAAAGCGCCTGAGGCCCCTGCCCTCGCCGATCCGTTCGCCGCGCGCTGGCGCGTCTGGGGCGGCGGCTATGGTGGCTCCGCCACCACCGACGGCAATGCGCAGACCGGATCGCACGACACGACCTCGCGGGCTTACGGGTTCGCCGCCGGTGCGGACCACTGGCTTGCACCCGACACGCTGATCGGCTTCGCGCTGGCCGGCGGCGGCACATCGTTCGGTCTCGATCAGGGACTGGGCGGCGGCACGTCCGACATGTTCCAGGCCTCGGTCTATGCGCGGCAGAACTGGGGTGCGGCTTATCTCATGGGCGCGTTGGGTTACGGCTGGCAGGACTTCACGCTCAACCGCACGGTCAGCATCGCCGGCACCGACAAGCTCACAGCCGACTTCAACGCCAGCACCTTCGCCGGCCGGGCCGAAGGCGGCTGGCGCTTCGGCGGCCCGATAGCGGGCATCACCCCTTACGCGGCCTTGCAGGTGACGAGCCTCGATCTGCCCGGCTACACCGAGCGCGCGACATCGGGTGGCAACACCTTCGCCCTGTCCTATGCCGGCCGCACCGATACGCAGACCCGGAGTGAGTTCGGCGCACGCTTCGATTACGCGATGCCGATCCAGGCAGCGCTGATGACGCTCCGTGGCCGCGCCGCCTGGGCGCACGATTACGACACCGACCGCATCGCCAATGCCGGCTTCCTCGCGCTGCCCGGCACCGCCTTCACCGTGTACGGCGCGCGGCCGGATGCCAACTCGCTGCTGCTCTCGGCCGGCGCCGAATTCGCCTTCCTGAACGGCTTCTCGATCGCCGGCTCGTTCGAGGGCGAGTTCTCCGGCAACACCGAAAGCTATGCCGGCAAGGGCGCCGTCCGATATCGGTGGTGAGCGGCGGATCGGGTTGCGGATCGCGGTGACATCCGACGCCTTTTCATTGACGCGTTTCCTTCACGCGAACCGGTACCCGCATCGCTCGAAAACGCTTTATCGCGGGCCGGCCGAGGCCTCGGCGCCCGCAATCCGGGTGCGGAAAAACTGCTCGACGGCCTGGACCATGGTCTTCGCGGTCTTGGCGCGCCAGGCCTCGGAGGTCAGCAGCTTCAGGTCGGAGCGGTTGGTCATGTAGCCCAGTTCGATCAGCACCGATGGCACGTCCGGCGCCTTGAGCACCACGAAGCCGGCCGATTTCAGCGGCTTCTTGTGTAGCCGCACCGTATTCCGCATCTCGCCGACCAGCAGCCGCGCGAACGCATGGGAAAAAGTCTTGGTCTCGCGATGCGCCAGATCGAGCAGGATGTCGGCGACATCGTCGGGCTCGTTGGTCAGGTCGATGCCCGCGATCACATCGGAGCGGTTCTCGTCCTCGGCGAGCTTGGCGGCCTCGGCGTCGGAAGCGGTATCGGACAGGGTGTAGATCGTCGCCCCCTGCACATCCCCTTCCGATTTGGGCAGCGCGTCGGCATGCACCGAAATGAACAGCTCGGCCTGGCGCTGGCGGGCGAATTTCACCCGCTCGGCCAGCGGAATGAACGTGTCGTCGGTGCGGGTCATCGTCACCCGGTAGCGGCCGGTCCTTTCGAGCTGGTCGCGCAGGGCGATCGAGAAATCGAGCACCACATTCTTTTCCAGGATCTCGCCGCCGCCGGCCTTGGTGCCGGTATCGAGACCGCCATGGCCTGGATCGATCACGATCAGCGGCCGCGGATCGCCGGAGCGCTGGTCCTGCGGGCGCGCCAGGGACGACGTCGTCGACCCCTGCGGTGGCGCCGGACGGTCCAGCGCCAGCTGGCGCAGGAACGCCTCGCGATCGGTGGCGGTGAGGTCGAGCACCAGCCGCGCCGGCTCGCCGCCGCGCGCCTCCAGCACCGTCGTCTTTTCGATCCGCACCGGCTTGGCGACATCGATGACGATCCGCGAGCCGCCGGCCATCACCAGGCCATAGCGATAGGCCTTGATCAGCCCGCGCCCGCTTTCACCGGATTTCGCAGGCAACTGGAATACTGTCTGCGGCAGATCGAGCACCACCCGGTAGGGATCGGCGAGTGTGAAGGCGCGAACCCCGATGGTGGCGGTCACGTCCATGACCAGGCGGGTGCCGCGCTCGTCACCGGCCAGACGGATATCGGTCGCGACGGGGAATCCGGCAGGCGCGGTCGCACGGCTTTGGGCTGCCGCCGCGGACATGGCCGCCAGCGTCACAAGCCCCGCGCAGATGGCTGTCGCAAAGCGGCCGGCCAATCAGTCGCCCTCCCCCGCCCGATCCATACCCCTTACGGAGTGGCGAGTTAACGACTTGTTAAGCGCGCGCGGACGGTTCGCGTGGCGGTGTGGCGCGCGGGCGACGCGCGGCATCCAGATGCCGCCGCCCGTTAGCGATCGGGTAACCATGCCGGCGCGCTCTGCCCGTTTCGCAGCGATCGGTTATGGACTATCCCGCACTGTGGATTAGGTGCGCGGGGGGCATCACGTCATGGCATTGATCGGACGAAAATCGCGCGCACCGCGGACCAGGCGCAGTCAGGAGGCCTGGCTGATGGCCGACGACAGCTTCGCGTTGCGCCCGTGCAAGGTGATCGACCTCTCCGACGAAGGTGCGCGCCTTGAGTTGGACGAAGTGGAGCGGCTGCCGAAATCGTTCCGGCTGATCTTCTCACGCTCCTCGCGAACCGGGCCGCGTTGCGAGTTGCGCTGGCGGCGCGGCCGCTCGGCGGGCGTGAAATTTATAGCGGCCAAATCCGGATTGTCCGCTGGCAGGTGATCTGCGCCCGCCAGGGACGGCTTGAGCCAAGTGGATTCGCTGCAAGCCCCATTGAGTCGGGCAACGCTATTTGCGTTTCGTCGCCTTGCGTTTCTTCGCGGCTTTCTTGACGGTCTTTGTCGTGCGCGTCTTCGCCTTGCGCGTGCCCTTGGTCTCGTCCTGGCTGAGCACGGAGGCCGCAAGCTTCATGATATCCTGCCGCGTCGCCTCGGCACCCGCCATGATCTGCGAGGCAAGTCGTGACAATGCGTTGCTCGATTGCTTGGCCATGATGTCTCCTTGTCCTGTTCGCCGGCAGCGCCGCGATTGGAAGCCGCTGCGCGGCAAGGAACTCTGAACTGCGGCCAAGGTTCCCGCGCGAGACGCGTCACGCGTCTCGATCACGCCCATCTCGATTGAAGCGAAGAGGAGTTTGCGACGGCGTGCGATCAGTTGATCAGCGACGCCCGCCAGGGCGCATTGCGCACCCAGTTGCAGGTCACGTTGCCGATGATGGTCTTGCGGTCCTTCTGCAGGCGCCCGCTATAGACACATCGCCCCTTCTCCTGATGGCGGAAGACGGTGACGTTGTCGCCATCGATCGAGATATAGAGCTGCGAGGAATCGTAGCCGCCGTTATTGACGTCGCGCCATTCGGCATCGAACAGATTCGAACGGCCGCGCCGCTGCCAGATGCCCTTCCAGTCCTCGCCGCCTTCGTTCGATTGCCAGACCTGGCCGCGCCAGTCGTTGCGCGGACCGGCCGGCAAGCTGTCGCTGATCCTGGCGCTCCATCGGTAGCGTCCGCCGACATGATTGCATTCATATGTCCCGGCCGCGCTCAACCCGTCGGCGGCAAGCTGCCCGTCATAGATGCAGACGACATGCGGGAATTTTCGCCGGACCAGGATGCGGCCGTCGCGGATTTCCATTTCCGCCGTCGAGATATCGACCTGAAGACCGTTCGCCGCCTGCGGCCCCCGCGTCGTATCCATGTCGTTTCCGCTGATGGCGTCGAAGGTGTCGCTGGTGCCGCGACGGGTCCAGACACCGCGCCATTTATCATTCTCCTGCACCACCCAGACGCGGCCGACCGAACCCTTGCGATCGGCAGGCGCGATAGCCGGTGCCGCCGGCGCCACCATGATCGCCTGCTGCACCGGCTCGCTTTTCGCCGGCCCGCCCTCGACGCCGCCTTCCCCGGGAACCAGATAGATGCGGCCACCGCGCGTCTGGTCGTAATAGGCCGGATTCTGCTGGTGATTGATCGTCTCCGCCAGCCCGGCGACTTCCTGCCGGACATCGATGACGAGATCGGCGAGATGCACGCCCTTGCGCTTCAGCGCCGGCGCCATGGCGCGAGTGAAGACGGAGTTGGGCGACGCGTCGTTGCCGCCCAGTGTATCGAGCGCTGTCTGACCGAACCCGGCGCTGTAGATCGCGAACACACCTTCGGCCTCGGCGCTGCGTGCCAGCCCTTTCGCGGCGCCGGCCGAACGGGTCAGCCCCGGCTGCCTGAACGGATTGTCGCGGCAGGCATCCAGCATCAGCACCGCGACCTTCGCCTTGCGATCCTGGATATCGGCGATGATATCGGCCTCGCCGATCGCCATCGCTCGCACGCGCGCCTCCTCGCCGGGATTCGCCGTGCGCACGTCGGATGGCAGAAGATAATTGCCGCCACCGATCGCGACGCCATGGCCTGCATAGAACAGAAGCGCGGTGTCGCCGGGCTTGATGCGCTGCGTGAAAGCGAAAATGCGGTCGATCATGCTCTGACGATCGAGATTCTCTCCGAGAATGACGGAGAAACCGATCGCTTCCAGCGCCTCGCCCATGGTGCGCGCGTCATTGACGGCTTTGCCAAGCTGCTGGTCGGCGCCGAGATTGGGGTAGGAATCGTTGCCGATCACCAGGGCGATCCGGTCGGCATGCGCAGCCCCGGTCAGGACAAACAGTCCAAGCATCGCGCAAAGCCATCGCCGCATCGTTTCACTCCCTTCGGTCTCGTCTCAGCAACCAGCCAAAGGTTCAAAAAAATGCGGAGGTCGGCAACGCGCAAGATGATCTGCAAAAGCGAACGATGAAATGAAAAGCCCCCGGGCGATCGTCGCACC
>CAZXJZ010000225.1:0-7491 GCA_964641065.1 uncultured Hyphomicrobiales bacterium | reverse complement strand
GACATCCGTGCCATCAATCCGCGCATCGTCTATGCCAGCGCCACCGGCTTCGGCGCCGGCGGCCGCTATGCCGGCAAGCCCGCCTATGACGACCTGATTCAGGGTCTGTCGGGGATCGCGGCCATCGCGCCCGACGCGTGGGGCGACGAGCCGCGCTACATGCCGCTCGCGATCGCCGACCGCACCACAGGTCTCTACCTCGCCAATGCGATCTCTGCCGCGCTCTTTCATCGCGAGCGCTCGGGCGAAGGCCAGGCGATCGAAATTCCGATGTTCGAAGTGTTCGTCGAATATGTGCTGGGCGATCACCTGTCAGGCCTGACCTTCGATCCGCCGGAGGGACCGCAATATTATCCGCGGCTTGTTTCAAAGCATCGCAAGCCATACGCGACCAGGGACGGCTATGTCTGCGCGCTGGTCTACACCGACACGCACTGGAAGAACTTCTTCAAGGCGATTGCGCGCGAGGACTTGCTGCAGGACCCGCGCTTTTCCACCCATGGCGGGCGCGCCGACAATATCGACGCGGTCTATGCCTTCGTTGCCGACACCCTGAAGGAAAGGACCACGGCGGAATGGCTGGCCCTGCTCGAGGCCGCCGACATTCCGGCGGCGCCGTTGCATGACATCGCGAGCCTGCTCGACGATCCGCATCTGAACGATGCCGGCTTCGTCCGTGTCGTCGAGCATCCGACCGAGGGGCGCCTGCGGATGACCGGCGTGCCGGGCACATGGTCCGGCTCGCAGCCGTCGGTCCGCAGCCTGCCGCCCAATCTTGGCGAGCACACCGCCGATGTTTTGCGCGAGGCGGGACTGTCGGAGGATGAGATCGCCGCTGCCACGCCAAGCAGCAGGCCCGCCGGCTGACCGGCGCTGCAGACGCGGCTTGCGGCGGCACCGCATTCGCGGTCAAATGGCCTCTTGGTACCAGTAGCGGGGGGTAAGATGCGCGCGCGGTCTTGTGCGGGTGTTGGTGCGGTCGCGATGGCGGCTTTTATCTTCGGGTCGTTCGGCGCGTGGGGTGCGGAAATCGAAGGCCCCGCTTCGTTCAGCCCCGGCAAGATTTCCGGGATCAAACCGTCCGGCCCCAATTACACGATCCTGAGCCCGGTCCGCAGCGACGGCTTTCTGCGCATTTACAACGTGCGCTCTCCCTATGGCGACTTCAGCGTCACCAGCGATGCGATGATGCAGATGCGCATCCGCGAACTCGCGGCGGTGGCGGAACTCGACAAGCTCACAGAGTCGACCGAGTTCAACAATGCGCTCGGCCAGGCTGGCCTCGCTCCTGTGAAGTTCGCTGGCGAGTTGCTGGTCAATCCGGTTGAGGCGCTGGGCAACACGCTGGCCGGCATCGGCAATCAGATCGGGCAGATCGGCTCCGGCATCCACAACGCCGGCAAGTCGCAGGACCAGGCTTTCGGCGGCTTCGGCGCCGACCAGAAGCGGCGCGAACTCGCGGCCAAGCTCGGCGTCGACCCCTATACCGATTACGAGCCGCTGCAGGCGCGACTGCAGAAGCTTT
Source organism: uncultured Hyphomicrobiales bacterium (assembly GCA_964641065.1). Taxonomy (GTDB): domain Bacteria; phylum Pseudomonadota; class Alphaproteobacteria; order Rhizobiales; family Xanthobacteraceae; genus Pseudorhodoplanes. The sequence continues at coordinate 5,966 of CAZXJZ010000225.1, read as the reverse complement.
CGCAAGCCGCCGCGGCCGGCGGTCTTGTGGTGTCCGGCGCAATGATGGCGATCCCCGGTGCCGTCGGCATCGTGGTGTCGAACACGGCGACCTCTGGCAGAGTGAAGGATTCGCTGCGCGATCGCACCGCCGCCCAGCTCATGGACTTGAATCGCGAGAAGATGCTGGCGATGGGGCTCGATCGCGCCGCCGCGGATGCGCTGCTGCAGAACCGCAACTACACGCCGCTCGACATGACGTCGATGGTGTCATCGCTGGAAGTCGTGCCGGTCGCTGGCCGCGACGAATTCCTGCGCCGCGCCGTCGCCGTCAAGCGGCGCGACGCCGCCGTGTTCAACCGCCGCTACACCGAGATGGTGGCGGATTATCATCTGAAGAACCGGTCGATCGTGAGTTTCGTGTCGGCGGCAGAATTTCCGTTCAACCAGACCGCCAATGGTACGGTCGTCGGCATCTGGCCGGTCGACGCCATCTCGTGGACCAGCGGCACCAGCCGCGCCATGAGCAATGCCGCAAGCGCGATCCGCTCCAATCGCCTCGGCCGCCCCGAATTGCTGATTTCGGGTCAGGCAACGCCGCGCGCGAAAGAAGGCTTGCGCGAACTCGGCTTCGCTTTGGCGGAAAACACGCGGCGCTGATCGATCCGAGTCGCATCGAGTCAAGCTGAGCGCCGCAGATAAATGACTCGCCCTGCAGGGGCAGAATCGCGATTCATGGCGGCAGTCGAAATGTCTCGCCAGGATTGGACATGCTGCCTCTGTCCCGACCGCTGTTCGACCAGAACGCCGCGCGCCTGATGACGCTGTGCGTGGCGGCGGCGCTTGTCAGTTGCACGCTGGTGGTGGTGACGGTGCTGGCCATCTAGAGCTTTTTCGAGCGAAGCGGATACCGGTTCGCGTCAGGAAAACGCGTCGACGCAGTAATCTGGAATCTCTTCGCGCTTCGAGGAATGGCGCAAAGGCTCCGCCATTCAGGGCGCAATGTCGTCGATCGCCTTTTGCAGCCCGTCGAGATCGAACGGCTTGCCGAGAAAGCCGATCGGTTTGAATTCCTTCAGTCGCGCTGAGACTTCGGTCTGATCCTCGCCGCTGGCAACGATCAGGGGTAAAGCCGCGTGCGATTGCCGGATGTCGCGCACGAGGTCGTCGCCGCGCCGGTCCGGAAGGCCGAGATCAAGCAACACGAGCGCGTAATCCGCGCCCGGCGCGCGCAGCAGCTCAATCGCCTCCGCGGCTGTCCCCGCTTCGTCCGCCTCGCGCCCGAGATCGAGCAGCATATCGACGGCAAGCATACGGATCAGCACCTCGTCTTCGACAACGAGCACCCGGCCCGAACTCATGTCCCCTCGCTCTTAAAACCTGTCTGACAATGCCCCGAAAGGTGGGGCTTTCGGTTGTCGGTCTCGCGACCGATTCCCGTTCCATTCGGAGGAACCGGATTGTTACATCATGTGGAACCGGTGTTCAAAAAACAGCGGCGGACCGGAGGGCCCGCCGCTGATGTCTCGCTTCGAATTCGCCCTTAATTGGTCTGGGCGCCGCTCTTGAGAATCGGCTCCCGCCATTTCGTGATCTCGTCCTTCACGAATTTCTGCAGATATTGCGGCGAGCGGCGGTCCGGTGCGACGATCGTCGCGCCGAGCCCCGCCAGCTTTTCCTTCACCCCCGGGGTCTCCATCGCCTGGTTGGCGGCGTCCGCAAGCTTCTTGACGATCGCGTCGGGCGTGTCCTTGGGCAGGAAAATCGCGTTCCACGTATAGGCTTCCATACCCTTGGTACCCTGCTCTTCGGCGGTCGGCAGGTTCGGCAGCGCCGGCGAGCGCTCCTTGGTCATGATCGCGATCGCCTTCACGGTGCCGCCATCGACCTGCGGTTTTGCGGTGGAAATGATTTCGCACAGGAAGTCGATGCGTCCGCCCTGCAGATCCTGCATCGCCGGACCGGTGCCCTTGTAAGGCACGTGCACGATGTCGGTGCCCATCACCATGTTGGCAACCACGCAGCCCAGATGGGTCGCAGACCCCGCACCGGCCGAACCGAACTGCATCTTCGAGGCATTGGCCTTCGAATAGTCGACGAACTCCTTCAGGTTATTGGCCGGGAAATCCTTGCGCGCGATCAGAGCGATCGGCACTTCGGCAATCAGCGCCACCGGCGTGAAATCGTCCGCCGCATTGTAGAGCGGCTTCTTGCTCAGCGTCTGGCTCTGCGCATGGGTGCCGACGGTTCCGAGCACGAAAGTGTAGCCGTCGGGCTTGGCATCGGCGACGCGCTTGGAGCCTGTCTGGCCGCCGGCTCCGCCGACATTCTCGACCACCACCTGCTGGCCGAGGATCTCGCTCATCCGCGCCGCCACCACCCGCCCGAGCACGTCGGTTGGGCCGCCCGCGGCAAACGGGACGATCATGGTCATCGGACGGGTCGGGAAATCCTGCGCCGAGGCGGGCCCACCGGAGACCATCAGACCCGCGGACAGAACGCTGGCGGAAAGACCAGCCAGCAGCAACTTTTTGAACATGAAATCCTCCCTTAACTTTCCAGCAGACTTGCCCACGGCGCCGCCTGGGGTCAAGCCGGACCTTGTGGGCATGATGGCGCACACGTAAACAGCAGCCTGACAAAGGAGAACACGGTTAAAATGCCTGATATTCGCGTCGCTATCGGAGGACTCGGAGCTATCGGCCGCATGCTGGCTCGCAAACTGAACGCCGGCCTGCCCGGCCTGACGCTGGCCTGCGCCGCCGCAGGCGACCGCGCCAAGGCGCAGGCCTTTCTCGACGCGGAAGGCATCGCCTGCCCGATCGTGCCACTGAACGCGTTTCCGGAGCTTGCCGACATTGCAGTCGAATGCGCGCCGGCGGCGATCATCGAGGACATCTGCCGGCCGATGCTCGAAGCCGGCAAATCGGTGATCGTGCTGAGCTGCGGCGCGCTGCTGCCGCGTCCCGAACTGCTGGAACTGGCCAAGGCCAAGGGAGGCCGGATCATCGTTCCGACCGGCGCCCTGCTCGGTCTCGATGCGGTGGTGGCCGCCGCCGAGGGCGACATCTCCTCCGTGCGCATGACCACCCGCAAGCCGCCGGGCGGGCTCAAGGGCGCCCCCTATCTCGAACAGCATGGCATCTCCGTGGATGGCCTCACGGAGGCCAAGCGGGTCTTTTCCGGCAGCGCGCGCGAAGCCGCGGCCGGGTTTCCGGCGAATGTGAATGTCGCGGCGGCTTTGTCACTCGCCGGGATCGGCCCGGACCGCACCCAGATCGATATCTGGGCCGACCCTGCAGTCACGCGCAATTGCCACGACATCGAGGTCGAAGCGGACTCGGCGCGCTTGCGGATGTCGATCGAGAATGTGCCATCCGAAAATCCCAAGACCGGCCGGATCGTGGCGCTGTCAGTGCTCGCAGCCTTGCGCAAGCTCGGTGCGCCGCTCAGCGTCGGGACCTGACCGCAAGGCCTCTGTCTGACCGTGCAATCGCCCAGCATCCTCGTCTTCGATTCCGGACTTGGCGGACTGACCGTCTTCCGCGAGATCGTGCCACTGCGCCCCGACGCTCGCTTCGTCTATGCCGCGGACGATGCCGGTTTTCCGTACGGCCGTCTGTCGGAGCGCGAACTGAGCGAGCGCGTGGTCTCGGTGATGGGCACGCTGATCGACACGTACCGGCCCGACTTGGTCGTAATCGCCTGCAACACCGCCTCGACACTGGTGCTGGCGGATCTGCGCCAGCATTTCAGCGTGCCGTTCGTCGGGACTGTCCCCGCCATCAAGCCGGCCTGCGCAGCCTCGCAGACCAGGCTGGTTTCGGTGCTGGGGACCGAAGCCACGGTCGTGCGCGAATACACCAAGAAGCTGATCGCCGATTTCGGCCAGGGCTGCGACGTGACCCTGGTCGGCTCGCGGCGGCTGGCGGTTCTGGCAGAGGCGCTGCTCCGCGGTGAGGCGGTAGACGACGCCGACATCGCCGACGAGATCATGCCGTGCTTCGTCGAACGCGACGGCCTGCGCACCGACACGCTGGTGCTGGCCTGCACGCACTATCCGCTGCTGGATGTCCAGCTGAGGCGTCTTGCGCCGTGGCCGGTAACCTATGTCGATCCGGCGCCGGCGATCGCGCGCCGGGTTCTGGACTTGCTTGGCCCGGCCGTGCCAGCCTCGGACGGGAAGGCTGGAGCGCAATTCGTATTCACGTCGGGTCAGAAGCCCGCACCTGCGCTGGAGGCTGTGTTTTCGAGGTTCGGCTGAGGGGAGCGCATCATGACAGGGCGGATTGTTTTCGCAGCCTGCGGCGTGCTGGCCAGTATCCTGGCGATGTCTTCGCCAGGCGAGGCTCAGCCGGTGACATTTGCCGATCTTGCAAACCATACGGTGACGGCGAACTTCGTCTACGCGCAAACCGTGCGAGTGCTCGATGAGGGCCGCACCGTCAACAACGAGAACCGGCAGACCATCACTCTTGCGCTTCATGCGGACGGGCGCATCGATCAGCAATACAGGATCCAGATCGTGGCGCCGAACGGGCGCGATGTCGGCGGTTTCACCGGACGCATCAAGGCCGAATTGAACAAGCCGACGAAATGGCAGCATGGAGAGATGGTGTTCGTTTTCGAGAACGACAGCCTGATCAGGCTTCAGACCTTCAATAAAGGGGGCCGCAAGATCACGCTCTCGTTCAAGCGGACGCCCGGCGGCCTGACCTGCAGCGTCGATGCTCCGTTCTCGAAGGAGGAAGGCGCCGGACGCGGTGTCGACACCACGTCGCAAACGACCAAGCAACGGATCGAAATCCTCTCGGCAAAGACGGTGTCCTCGTCCTGCCGGGTGACGAAGACTGCGGCCTGATTAGCCGGTCATTCGTCGACGCGGACGTGACGCAATCCCGCTAGCGCTGCGCGATCGTAACCGCCGCTTCGTTGCGCCTGAGAAATGGCGGGACGAACGGCGCGTCATAGTTCATCGACTGCGGCTCTCCGCTGGGACGCCAGCGTGACGACGACAGTACCGACATCAACGCGGCCGCGCGGGCCGGGTAATCTTTGCCGTTTCCGGAATAGCGGAGGACCGCCATGTCCTCCGGCGGGACGTCGACAAGGCGGACCCGCGGGTCGAGCGGCTTCGGCGCGGTCTCGCGCGTGAGTTTGGCCGGCAGAAAGAAGCGCATGCGCAGCCCCTCCGGCACGTCCGTGGTTGCGACCGGCGCCGTCATCGACACCCGCGCCGATTGCGTCGCAACCGGCGAAGTCATGGCAATGCGCTCGCTGCTGGCGTCCTTCGAGCGGTTTGCACCGGCGATGTACTCGAACAGCAGGCGGAACGCCTCGCTCCTTCCGGCCTGCCCGTCCTGCTTTGTCTGGACCTCGGCGGCCAGTCGCGGCCCATAGCGGCGGATTTCCACGCCGTCCGAAAGCCGCTCGGCCACCACGTATCGGGGTTCCTCGTAGATCCTGACGCCGACCACGTTCAGAGCGGATTCAATCACCAGCATGGCATAGTAGAAAAAAGCGCTCATCCGGGATCGCCCCTTGGCGTTGGCTCATTTGACCTACGGCCTGGACGCCGGGCGGTTTCATCGCGCGAGACGGCCAGGGTGGCCGGGCCAGGTTTGACATTCGGCGGCCGAAACACTAGACAGCTTCGCGGTTCGGCCCCCTTCGGGGCCGTTCCCCGTTTCGCGACCCGTGGTTCCGGCCATCCGCTTTGGCCAGTTGGAACCTGTCGGTACCGGGCTAGACCCCGGCACAGAGGAGGGCGCGTTTCCTCAATCCATGGTCTTTTCAAGAGGACGCGATGACCAAGCGCACTGAAGCAAAATACAAGCTCGACCGCCGTATGGGGCAGAATATCTGGGGCCGCCCGAAGAGCCCCGTGAACCGGCGTGAATACGGCCCCGGCCAGCACGGCCAGCGCCGCAAGGGCAAGCTGTCGGACTTCGGCGTGCAGCTGCGCGCCAAGCAGAAGCTCAAGGGCTA
>CAZXJZ010000224.1:0-7515 GCA_964641065.1 uncultured Hyphomicrobiales bacterium | reverse complement strand
CGCGGAAGCTGTTATGCGAGGTCTTGATCAGATTGAAGCAGGGCTCGAACGGCACACCCTTGACCGACGCGCAGACACGATCGCCCACGACCCGGATGGTGTTATGCGGCAGCATCGCATAGCGGGTCGCACCGTTGCCACGGAACTGAACGGTTCCCGCGACCGCACCGCTTTCCATGATCCGGCCCGCCCCACGGGTTCCCTCGAAGCATTGATAGGTGAAGAGCTTGCCGACGACGAACGCGCGCGCCTCGCGGGCGCTCATTTGCTGTGCCTGTGCAGGCAGGGCCACGAAGGCCGACGCAGCGATCAAGGCTCCAATACGCAACATGCCGACCCCCAAAACCGAGACCAGGTCCTCTTAACCCGTCTCTTACCATAACAGCTGGTAAATGTGCCCGAACTTCGTAGCCAAATGCTGAAGAAGTTTACCCGATATTGACCACGATCCGGCCCCGGACACCGCCGCCGATAATCGATGGGGCTGTCTCAATAACAGCCTCCAGTGGAATGTCGGTGGTCATTGCGGCCAGTTTCTGGCGATCCAGATCGGTTTCCAGGCGTTTCCAGGCGGCAACCCGCTTGTCGAGCGGGCACATCACCGAATCGATGCCCAAAAGCGACACCCCGCGTAAAATAAAGGGAGCGACGCTGGTCGGCAGATCCATACCCCCAGCAAGGCCGCAGGCCGCCACTGCGCCGCCGTAGCGGGTCATCGATAACACGTTGGCCAAAGTGGTGGACCCGACCGAGTCAATGCCGCCCGCAAAGCGTTCCTTGGCGAGCGGTTTGGCCGGACCCGCCAGATCCTTGCGGTCGATGATCTCCGTGGCGCCGAGGCTCTTAAGGTAGTCTGCCTCTTGCGGCCGTCCTGTCGAGGCCGCGACCTCGAAGCCGAGCTTCGACAATAGCGCGACCGCGACCGAGCCCACCCCGCCGGCCGCACCGGTCACAATCACCGGCCCCGAGCCGGGCTTAACGCCCGCCTGTTCCAGCGCCATCACACAAAGCATCGCCGTATAACCGGCGGTGCCGATTGCCATCGCCTCACGCGCACTCATGGTTGGCGGCAGGCGGACCAGCCAGCCACCCTTGACGCGGGCTTTCTGCGCATAGGCGCCAAGATGGGTCTCGCCCAGTCCCCAGCCGTTGCAGATCACCTTGTCCCCGGTGGTCCAGTCCGGATGAGAGGATTGCTCGACGGTTCCGGAGAAATCGACGCCGGCGATCATCGGAAAGCGCCGCACCACCGGCGCCTTGCCGGTGATCGAGAGGCCGTCTTTGTAATTGATGGTGGAGTGCTCGACGCGGACGGTGACATCACCATCCATCAGGTCATTTTCGTCGAAATCCCTGAGCGCGACCTTCTGGCCGGACTCGGCCTTGTCGATCACAATAGCTTTGAATGTGGTCACGGTGATTCCCCCCGGTCATGCGCGGCATAGCGCCATAAGCCTGTCGTCCGCGCACTCACCTTCTTGGTTGCAGGATTGTTTGATTGATGGATCGCCGGGTCAAGTACAGCGGTGACATCAGGCCGCTGCCGGTTCCGGACGCGCCACCGGCTGCTCCTTGATCGGCAGGTTGATGATCGCCGACAGGAGACCGAGCAGGATGAACAGCCACCAGATCGCATCGTAGGAACCGGTGCGCTCGAACATGAGGCCGCCGAGCCAGACCCCGAGGAAGCCGCCGACCTGATGGCTGAAAAACGCAAACCCGGCGAGCATCGTGAGCCAGCGGGTGCCGAACATCACCGCCACCAGCGCGTTGGTCGGCGGGATCGTCGACAACCACATGAGCCCCATCACCGCGCCGAACACAATCGAGGTGGTCGGGGTCGCCGGGATCGAAATAAAGACGGTGACCGCGACTGCGCGCATGAAATAAATGCCCGCAAGAATATAGCGCTTCGGCATCATGTTGGAGAGATAGCCGGCGGCGATCGAACCGATGATGTTGAACAGCCCGATGGTCGCGATGACGAACGCGCCAAGATCGGCCGACAGACCACGGTCGACCAGATAGGCCGGCAGGTGCACGGTGACGAAGAACACCTGAAATCCGCAACTGAAATAGCCCAGCACCAGCAGCACGAAGCTCGGATGACCGAGCGCCTCGCGCAAAGCGGCACCGACCGATTGCTGCGCAGCTCGTTGCGCCGGCGTTTCGAGCGATTTCGGCGCCGCCAGCGCAAGCGACAGCGGCATGATTAGAAGCACCACACCGGCAAAGATCAGCAGCGTCGTGTGCCAGTCGAAGACCGAATTGAGCGCCACCGCGAGTGGCGAAAACAGGAACTGACCGAACGAACTCGCTGCGGTGCCGACCCCGAACGAAAACGACCGCCATTCCACCGGCAGCAGCTTGCCAAACGCTCCGATCACGACCGTGAACGACACACCGGCAAGGCCGAAGCCGACCATCATGCCGCCGGACAGATACATCTCCGTCGGCGACGAGGCGAAGGTCATCCAGGCAAAGCCGAGCGTATACAGCACCGCGCCAATGCTGAGCACCAAGACCGGACCGAAGCGGTCGGCGATGGCGCCGACGAAGGGCTGCGCGGCGCCCCAGACCAGCATCTGGATCGCAATGGCGAGCGCGAACACATCGCGGCCCCAGCCGTTGGCGGCGGACATCGGCGTCAGGAAGAAACCCAGCGTGGAACGCGGACCGAAACCCAGCATCGCGATCAGACAGCCGCAGATGATGATCAGCGGGATCGACTGCCACGCCGCGCGCTGCAGCCCGGCGCTCATGAGGACACACCGGCGCCCGACATGGCCGATACAGACGACCGTTTCACCGGCTCCTCCACGATGGGAAGGTTGATGATAGCCGATGCTACCCCGAAGGCGATCGACAGAATCCAGACCGGGGTATAGGAGCCGGTCATTTCATAGGCGATGCCGCCAAGCAGGACACCCAGAAAGCCGCCGACCTGGTGACTGAAAAACGCGAAACCGAACAGCATCGCAAGCCAGCGCGTCCCGAACATCAGCGCGACCAGCCCCGACGTCGGCGGAACCGTGGATAGCCAGGTCAGCCCCGTCGAGACACCGAACAGGATCGCGGAGGTCGGCGACAGCGGAACCATGATGAAGATCGCAATCGACACCGCACGCGCGAAATACAGGAAGGCGAGAATGTAGCGCTTCGGCATCCTGGATCCGGCCCATCCGGCGGCCAGCGATCCCACGATGTTGAAAAGGCCGATGGTCGCAATCACCCAGCCACCGACCTGGACCGTCAGGCCGCGGTCGACCAGATAGGCCGGCAAATGCGCGGTGATGAAAGCGAGCTGAAAGCCGCAGGTGAAAAAGCCGAGCACCAGCAGCACATAGGAGCGGTGCGCGAAGGCTTCGGACAAGGCGTGGCGAAGCGATTGCGGCGCATCCGCACCGGGATCGGTCCTGGTGGCGGCGGGCGCGGTCGCCAGCGCAAGCGAGAACGGGATGATCAGCATCACGGCAGCCGCAAACATGAACAGTGCGAAGGCCCAGCCGTAATTCGCAATCAGCGCGGCACCGAGCGGTGCGAAAAGGAATTGTCCGAACGATCCCGCGGCCGTTCCCGCACCGAAGGCGAGCGAACGCAGATGATCGGGCACGAGTTTCCCGAGTGCGGCGACCACGAGATTGAACGAGCAGCCCGACAGGCCGAAGCCGATCAGCACGCCGACGGTGATGTTGAACGAGAGCGGCGTGGTCGAATACGTCATCAGCACAAGGCCGACCGCATACAGCAGGGCGCCCCCGCACAGAACGCGCAGCGTGCCGAACCGGTCGGCAATAGCGCCCGCGAATGGCTGGCCCAATCCCCAGAGCAGGTTCTGCACCGCGAAAGCGAGCGCAAACACGTCGCGGCCCCAGCCATTGGCGTCGCTGATCGGCTGCATAAACAATCCGGTCGCTGAGCGCGGACCGAAAGAGATCATCGAAATGACACAGCCGGCCAGGATGACAACGAGCGGCGTGCGCCAGGACATGCGGCCGCCCGGGGCAGCGCGTATTGTATCGTGCATTGCGACCCTTCCGGCGATCGGCGCAAGCCGCGCCATGCCGGCGCGGCGAACGGCGAAAATAGGGCCCGGACGCGCACGGCCCTAACGAAACTTGGTGATGGGAGCGATACACTGGCGGAATGGCTCGGATGGCGTGTCACACCCCGGCGGGATCCGCCGCTTTCGTGATAATCTTGGCGAATCGACAATTGGGGGTCTGAAATGATGATGCATGCCAAATCGCTCCGCCTCGGGATTTTCGTAGCCGCAATGCTGACAGCCGTCGGAACCATGACGCCGGCCGCGGCCCAGGGCACGATTGCCCAGCGCGAGGCATGCGAAGGCGATGCCTTCAAATTCTGCAGCAATTTCATTCCGATGGTGCACGCAATCGAGAATTGCCTGTACCAGAATATGCGCAACCTGACGCCGGCTTGCCGCGTTCAGATGAAGGGCGGCGCTGCCGCCACGACGACGCGGCGACGGTAGGCGCGACCTCGCGCCGCTACTCGCCCGGCTTTTATTGCTTTGCCGGGGTGGTCAGCGGCGGCAGAAAGTGCTACATTCTTTTGCTCACGATGAGAATAAAGGTCGCCTAGCCTTGTTTTCATCGTGAGAGGAATTGACCGGCACCTTGTGCCGGCTAATTTTGTACCTAGATATGCTCATACTGAGCATATAGTTCGCTCGATAGTCGATCGAGTTTGGGAGGCCGCCATGCCGCTCCTTGAATTGCAGGGCCCTGCGAAGGGATTACCGCCGGTACCGGCTTCGCTGCCGCGCCGCTCGGATGCGGCCGCGCGCAAGTTCGGCGTGCTCCCCATGCCCAAGCTCGAATGGAACGAAGAGGTCGCACGCGAGACCGCGCATCTCTACGAGCGCATCAAGACCGTCATTCCGGCGGTCGAGTGGCCGGTCTTTGCGCCCTACGTAAAGGCGATCAACGAGCTGAAGCGGCAGCGCAATGCCGTCATTCTTGCGCATAACTACCAGACGCCGGAAATCTACAATTGCGTCGCCGATTATGTCGGCGACTCGCTGCAGCTCGCGCGCGAAGCCACCAAGGTGAAGGCCGACGTGATCGTGCAGGGCGGCGTGCATTTCATGGCCGAGACCTCGAAGATCCTGAACCCGGACAAAACCGTGCTGATCCCGGACATGCGCGCCGGCTGCTCGCTTGCCGAAGCCATCACCGGTGAGGATGTCCGCCTGTTGCGCGCGCGCTATCCGGGCGTACCGGTCGTCGCGTATGTGAACACCTCTGCTGAGGTGAAGGCGGAAGTGGATATCTGCTGCACCTCGTCGAACGCGCTGCAGGTGGTGGAAAGCCTCGACGCCGACACCGTCATCTTCCTGCCGGATCAGTATCTGGCGAAGTATGTCGCTTCGCAGACCTCGAAAAAGATCATCGCCTGGAAAGGCGCGTGCGAGGTGCATGAGCGTTTCACCGGCGACGAATTGCGCATGTATCGCGAGACCGACCCCAATCTGCAGATCATTGCGCATCCGGAATGCCCGCCGGATGTCATCGCCGAAGCCGACTTTACCGGCTCGACCGCGCATATGATCGACTGGGTCCGCAACAAGCGTCCCAAGCGCGTGGTCATGGTCACCGAATGCTCGATGGCCGACAATGTGCAGGCGGAATTGCCGGACGTCGAGTTCGTGCGGCCGTGCAATCTGTGCCCGCATATGAAGCGGATCACCCTGCCGAAGATCCTCGAAAGCCTCGTCTATATGAAAGAGGAAGTCGTGATCGATCCGATGATCGCCGAGAAGGCGCGTCGCTCGGTCGAACGCATGATCAACCTGAAGAACTAGAGGGCAAACGCGATGCTCAATCCCATGCGCCGCTTCAACGTCGCGGCTTCTGCGTCGTCGCTCTATTGCCCCGACGCCTTCATCTCGCCGCTCGAGATCGACGATGCGGTGATGCGCGCGCTCGCCGAGGACTTGGGCCGCGCCGGCGACGTCACCTCGGTCGCGACCGTACCGGAGGACGCGCAGGCGCGCGCCATCGTGGTGGCGCGTGCAGCTGGCCGCATCGCCGGTCTGCCGCTGGTCGAGGCGGTGATGCTGAAGCTGGCTCCGGACGCGCAGATCGTTCCGCATGCCCGCGACGGGGATACCGTCGAGAAAAAGACTGCGCTGATGACCATCACCGGCAACGCGCGCGCCGTGCTCGCAGCCGAGCGCACGGCGCTGAACTTTGCCGGGCATCTGTCCGGCGTCGCTACTGCGACCGCCTCGCTGGTCGACAGGCTCAAGGACACCAGCACCCGCCTGGTCTGCACCCGCAAGACCACGCCGGGGCTGCGGTCTTTGCAGAAATACGCCGTGCGTTGCGGCGGCGGGTTCAACCACCGCTTCGGTCTCGACGATGCGGTGCTGATCAAGGACAACCATATCGCCGTCGCGGGCGGCATCCGGGCCGCGCTGGAGCGCGCCAAGTCGGTCGTCGGACATCTGGTCAAGATCGAGATCGAGGTCGATACCATCGAGCAATTGCGTGAAGTGCTCGCTACCGGCCTGGCCGACGTGCTGCTGGTCGACAACTTTTCAGTGCCGATGCTGAAGGAAGCAGTGGCGCTGGTCGGCGGACGGATGGTGATCGAAGCCTCGGGCGGCATCACCCATGACAACGCGGCGGAGATCGCGGCGACCGGCGTTGACTATGTGTCATCCGGCGCGATCACGCATTCGGCGCCAAATCTCGATATCGCACTCGATATCGAGGTGTGACGGCGCCAGGAGAGTAACGCGCCCGCTCTCCCCGCCTGCGGGGAGAGCAATTCAGCCGCCCGGCAAATCGATCGGCTCGACCGGATCGAAAATCGAACGCCGCGCCGGCGCTGCAGGCTGCGCTTCGGCGCGCTTGTCGTCGTTCTTCTTTTCCGGAATCGCGGGTGAAGCCGCGCGTTTGATCGAACCGGTAACTTCGAGTTTGTCGCCCCAGACCGGAATATCCTCGCCATCGCCCCAGCGCTTCGGCCGATAGAAGATGTGGATGCCAAGCTTGGTGTGCTTGGTCATCGTACGCACCCACCACGGATTGACATAGGTCGCGTGGTAATGGGTCGCCTTGCCGACTTCCGGCAGCCAGAATTTGCCATCGAGTGCGTCGTCGGCAATGCGGGTCGCCACCTCCCAGGCCTTCTGATCGCGTACGACATCCTTGTGATTGTCGCAGGCAAAAGTGAACTGGCAGGCCAGCTTGCGATGCGCGTTCTGGTAAACCACGTCACAGACGCTACCCGGATAATAGCCGGTGAAAACGCGATTGAGCACGACCTGCGCCACCGCCATCTGACCGCGCTCGACCTCACCGCGCGCCTCGAAATAGATCGCATTGGCAAGGCATCTCGCATGTTTGGTGCGAGAGGCCCCGGCCAGATTCAGCCGTTCGGCCGGCGTGCGCGGACGCTGGCCCTCGCCAGTAACTTCGCCCTTCGGCGCGATGGTCTCGCCGCCCTTTTCGGTCTCGGGGTCGGCGACAGGATCGAGGGCTG